>JALYZO010000101.1 GCA_030945745.1 Actinomycetota bacterium
GGCCCGAAGCGGGCCGTACTCGGCGTCCCAGGCTCCCGAGTCGAGATCCCGGGCGAGTTGCGCGACGATCCGGTCCTCGGCGCCCGGCGCCAATCGCGCCCACACGGACTGGGCCGATCGCACGGCAGGCTCTAGAAGCGATTCTGGCCGCCGCCAGAAGGCCTCGATGAACCCGTCGGCGCAGTCACCGGGGGTGGGGAGCCGCTCGACCCTGGTCTGGCCCCCGAGCGCATCGGCGACTGTGTCGATGGACGGGAACTGTGGCCGGTCAGCGGCGACCGCTTCCGCCAGGTACCGATGTTGCCAGGGCGGGAGCCCATCCAGATCGAAGGTGAACACCACGACGGGACCTCCCGCCACGCGGCGCAGCTCCTTCAGGCCGGCGACCGGCGACCCCCAGTGATGGATGGTCACGCAGGCCATGGCCGCGTCCACGGCGTTGTCGTCGAAGGGCAAGGACTCGGCTCTGGCGTTGATGGCCGGTGCGGATGATCGGTCCCGCTGGGCGCGCATCACTGCGCTGGGCTCGACCGCCAGCACCCACCGGTCAGTCGGCTCGTAGGAACCGGTGCCGGCACCCACGTTCAGGACCGTGCGCGCCCCACCGAGCCCTCTGAGGATGGCGGCGGCGATCCTCGGGTCGGAACGTCGGTGCTGAGCGTAGGTGCGCCCGTGGCGTTCGTAGTCAACACAAGGCCCGGGCACGACGCGACGATAACTCCCCCGCAGGAGGGCGAGCTCGCCCCTCGATCGACCCCCATGAAGGGTCCGTACGTCCCGCAGCGGGATCCCCCTACTGCACTCAGGGCTCCAGCGGCGTTCTGTCCGGATGCTCAGTAACTGTCGGTACGGCTCGGTGGCGTAGCGGGCCATCAGCTCGACGTTCGTCTGCTCGTCAGTCCATTCCACCGGGCCGGGCACTCAGGGCAGCCAGCTTGCGGATGATGTAGAGATTGGGTCCACGGTGTACATGAAGGTCGCCCACCGATCAGAGTTTGGGTTCGAGAAGGTGTGCGGCACCCCGGATCGGGACGGTAACCAGACCGCCGGCGGTCACGTCGACATGCTCATCGCCGGAAGTGGAGCGGACAGCCCCGGCCACGACATAGGACGTCTCAGTGTGCTCGGGGTGCACGTGCTGGGGAGGGCCCTGCCGCCCGGAGGGAGGCGGCCCTCAACGACACCGACGCGGTGCTCGCGGACGAGCCGCCCTCCAGGATGTACACCCCGCCCGGTCGTCGAGGTTGGAGACCTACCCGACCGCCCTGTCCTTCGCCCAGATAGCGCCATCGTGGCCTCGTCGACCCTGAGCGATCTCCACCGCGTACCCGTCCGGATCGAAAGCAGTCATGACCCGCTCCCACGGCTCGTCGTGTGGTGGCTCATGGAACACCACCCCTTTCGCCAGCAGCTCTGTGTAGACGGCGTCAAGGTCTCGGTGGTGAACTCGACATGGATGGTCCGCTTCTGGGCTGGGGAGGTCTCCTCAGCCCCTTCTTTGCGGGCCTCTTCGACCGACAGCAACCCGATGGTCACGTCACCGACCTTGATCATGGCGAACGCCGGCTCGGATACGTAACCGACCTCGAGGCCCGACTGGCCACCGTAGAACCCGACCGACTGGGCGACGCTGGCAACGGTGAGCGTCAGCCCTTCCAGACGCAGCCTGTCTTCCATCTTCGAACCTCCACGAGGCGAGCCGTCCATCACGACGACGGGGCCCTGCACCCTATCGGTCCCGGTCGGTCCCCCCGGGCGGCCTCCAGGCAGCGGCGCGCCCCCCACCGACGGGCTGCGACGTCCATGAGGCGCGGGTGGGGGCCTGTCGGGAGGACTCTGCGAAACCCTCACCGGGTAAGGGGCGCGGCGGCGGTCTTAGGGGCCACATAGTCTGGGTGGCGTGAGCGTTGCACCCCCACTGACCGTCACCTTTGGCGACCACTTCGCCCGCCAGCTTACGGAGATGGGCCTGCCCTGGCAGGCGGAGGAGGTCGTCGACCCGCGACTGCTCGTGCTCAACGAGCCGTTGGCCATCGAGCTTGGTCTCGACCCCGCCTCCCTGCGGACCTTCGACGGCCTGCGCCTGCTGGTCGGCAACCTCGTGCCCAGCAGCGCCACACCGGTGGCGCAGGCCTACGCCGGACACCAGTTCGGCCGGTTCGCCCCGCGTCTCGGCGACGGGCGCGCCCTCCTGCTCGGCGAGGTCGTCGACGCTGACGGCCGCCTTCGCGACGTCCACCTCAAGGGCTCGGGGCGCACGCCGTTCGCCCGCGGCGGCGACGGCCTGGCCGCGGTCGGCCCCATGTTGCGCGAGTACGTCGTGAGTGAGGCCATGCACGCTCTGCGCATTCCCACGACCCGCTCCCTGGCCGTGGTGGCGACGGGGCGCTCGGTGCGCCGAGAGACCGTGTTGCCCGGAGCTGTGCTGACCCGCGTGGCGAGCAGCCATCTGCGGTTGGGCAGCTTCGAGTACGCCCGGGCCACGGGCAGCGTCGACCTCCTGCGCCGTCTCGCCGACCACGCGATCTCCCGCCACTACCCGGGCGCAGCGGAGGCCGAGTACCCCTATCTCGCCCTGTTCGAGGCGGTCGTCGCCAACCAGGCATCGCTGGTGACCCAGTGGATGCTCGTAGGTTTCGTCCACGGGGTCATGAACACCGACAACATGACGATCTCCGGCGAGACCATCGACTACGGGCCGTGCGCTTTCATGGAAGCATTCGACCCGGCCACCGTCTACAGCTCGATCGACGCAGGCGGGCGCTACGCCTACGGCAACCAGCCGGCCGTGGCCGAGTGGAACCTCGCCCGGCTCGCGGAAGCCCTCCTACCCCTCTTGCACGACGACCAGGAGCAGGCGGTCGCACTGGCGGTGGAGTCACTCGGCGCCTTCCGCCGGCACTACGACGCCGCCTGGTCGGCCGGCATGCGGGCCAAGCTCGGCCTCCCCGACGGCCTCGACGAGACGGTCACCTTGCCGCTGGTAGACGAGCTGCTCACCCTGCTGCAGCACAGTCACGTCGATCACACGTCGTTCTACCGTGACCTCGGCGCGACCGCCCGCGGCGAAGCCGGGCCCACCCGCGGCCTGTTCCTCGACGTCGCGGCGTTTGACGCCTGGGCGAAGCGCTGGCGTGCCCTGGGCCCCAACGCCAACTTGATGGACCGGGTCAACCCCGTCTACATCCCCCGCAACCATCTCGTCGAAGAGGCCCTCGCCGCGGCGACCGAGGGCGACCTCGATCCGCTTGAACGGCTCCTGGACGTGGTGGCTAACCCCTACCATGAGCGCCCTGGCCTGGAGCGCTACGCCACCACCGCCCCGCAGGACTTCGGCACCTACCGCACCTTCTGCGGGACCTGAACCGACGACCACCGTTTATCAAGTTGTCCCAGTTGTCGAACCCCCTGCGGCGGCGGCGCCGGTCGGAGGAGCCTCATGTCGGTGCCCCTGAGGGACGATTCCCGTATATCCCGCCCGAGAAAGAGCCCGGTGAGCCCCCGTCAT
>JALYZO010000104.1 GCA_030945745.1 Actinomycetota bacterium
CTGCGCTGCAGAGAATCATGGTCACCATCGTCGTCAATCCGGACAAGGTCCCGGGCCTCAACGAGAAGGGGGCGACGGCGTTCCAGGACTATCTCCTGTCGGTGGAGACCCAGGCCAAGATTCGTGCCTTTCGGACGCCCGGAATCGACCAACCCATCTTCTGGCCCGCCGGCCGCAACAACCAGACTGAGTTCCTGCCGGCGACACTCGGGACGCCGCGGACGGGAGCCGGGGGCGGCAATGGGACCGGAGGGCGCCAGCCTGGCTCGACCTCCAGCCAGGTGACGACGACAACCGTCGCCCGATAGTTCCCCGGCTGCGCTCCACGTCAGATCCAGCGGTGACTCCACGGAGAGCCGTTGCCCGAGAGCATCATCACTCTGGGCGACGCCGGCCAGAAGCCGTCCCGACGTGACAGCCCCCGCCGATACTTGGCCGGGTGGCGGCGTTGTCGTCGCCATCAGCCAGTCCCGTTGAGTCACAAGATCCGGCCCGTCGAGTGAACCTCCTGGCGGGTGGCCATGACGCGGCCCAACGCTGGCGTGGTTGGCCCCCAGCCAACGCAGCAGGGGCCCGGAGCGGTGCCGTCCGCCAGTCGACGCGGCAGTGGGCTCGCTCCGCGCCACCGGCACTATTCTGATGCCGCCCCGCCCGTCAGTCGCCGGACTGAACTCCGACGAGCGCCTACTCCTCCGGACGCTTCTCGCCGAGTAGACGGCTGGTATCGAGGCCGTTTTCGTCGTCGGGCTTCCCTGTGCCGCCGTCGACGCTCGCATCGGCGAGATCCGTCGAGAACTTGAACGTCTCACTCCGCCACGGCTGCAGGCCCCACTTCCGCCACACCTTCGCCACGTCCACGTTCGAGATGCCCAACTCCCGGGCCAACAACCGGCTCGACCAGTGCGTCACCCCCAGGCGCTCCGGTGGGGCCTCCAGGGTGGCCAGCACGATGGCGACGTCGTCGAGCTGCTTGGGCCGGCCCGACCGGGGCCGGTCGTCCAAGGCGGCGAGACCACCTTCGGCATAACGCCGCTTCCACTGGATCACTGTCGGCTTCGAGGCTCCGGTGCGGGTGACGATCTCCCCGGTCCCATGCCCGTCGGCGGCCAACAGCACGATGCGCGCCCGCTGCACCAGGCCTGCCGGAATCGTCGGAGTCCGCAACCACGATTCGAGTTCCGCCTTGTTCGACGGAGCCACCTCCACCAGGACATTCAATGCCATAGATCAGTATGTGCAACTAACTCACAAAGTCAAAAGACTTTGTGCACATGACACTAGCGCGTTCGCTTCCTGGCGAGAGACCAATCCTTCTGACACCTCACTCAAGGAGCGATGCCGACGCCGACCGGCGCGAGTCTTGCGGGCATGCCGGCCGACGTCGGGAGGGAGGATCACAAGACGACTCTACGAGGTCATTGACATCCCCTGGAGGCGAGCTGCAACTGCAACTGCTGCCTCACAATGGGGTCCGTGCTCTGCGCGAGAACCGACCCCAGGGCAGCGCAGACCTGATCGCCGCCCGGCGGGATTGTGGTCGCTGACGGCTGCGTCGTCGAGGTGGTGGAAGGGCCTGGATCGATGCCTGCACAGAGGGATGGGGAGTCGACGCGGGCGGAGGACCCCGTCGGCACGAGCAGGGTGGCGATGTTCACCGCGTCCACAGTCCCCTCGTTGCGCACCACTGCCGGTGTCGGTCCCTCGACGAAACCCTGTCCGGCCGCGTACTGGTGAGGCGCGCACGTGTCGTCATACACGGTCACGGTGCCGCTCTTGACGGCGACGAAGACCGGGCCAGGGTGGCTGTGCCAGCCTGACGTGCCTCCGGGCTGGATCGTGACGGTCTGGGTGACGATCTCGAAAGGCTCGTCGGTTCGGAGCTGGATCGCCTCGGTGGCGATGGTCGTCGCCTTCGACACTGCGCCCCGGGCTTGCACGACGCCCGCGAATTTCCCGCTCGGGGTTGCGCTGACGACCGCCACCCCGGTTGCCGTCACCGCCAAGATCGCAGCAGCGACGGCCGAGGCCGTCTTCCTCTGGAGGATGCCCACTCTCTTCATCATTTGTCTCCTTTGTGTTTGTTGGTGGCTGGCTACTTGGTACCGAATCCGGCGGTCTTCAGCGTCGTCTGGCCTGTCGACCCGGTCACGAGCTGAACGAACTTCTTGGCGAGGTCGGCCTGCGCTGCGCCTTTGACCACCGCGATCGGGTAGTTCGTGACGGCCTTGGAAGACTCGGGGAACATCACGCCCTGCACCGTGGCTTTTGCGGCGACGACATCGGTGATATAGACGAGGCCGGCGTCGGCACCACCGGTGGTCACCTTGCTGATCACAGCCTTGAGGGACGCCTCTTCACTCGCAGATGTCAGAGTCAGGCCGCCGGCCTGCTCCACTTGGACAGCGGCCACACCGCACGCCGCCTTCGGCTCGCACACCGCGACCTTGACGCCGGGCTTGGCCAGATCGGCGAGAGAGCCAATGCCCTTCGGGTTCCCCGGCGCGGTGGCGATCTCCAGCACGTTCGTGGCGAAGATAACCGGCGACCCATCGGCCTTCATGGCGTCGGTGAGGGTCTTCATGCCGGCGTCGCCCGCCGAGGCGAACACGTCGGCGGGGGTACCGGCGACGATCTGGGAGGCGAGGTCTGCGGATGCCGCGGTGGAGTTGAACTTGACGGTGACACCCGGGTTGTCGGTTTCGAACCGTTTGCCGAGCTCGGTGAACGAGTCGTTCAGCGACCCGGCCAGGAACACGGTCAAAGTGCGAGCCGTCGGCGCCGCCGGCGTGGTCGAAGCCGGCACGGCCGACGTGGGCGAAGTAGTTGCTGTCTTCGACGCGCTGCCGCCGCAGGCGGCCAGCAGCAAGGACAAGC
>JALYZO010000106.1 GCA_030945745.1 Actinomycetota bacterium
CCCGGGCCAACCCTCCCTCCCCTCGGACCGCAGACCTGACCTCTATGGGTTCCTTCGTCGTAGGCGTCATCGTGCGCCATGCCATCGCCCACCGCCTGCACGTCTCCGAACTGCCCACCGACGACGAAACCGAATGGGTGCTCATCATCGGTCCCGACTCGACCGTCCCCCAGTCGCACAAGGGGATCGCCGAACGACGCCGTCGGACCGTCACCAGGATCGGCCTGATCGGGCTGACGTGGCGGACAGAACGTGACGGTCGTTGCCGGGGAGGGCACTGGCTGTTCACCCGCCCAAGGTAGATCGACGTCGTTGCTGTCACTGGAGGTGGTCAGCTCGCACAGCCATCCCTGATCCCCGTGCATGCCTCTCAGAGTGCTAGCCCGGAAAGTCCCGCTAGGGACACGCTCAGGAGTAGGGGGCCCTGACCGACGGTCGCCACCACAGCGTCCCCGCAGACAGCCGGCAACGACAGGTACCGGACCGACCGGTCGGGCACGGTCGAACGTTCTCCGACACGCCCAGTCGAAGGCGGTCTGGTTGCGTTACAAGCGGCTGTTGGCTTGGCCGGGCAACCTTCGTAGGTGAGCAAAGCGCACCATTTCGATCGTCGGCTTCAAAGCGAACAGCAGTGACCCTGCGAGGAAGAGCCAATCGGCCGCTCTGGTCGTCGAGGTAAAGAAGAAGAAGGCGCTACCGACCACGAAACACGCTGCTGCACCGAAGTCCACGGCGGTGCGGACCACCTGATATCGCCAGTACACCTCGACGTGTCTGGGCGTGAGGTCGTGGAGAACGGGATCGAGGAATCTCATGACGGGCACGTGCGTCGTCCGACGACTGCCGGCGGGCGCGGAGGGCCGGGCTCGCCACTCCGAGCTGTCGATTTGGCGGCGTGAGTGATCGGCCCGGGACTCAACGGGCCGTTCACGTTGGCCGCGGTTTGCATCGCACGGCCGGCGACCCGAAGTGGCGTAGGGTTTCGCTGGTGTCGACACGGGGATCGACCCCGGCTTGGAACAGCAAGATGATGTCGGAACCGCCGAATTGGAAGTAACCGAACTCGTCACCTTTCGCCACCTGCGTCCCTTCGACGGCGGTGAGGATCACCGATGCGACGTGGGACATGCCTACAGGGACCACGCCGACGATGCCGATGTCGCCCTCCCGGGAGCCGGTGGTGTCGATGGTGAGCACGCCCCGCGTTTGGGAGAACTCGTACCCGGTCGTGGCACTGCCTTTGGATCTCAGCTCGTGGTCGTGGAGATCGACCTGCATGAAGACCTTTCCGCTGATCACGAAGGCCTCGTCGACGAGGCCGGAGACCGGCAGGTGGAAGCGGTGGTATGCGGAGGGTGGCAGCATGTAATGACAGAAGGTGCCGCCAGCGAAGTGCTCCGCGTGTCGGCTGCCTTCGATGAGCTGTTTGATGTTGCCGTAGCGGTGCGTGCTCTTTATCGTCGTGGCCGGGATGTCCGACTCGGCGTCGATGTCGTAAAGGTGCTGGAAGCTGCAGTCGGCTGGAGAAGTGACCGTGAAGTTGCTTGTCGGATCTGACACTGGGCGTAGGCCGGTGTTGAGCTCGCGAGCGAAGAACTGGTTGAACGTCAACCATCCGCTCGGCATGTTCGGTCGCCCGTCGACGCGCCGATGGTGTACTCCGGGGCGTCGTCAAGGAACGACCGCAGGATGTCTTGGCTGAAGGATTCAGTGGTGTCCAAGAAGCTGCCCCATTGCCGGGCGAACTCGGTGAGCCAGTCCTGGAAGCGACCGGAGCTTTGGACCGCGCGTCGGTTCTCACCAGTGTTCTGGTCGATGAGGAAGAAGAAGTGCGCGAGGCGGTCGCTGACCTCTTTGGCGTAGCGGTCCCGCGGCGCCTGGTTCTTCCAGGCCGCAGCATCAGACTGCCGGGGAACCCACCTGATGAAGTCCTCCAGGTATGCCTCGTATTGGGCGAGGTTCTGCGGCCAGTCCAGCACGTCGAACAACTCAGAGCGAAGCTCCGCTTCCGCGAGCCGACCCGCCTCGACCAAGGAGGTCTCGATCCGGCCTGCGAGACCTTCGTCTTGGTAGAGGGTGTACCGCAGGTCCTCCACGATGTTTCCGGATCTACTCATCTGCATTCCCCCTCGACGCATCTGGTCATGGGCGCGTCCGTTATCGCCACGAAGACCGCCCAGCGATCGGACGTTGCTGTGTGACGAGGCACCCCGTTGCATGGCAGCCTGGGCCGTTGCTGCCGCTGGGTGGGAAAGCGTTGCCGAGCTGACAGTGCGTTCTCCGCCGTCGGGAGCGATCATTCTTGGTGGTATTTCTCGGCGAGCTGTTGGTCCATGAACGGTTTGCTCTCGGGCCACGGGAAGCCGCGGATGCGGTCGTAGACCGTGTGGATCCGCTTGATGAAGCGGTTTTCGCCGTACCGGTGCCGGTTGGGGTTCGGGTGGGTAGGCGCGTGTTTGCGTACGAACCGGGCGCTGTGGAGGTCGTCTTCGGCGTCGTCGGCGAAGACGGTGTCTCGGAGGTGCGGGATGGTGTCGTTGAGCTCGGCGTGGATTTCGTTGCGGAGGCGGTCCCGGAGGTTGTCGGCCGCCTCGACGAACTCGGCGTTGTAGTTGATGGCGGCGGGTTCGCGTCCGAAGGTCTGCTTGTCGAGCCGGTCGAGGGTCTGGCGACGTTCCGCGCTGCTGTCCAAGAGTGCGGTGGCGGTGCTGTGCTCGCCGAGTTTGCGCAGCGCGGCGGCGACGTCGTCGAGCGCGCCTTCTCGCACGGCGGCGTGTTCGAGGATCAGTTTGCCGGTGGTGCCGTGGTCCCATTGGCCGTCGCTGTTGGAGTCCCACTCCTCGAACAGTTCAAGCAAAACCTTGTCCTGGGTTTCCCACAGGTCGAGGGCGTCGCCGTCGGTCGATGACCCGTGTTGGCCGGCATGTCTCATGGTGTTGTGCTCTCTTTCTCGTCGAACGGATCGGGGGTGTGGGGCGGCGTTCGGGGTTCGGGCGGGGCGGTCATTGACGGAAGCGGCGGGCCCGGTCGGCGACGGTGTTCTTGGTGGCGGCGGCGAACGTCTTGGCGGTGGTGGGCAGGGTCTTGAGGAAGTCCGGGTCCAGGAGGCCGCCGGCCTTGTCGTCGAAGATGCCGTGGGCGCCGTGGTCGTGATCGTGGTCGGCTGGTTGGCGGAGGTTGTCGGGTCTGGCCGGGTCGATCTTTTGGTCGGTGAGTTGAGTGTCCCAGGCGCCGATGGCGGCGTACTGGTTGCCGAGCCCGGGCAGGATCGACCCGGCGGCGACGAGCATCTTGTTCCACGATCCGATGATCTTGGCGCGCCGCCCGTCGAGGGCGGCTCGGACGATGAACTTCGCCGGGATCTCCGGCTGGTAGATCGGTGGAACGGGTTGGGGGTGGTGGTCCATGGACGTCTGGCACCAGTCGAACTGGGGGGTGTTGACCGCCGGAAGGTGGACCATGCTGAGGCGGATGTGGCTGCCGTCGTGGATGAGCTCGGCGCGCACGGACTCGAAGAAACCTCGACAGGCGAACTTGGATGAGCAGTAAGTGGATTGCAGGGGGATGCCGATGAACGCAAGGGCGGAGCCGACGTTGACGATGCTTCCGCGGTCTCTCGGCCGCATCCTCTCCAGGGCCGCCTTGGTGCCCCACACCTGGCCGAGGAAGGTGACTTCGATGGCCCGGTGGAAGTCGGCGGGGTCGGTGTCCCAGATGGGGGCGAAGACGGTCGTCATGGCATCGTTGACCCAGATGTCGAGGGGGCCGAGCTCGCGTTCGGCCCGGGTTGCGGCGCTATCGACTTGGTCGTAGTCAGACACGTCGGTGGGCAGGCACAGCGCTCGTTGACCGAGAGCTTCGATCTGCTCGGCGGTCGCCCGGAGCCCGGCTTCGCCCCGGGCGAGCAGCGCCACGTCGTAGCCGTGCTTGGCGAAGGCGACCGCGGTGGCCCGCCCGACTCCCGCTGATGCGCCGGTGACGACGGCGACTCCTTGGTGATTCATTGTGTGCTCCTCAGCTTCGTTGGTGGACTGCCGGCCGTTCGCTCGCCGACGTGTTGTGGGGTAGAGAGGGGTCATGAAAGCGCAAAGCACAGGAGCGGATAGGGCGGCGTTGGTGGTTCGTACCGGTTGGGGTCTGCTGTTGTTGGGCGCTCCCGGGCTCGCGGTCCGGGCTGCGGGGGGAACCGACGAGCGGGCCTCGCGACGGGTGGTGCGGGTGCTCGGCGCCCGCCACCTGGCCGAGGCGGGTCTCGAGGCCCGCCACGGGCCGGGTGTCCGGCGGGCGGGCGGGGCGGTCGATCTGCTCCACGCCGTAACCGCCGTCGGCTTCGGCGTTGCAGACCGCCGGTGGAGGCGACCGGCCTTGGCCGACGCGGTGGTGGCGTCGGCGTTCGCAGCGACCGGGCTGCGCCGACACGGCGCAAGCTCCTAACGTCGCCATGACCGGGCGGCTGGATGGCGGGTACGGTCACGGCCCCGGCGGTCCGGCCAGGCGGGCGGCGGCTTCGAGGTGGAGGGCGTGCACGAACGCTTGGGGCAGATTGCCTCTGAGCTGGTGCTCGGCGACGTCCCATTCCTCGCCGTGGATGGCGCTCGGTCCGACGCAGCGGGCAGTCCGCTCGAACCATCGGGCGGCTTCGAGCCGGTGGCCTTGGTGGTGGAGGGACATGGCGGTCACGAAACCGCAGAGCACGAAGGACCCTTCGGCGTCGCCAAGGGGCAGCTCGCCGTGGCGGAACCGGTACGCATAGCCTTGGTCGGTCAGCTGGTCCAAGTATGCGTGGAGGGTGGCCTCACTGCGGGGGTCGTCTGCGGGCAGCGCCCCCCGTAACGCCGGGAGCAGGAGGGACCCGTCGAGGTGCGGGTCGTGTGGGGAGCGCTGCCAGTGCCCGTCGGGGTGCAGCGAGGTGGCGGCCGTGTCGGCCAGGATGCGCTCGGCCAGAAGTGACCAGCTGGAGGTCTCAGGGGAACGAGAAAGGGCGCTGCGTGCGCCTTGGCGAAGACCGGCCACGCAGATCAGTTGGCTGTGGGTCCAGATCCGGTTGTCGATCTCCCAGATCCCGGCCTCGGGGTCGCCGCGGCGCTGTTCGATCGCCCCCGCGGCCAGGTGGGCGGCTCGGTGGCCGTCGTCGTCGAGCCTGTCGAGGTCGGCGGCGGCGGCGAAGAGCAGCAACGCCTCGCCGAAGGCGTCGAGTTGGAACTGTTCGTTGACGTGGTTGCCGAGCAGATCGAAGCCGCCGGGGTAGCCGGGCAGGCCCAGGTCCCGCTGGTCGGGGATGGCCGTGCCGTCGACCCGGTAGGCGGGGGTGAGGTTAGGCCCGTCGTCGAGGAGGCGGGCGGTGATGAAGCTGACGGCGTTGTCGAGGAGCCCGTGGCCGCCGGCGGCGGCGACGGCCTGGCCGGCGAACGCCTGGTCTCGGATCCACACGTAGCGGTAGTCGTAGTTGCGGCCCTGCTCGGCCCGCTCCGGCAGCGATGTGGTGGCGGCGGCAACCATGCCGCCCGTTTTGCTGGTCAGGCCGCGCATGACGGCGTAGGCGAGGTCGGCACCTTGACGGTCGAGGGTGTGTCCGAGCGACGGTGCCCCGTCCTTCCACGCTGTCTCGGTGACCCGCCATGCGAGCGCCGCGTCGGGCACCGGGTCCTCCAGGGTCTGTTCGGACAGCTCGAGGACCAAGTCGACCGGTTCGGCCGGTCGAACCGTCACCCGGCTTCGCAATTCCTGTCCGCCGCCGCTGGCCCGGGTCACCTGTACCGACTCCGGCCCCTGCCAGCGCATCCACAGCTGACCGACGCGTCCGGTCCAGAGGTGATGGTGATCGTGGACATCGCGGAGCGGGTCGCGCCCAAAGCCGCCCCGTGGCGCTAGGCGGATCTCGACGGTCTGGGGCTGGTCGAGGGCCATGATGCGACGCAGGACGACGACCCGGTTCGTCTCGGCCGGGTAGGCCAGGGCTTCTCGACACTCGATGATCCCGTGCGCGGTGACCCACCGGCTGTGCCAGATGAGGCTGGCCGGTTCGTAGTGGCCGCCCCAGGTGAACCGTTCGGTGGGGGTGACGGCGTAGACGCTGTCACCGCCGATGAGGGAGGCGAACACGGCGTCTGAGTCCCATCGGGGGGCGCACATCCAGGCGATGTCGCCGGCGGGGCCGATGAGCGCCCCCCGTTCGCCGTCGCCGATGAAGCCGTAGGAGCCCAGGACGTGCGGCGTGTACTCGTCGGTCACGGTTGGTCGTCGGGCTGTCACAGTTGTTCCCTGACGCCGGCTTCGAGCTCGACCCGGTCGAGTTCGCTTCCGATACCGCCCTGCACGGCCCGGCGGCCGACACCGTGGCGCAGGACCGGCAGGATCGTCCGGCGCCGTGTGTCTTCCAACTCGAAGGCCAGCGCCGCGTAGAGGGCGACGACGCACAGGCCGACTCCCCACCACCCCGAGAGGTGTTCCCAGCCTCTGCCGCCGCGGAACTCGTAGATGCCGGTGAGCGCAAACCGTCCGGAGGTGCCGAACATGACGATGGCGGCGACGACCTTGCCGAGGGCGGCGGCGCAGGTGGGGACCATCAGGGCGGCGGCGGCGAAGAACAGCAGCAGGCCGAGGGTGGGGCTGCGCCCACCGGTCGGGCTGAGCAGGGTCAACAGGCCGGTGACCAGCCAGCTGCCGGCCACCAGTCCCATGCCGGTCCCCCCGACCGAGTCGCGGGCGAGGAACCCGAACACCGACGCAAGCAGTTGCAGCGGGACGGCGAAGGCGATCACCGCCACGGCGGCCTGGTGGCTTTCTTCTATGGGCACCCATCCCAGTTGCACACCGGAGAGGACCACCGACGCGGCGCCGAGGGCGGCGAAGCCGAGCGGCAATGGGCTGCCGATGGGCCGGATGGTGATCCTCGACATGGTCTCCACCCGTTGGCGCCGTTCCGCCCGCTCGTTTTCTGCGGGTCCCATCACGCGACCCGGTAGAGCGATGCCACGTCTTCGCGGAAGCGGAGGCCATGGCCGGGCTGGTGGCGGTCGGGGATCATCGCTCCCCCGTCGGGACTCAGGGTCCCGTCGAAGAGCATCGTCTCGATGCGGTGGTGGTCATGGAAGTATTCGACGTGGCGAAGGTTGGCCACGGCGGCGGCGACCGGGGCGTGCAGGTTCGGGGCGCAATGTCCTGAGATCTGCAGGTGGTGGGCTTCGGCGAGGGCGGCCACCTTCAACCAGACGGTGTAGCCGCCGCAGCGGGTGACGTCGGCTTGGAGGCAGTCGACCGCACCCGAGGCGAGCATGCGGGCGAAGTAGCCGGGGGTGTAGCCGTATTCGCCGGCCGTGACGTCGCCGTCGAAACCGGCCCGGACCCGGGCCAGACCGGCCAGGTCGTCGGAGGACACCGGTTCCTCGAACCAGGTGACGTGGTGCTCGGCGGCCATGGCCCGGCCGACGCGGACGGCCTGCTTGGTGTCGTAGCCGCCGTTGGCGTCGACATACAGCTCGACATCGGGGCCGATGGTCTTGCGGGCCAGCGCCACCCGGGCGAGGTCGCGTGCCGGGTCGCTTCCCCATCCCTGGCCGATCTTGATCTTCACGCGTGGGATGCCCCAGTCCTGCACCCAGGTGGTCAACTGGGCGCAGGTGGTCGTGTCGTCGTAGGTGGTGAACCCGCCGCTGCCGTAGATCGGCACCGAGGCACGGGCCCGGCCGAGCAGGTCGGTGAGCGACAAGCCTGCCCGGCGGGCCTTGAGGTCCCACAAGGCGATGTCCACGGCGGATATGGCGCACGCAGCGAGGCCCGGTCGGCCGATGTTGCGCACGGCTCGGGCCATCTCCTCGGCGACGGCCGGCACGTCGGCCGGGTCCCGGCCTACCGCGACGGGGGCCAAGTGTTCGTTGATGACGGCCACGGCGCCGGGATCGGCGTAGGTCCAGCCGACGCCTTCGCAGGTCACGTCGGACGCCTTGACCAGCACGAGGCTGGTCTGGTCCCACGCCAGGGTGCCGTCGGCCTCGGGTTGGTCGGTCGGGATGGTGTAGGCGCTCACGGTGAGACCGGTGACGGTCATTGCCGGCTCCCGGACCGGGCTCGTAGGCCTCGGCGGGCGCCGGCGACGAGGTGGCCGGCGCACCGAGCGGCGAGGGCCATGATGGTGAGCGCCGGGTTAGCCGAACCCTGGGTCGGCAAGATGCTGCCGTCGCTGACATACAGGTTGGGTACAGCGAAGCTGCGCCCGTGACCGTCGACCACGCCGTCGTTCTCGTTGGTTGCCATCCGGGCCCCGCCGACGAGGTGGGCGTAGCGTTGGATCGTCATGACCTCCTCGGCGCCCGCGGCGCGCAACATGTCCTCCATGACGGTTTGGGCGGCCTGGGTGAGGGCGGTGTCGTTGTCGGACTGGCTGTAGGAGAAGCGGGCGACCGGCAGGCCGTGGCGGTCGGTCTCATCGGCCAGGGTGACAGTGTTGTCGTAGTGGGGCAGGAACTCGCACAGGGCGCCGATGGTGGACCAGTGGACGTAATCACGCATGTACTCGCGCAGCACCTCGCCCCAGTGGCCCTGCGCGCCGACGTGCTCGGCCCAGGTGATCGGCAGAGGCGACACGTTCTGCAGGGAGAAGCCGCGCTTGTACGGCTTGGCGGGGTCCGTCTCGTAGAACTGCTCCGAGCTCACCTCCGGCGGCGGCGCCTTGTACATGCGGACCTCTTCTGCGAACCGGCCCGCGGTCTGCGGGGCTCCTTGGACGATGAGGTAGTGGCCGACCTGGCCGTGGTCGTTGCCCAGCCCGTCAGGGAACCGGGAGCTGGCAGACAGGAGAAGCAGCCGGGGTGTCTCGATCGAGTAGCCGGCCACCGCCACCATCCGGGCCCGCTGGAAATGCTCGACACCGCCGGCGAAATACGCAACCCCGGTGGCCAGGCCATCGTCGCCGACCTCGATCTTGGACACCATGCAGTTCGGGCGGATCTCGGCGCCATGCGCCATGGCGTCGGGAATGTGGGTAATAAGCGGAGACGCCTTGGCGTTGACCTTGCAACCCTGCAGGCAGAAGCCCCGGTAGATGCAATGGGGCCGGTTCCCGAACCGCCCGTTGGCGATGGCCACCGGCCCGACCCGAGCCTCGACGCCGAGGGCACGGGCCCCGCGTAGGAAGATCTCACCGTTGCCGCCAACCGGCTGCGGGCTGTAGCGGTACTTGTGGGGGTCCCCCCACGGCCAGTTCTCCCCCGAGACCGGCAGCTCCTCTTCGATCGCTTCGTAGTACCCCTTGAGGTCCTGGTAGCCGATGGGCCAGTCGGCGCCCACACCGTCCAAGGTTCGGGTCTGGAAGTCCGACGGGTGCAGCCGGGGTGTGTAGCCGGCGTAGTGGACCATCGACCCGCCGACACCACGCCCGGAGTTGTTCGAACCGAGCGGCACCGGGTCAGCGCCGGTGATCACCCGCGGTTCGGTCCAATACAGCCGGTGAGACGCGGCCTCGTCACTGACCCAGTCGGCGTCGGGATCCCAAAACGGCCCGGCGTCCAACGCCACGACCTTCCAGCCCGCCCGGGCCATCCGCTGCGTCAACGTCGCCCCGCCCGCCCCACAGCCGACCACGACCACGTCGACCTCGTCGCTGTCGGCGAACCGGGCCATGTCATCACGGAGACGGTGATCGGTGCGCTCGTCGCCGTCGGGGAGCAGCCAGGCCGACTCGTTGCGGGCCCGGATGCTCCTGTCACTGAACCGGGTCACCGGTCACCTCCGCTCGGCTCGACGCCGCGATCTCGGCGTGGGCGGCTCGGGCCCGGTCCACCCGCTCCGAGAACCGGATCGGGTCGACACTGTGATGGTCGGCGACCTCCCAGCCTTCCCGCTTGTCGACGCCGAGGGCCTTGTAGCCTCGGGGGTAAGCCGGGCCGCCGAAACCGATCTCGTTCCACGCCCACGGGTGCGAGTAGAACGCCGTGCAGGCGTAACGGGTCCACAGACTCCAGATCTGCGAGCTCGGCCAGCCGTGCCAGCGCTCGACGTCGTGGACGGCCTGCACCAAGCTGCCCTGAGCGGGGTGCCCGAGGTGGTGGAACGGCTGGTTGTGCCCGGAGCGGGCGTCGTCGTCGAGGGCGGCCAGCGACTGGCGCCAAGCGGTGGTGTCCTCGGGCAGGTCCTCGTAGTGCCAGCCGTCGGTCTGGTCGAGCGCCAAACGGCGGTCGACGAGGAGTAGCACCGGCACCTTCGGCGCTCGGTCCTGGGCCAAGAGCCGGTCGAACAGAGCATCCGCGGTGGCTTGTTCGGCCGGGGTGAAGAACGAGTAGTCCGGTTGGGGGTCGAGGCGGGCCAGGACGACCCCGGCGGTCACGTCGTCCCACCGGTCGACCTCGTCGAGGACGTCGAAGCCGGGGAACCGGCCCTGGCCTCCCGGGGTGACCGCGTGACCGCTGGGGACACGGAACGGCATCAGCGGCCTTCGCCTTCCCGGCGGAGCACCGCGGCGAGCAGACCCATGCCGCCGACCAGGCTGGCCAGGGCAGGAGCGAACGCCGGGGGCCCCGTCTCCAGGTTGTAGCGGAGATTCTTGAACCCGCCAGGCTTACGACTGATGCCCCGAAGGTGCAGGAAGGTGCCCTGCACACCGTTCGAGATGACCACGACCGACGCCACCGGCAGAACCGTCTTCGCCGCTCGGCGGCTGAACACGGCAGCGATCCCAGCCGGGACCAGGGTGGGCACGATGAAGATCGGCCACCACATCATCTTGTTGCCGAAGCTGGCACTGTCATGCTCGGTGAAGATCTCCCCGGTCGTCACCACAGCACCGGCGGCGGTGAGCGCGGCCAGGCTGCGCTCGAAGCGGCCGGACCGGACATCTCGCAGTGCCCGGGCCGTCACCCCCGAGGCGCCGGTGTAGACCAGGGCTTGGCAACGGCGTCGCGATATGCCCATCTCAACGGTCCTTCGTGCCGGGAAGGAACTCTTGGGCCTTCTGTTTGATCCCGGTCTTGATCACGTCTCGGGCGTCCTCGTCCCCGGCGAGCATCGCCCGGGCGGACGACTTCATCTGCTCAAAGGTGGCGTGAGGGGGGATCGGCGGCGTGTTGGGGTCGGTGTGGACATCCAGCACGGTGGGCCGGTCCGCGGACAGCGCCCGGCGCCACGCCGGGGCGATCTGATCAGCCTCGGCCACCTCGATGGCGTCCAGGCCGACGGTACGGGCGAACTCGGCGTAGGAATAATCCGGCAGGGACTGGGACTCGGCGAACTTCGGTGCCCCCTCCATGGCCCGCATCTCCCAGGTCACCTGGTTCAGATCGTTGTTGTGCAACACGGCCACGACCAGACGCGGATCGGACCACTCCTGCCAGTAGCGGCCGACGGTCAACAACTCTGCCATCCCGTTCATCTGCATGGCCCCGTCGCCGACCAACGCGATCGCTGGGCGGTCCGGGTGGGCGAACTTCGCCCCGATCACATACGGGACACCGGGACCCATCGTCGCCAACGTGCCCGACAGGGAACCCCGCACATCGCCCCTGAAGCGGAGGTGGCGGGCGTACCAGTTCGCCGAAGACCCCGAGTCGGCGGCGACGATCGCATCGTCGGGTAGCTGCTCGCTCAGTTCCCACACCAGCCGTTGCGGGTTGACCACGCCGGGCAGGTCACTGTCGGTCATCGCCTGGCGTTGCATCGTCTCCCACCAGCCAGCCACGTTCTCCTCGATCGCCGCACGCCACGTGCGGTCCGTCTTGTTCTTCAGCAGAGGCAGCAGCGCCTGCAGCGCCGACTTGGCGTCGGCGACGATGTTGAGCTCGTAGGGGTAGCGCATCCCGATGAACGAGCCGTCCCAGTCGATCTGGATGGCCCGGGCCTGGTCGAGCTCGGGCATGAACTGGGTGTAGGGAAAGTTCGATCCGACCGTCAGCAGGGTGTCGCAGCCCATCATCATCTCGTAGCTCGGCCGGGTGCCCAACAAGCCGATCGACCCGGTCACATAGGCCAGGTCGTCGCCGAGCACGTCCTTGCCGAGCAGCGCCTTGGCCACCCCAGCCCCCAGGCGATCGGCGACCGCCATCACTTCGCCCCGGGCGCCCCGGGCGCCCTGGCCGACCAGGATCGCCACCCGCTCCCCAGCGTTGAGGATGTCAGCGGCCCGCCCGAGCGCCCCGTCCGCCGCCACTGGGGTGGCCCAATCGGTACCCACACTGGAAGGCACCATCTTGAACGCATGTCCCGGCGGCTCATACGGCAGCTCCTGGACGTCAGAAGGGATGATCACACATGTCGGAGAGTGCGTCGCCATCGCCGTGCGGATCGCCCGATCGATCAGGTTCGGGAACTGCTCGGGCACCGTGCCCATCTCCACGAACTGGCCGCAACAGTCCTTGAACAACGAAACCAGGTCGATCTCCTGCTGATAGGAGCCGCCCATAGCCGACCGGTTTGTCTGCCCAACAATCGCCACCACCGGCACATGATCCAACTTGGCGTCATACAGGCCGTTCAACAAGTGCACCGCACCAGGACCCGACGTCGCCGCGCACACCGCGAAGTTGCCGGAGAACTTGGCGTAGCCAACCGCCTCGAACGCCGCCATCTCCTCATGACGGGCCTGAATGAACTTCGGTTCGTTGTCCGCTCGGCCCCACGCGGCGAGAAGGCCGTTGATCCCGTCACCGGGAAAACCAAACACCCGCTCAACGCCCCATTCCCGCAAGCGCGCCAACACAAAATCCGCAACCGTCTGGTTCATGAAGATCCAATCAACTCGTCAACATTGGGAAAGGGTTCGGCCGCACGAACAGCCTCCAGGCAGGAGCTTTCGGAAAGAGGTCGGCGTCGAGCGCCACAGGATCCCGGAGTCGTGAAACCCGGCACCGCAACAGCAGCCCATGGTAGGAAGGGCGTGCGCTCACCCTCGGCCTTCCGACCACACCGCCGACTGACCGCCTCCGTCACGAGGCAGCTCGCCAGGAGGACGGTACGCACAGCACGGGCACGCTGGCCCGGTGGTCGAGGTGGGTCGCCAACGTAGCCTGATGGTGTAGCACCCTGTCAGGGTGGCGACGGGAGCCGACGATGAGGTCCGCCTGCTCCTTGCTGGCCACCGACAAGATAACCGAGGCGACGCTCCGCTCGACGACGTGGACATCGAAGGGCACTCCCCGGTCACGGAGGTAGGAGCACCAGTCCGAGGAGATCCTTTCGCGCAAGTGTCGCGCCACCTCGGCTCCCGGAAGGGGGTGGAGTCCATGAGCAGTTCCTCGACGGTCGACACGGAGTGGACGGCGATGACCCTGCCGCCCGGTTCGAGGCGGGACGCCGCCCACTCCAACACCCTGGAAGCCGATGGGGTGTCGTCGACGCCGACCACGATGCGCTGAAGGTCTCGCTTCCGGAGGACAGATGCCTCGCTCACCCCTGCAGTGTGTTCCGACTGCCTGGTGGTTGTTGTCATCGCCATCTGTGTCTCCTCTCACTCCCGCCGATAAGCGGCATAAAGCACTTGGCCCACAAGGCACCCTACCCAACTGGGTGCAGTGTGCAATCATGATGGTGTGAATTCTTCGCAGGCGACACCGGAACGGCTCGGTCATTCCGAGCCCGAGGACCGAGAGCTGGTCGACGCCTTCATCGCCGCCAGCCGAGCGCTTGTCGCCGTCGCCGCCCGTAGCCTGGCCGACCTCGACGATGACGTCACCCTGGCCCAGTACCGGGCCCTGGTGGTGCTGCGCACCCGTGGCCCACAGCGGGCCGCGGACCTGGCCGTCGCCCTCGACGTCACCCCCGGCACCGGCAGCCGGATGATCGAGCGACTCGTCCGCAAGCGCCTCGTGCGACGCACCCGGTCCCGGGACGATCGACGGATCGTCAACGTGCAGCTGACCGAGGTGGGCCACGAGGTGGTCGATCGGGTGACCGAACATCGGAGGCAGGACATCGCTCGCATCCTGGAGCAGATGCCAACCCGGGGCCGCAAGGCGCTCACCGCCACGTTGCGGACCTTCGCCGAGGCGGCCGGCGAGGCGCCCCAGCAGGACTGGGCGCTGGGGTGGGGCCGATGAGGCCCTTGCAGCCGGCGACGCTGAGCGGGCGACGCTTGACCGGTCGAGCCCTGTCGGGGGTCCGCTCTGCGCCGTACATCACCAAGTGGCTGATCCTCGGCACGGCGATCGGTGTTATCGCCGGCCTGGGCGCCGTCGTCTTCTATGACGCCTGCGGCTCGCCACCCACCTGCTGCTCACCGATGTCGGCGGCTACACGCCGGCGTCGACGGTCGGCGAGGGCGGTTACCACGTGGCCAGCGGCTTCTCCCGCCCCTCGGCCATCCCGCCTGTCGTTGTCGGCGGTGGGCTCCTCGCCGGCCTGCTGGTCTTCGGCCTCGCACCTGAGGCGGAGGGACACGGGACCGACGCGGCCATCAAGGCGGTCCACTCCAAACCCAATGGGGTGCGCCCACGGGTGATCCTCGTGAAGCTGGTCGCCAGCGCGCTGACCATTAGCTCCGGTAGCTCCGGTGGCCGGGAGGGGCCGACCGCCCAGATCTCCTCCGGCTTCGGGTCGGTGCTGGCCCGGACCCTCAACCTGACACCTGCCGACTCGCGGATCTGCGTGTCCGCCGGCATCGCGTCGGGCATCGGCTCCATCTTCCGGGCACCCTTCGGCGGCGCCCTCCTCGGCGTCGAGCTGCTCTACACCGATGACGTCGAGATCGATTGCGTTGTTCCCGAGCTTGGTGGTGAGCGGCGTCGGCTAAGCCATCTTCTGCCTGGTCACCGGCAGCTTCTCCCCCGTGTTCGGCACCCACAATACTCTCTGCTCCCCCCTGGGAAGACAGGGAGCCCGTACCCCGCCGACAGAGGCCATGGGACCAAACCGACCGGGACCGAGTCGCCCACCAACGCACCCAAGCCGCACAACGCCTCGCCGAGCTCGAAGCCGACATCGACCAAGCCGACACTTACGCCGAAACGATCCTCCAACGCCTCAACCAAGCACTCGACGACGCCTGACCCAGCTGGAAGACTTTCACCAAGACCGGCCCCCGGCTTGGCAGCCATCGAGAACTGCAGCGTCCGTCGCCGGCATCGACGTGATAGTCGATGTGCACCTTGGCTTTGCGCCACCGGGCGAACTCGTAGCGCCCGGCCGGCAGGGGCGCCAGGAACGGGCGCTCCAGCTCGGCGAACAGCTCAGCCCGCGACGTCGGCTCACCCCGAAAGGCCCGGGCGTTGAGCTTGCCCACCTGACAGGCGATGGCCTCGTTCAGCTCGGCCCGGGAGTAGAAGCTGCGGTTGCGAAGCGGGGCCAGCACCCAGCGCT
>JALYZO010000111.1 GCA_030945745.1 Actinomycetota bacterium
GCCCAAACCCCTACCCCGGCGCCAGCACCCGCCGTCACGGCCCCGGCACCCAACGCCAGCGCCAACCAGGGAGGCGTGGACAACAGCGCCGCCGAAGCCCCCGACGCACCCGAGACGGCCGCCGCTAACGCTGACGCCCCCGGCGGCCCCGACGTCCAGTCCGGTCCCAACGACCAGTCCGGCTCACAGAGCGGACCCGACAACGGCGCGGCCGACAACGGCGCCAACAAGTAGCAGCCGGCTGGACGAGGGGGTGGGCACCGGCAGCCGCCCCGTCGGCGCCCACCCCCTTGGACGACCAGCCTCAGGATTCCAGGCGGGCACTTCAGTTTCAGCGCCGAAACGCCAAATCCTCTCGTCCGCCACCACCAAATGACACCGACCCCGGCACCGCAGCAGGTGGAACCCCAGGTGGTCCATCACTGGCGGAAAGGTGATCCCATCCACGTGGCGGAACTCACCTCCAGGTGAGCGCCCCCCCTGGAGCGGACACCTGGACTGAGGTGGTAAGCACCTCGGGAAGGAGGCTGTGACATGCCCCGTGCACATCCACCGGAGTTCCACCGGAGAGCCCGCTGGATGGACCTCGCTGATGTCGACGAGGGCCGCAAGGGCGGTGTGACCTCGGCGGAGCGCGCCGGGCTTGTGGAGTTGCGCCCCAAGCTGTGGGGGTCCAATGCTCCTGGCGGGCGACAGTCCGTCCCGCCACCGACCCTCGCCTCGCAGAGTGGTGGGAATGGAATCGACGGGCTGTATTGGAAGTGCCAGGGTCGTTTCTGACCAGGGGTGTTCTTGCCTCAAGGGAGAGCAGTCATCCTGGACGTCCGGTGCGGGAAGCAGCCCAACCAACTGCGCGACCTAGGGATTCGCACCCAAGAGGACACGTCGAAGCCGACGGTTCTGCCTTCGGCCGCCGCGGTCCTCGACTCGATCAAAGGCAGCCGCCAACACAACATGAAAGAACTGCGCTGCTCGAAAGACGGAGCGCTCAGCACCCTGTTCGCCATCGACCCGATCGGCCGGGACCGTGCTGCTCCTCGCCGGCGACAAGGCCGAAGGCTCGGCCTGGAGCGAGTGGTACCTCAAAGGCCATGCTCAGGATGGAGGGCGCTGAGGCGGAGTTGCGAGCAGCGGACGGTGACGACCTCGTGTTCCCCACGGACATGCTGGTGGAGGCAGTCACCTGGTCCGGCGAGCCGCGGCTCACCCGGCGCCAGGTCGAGACCGATCCCGCCCCCACCCGCTACGTGGTCGGGTGGGCGCGTCGGGACGACTTCGGCCTGGTCGCCGTCGATGCCGTGTCCGGCCCGGTCCCCACCGCGTGGGCTTGGACCTTTCAGCGCCGACGAGTCCGGCTACGGCTTCGTGGCTGCCGACGTTCCCGAGGTCAGCTTGGCGGTGGTGTCGCCGAGGCGAGGCCGGGGCCTCGGGCGTCGTCTGCCCGCCAGGGGGTCATGGATGCCCCGGAGGCCTTCGCACCGACCTTTGGTCGTTCGGTCGCACCGTCCGCAGCATCACCCCGGTGCCGCCTGGTGATCACGCAGCGATGACGCGGGATGTAAAGACAGCTCGGCCGGTAACACCGTGCCCGGAGCCGGAGGGCGCCTTCAGCGCCTGGCAGTCGCTCCCGGCGACCGCCCTGGTGCTCACCGCTCTCGCCGTCGTTGAGTTCGTGCTGGCCGTGAGGCTGGAGCGGCTCCGGGCAGTGCCGGTCGTGATCTGCCTGTTGGCCATGGTATCCGCCGCCACGGTTGCCTCGCCCTCGTGGCTCGGCCCCGGTCGGTGACCAGCGTCGAGGTGGGCTTCGCAGTGGCGCCGTTCGCCTGCGGGACTAGCGGCCTCTGGGGTCTGCTCGCCCAGATCAGGTAGCGACCGCAGGAAGGCCAGAACCCTGATACTTTCTGTCGGGCTCCTGGTGGACGCTGAGTTCCTCGGCGTGGTGAAGCTCGGGGCCAGGCCCGGGCGGCGGAACGTGGGTTGCGGCCGGCTCGGGCATGGCCACCAGTTCCGCCTGGAGGACCTCGATCTCGGCTTCCAGGCGCCGGGCGTCCTCATCACCCCCTGGACCGTGGCTCGTCGTTGTTGCTCCATGAGCGCTTCGAGTTTGAGTTCCAAACCCTTATCCACAACGCCACATAGCTCCGGTGGGTCCATCTTCCAAGTTTTCCTTGCCATTACCCGCGCAGAGTGACACCCTGACCATGCAGAGTGCATGAGCACTCACCGCGGGAAGAGTTTCATCACAACGCCGTTCCAGCCGATCTCGACGGCTGGCTTGGTGACACCCGGCGTGTCCTGCGCCCAACGCCCCCAGTCTGCGGCCTCGAAAGCGTGTGTTCGTGCGGGTTACCCAGTTGGTTCGAGGTCGTCCCAATCCTCTAAGTGGTCCAGTCAAGGCGCCCACCGTCTGCCTGCTCATCGAAGGAACCCATCTGATGACAACCAAGCTTGCCCCGACATCGGCCAGCGCCCACCGCCGCCAGTCGAGACCAAGACGAGGCGCCATTGCGGCCGGCACGCTGATGCTCACCGTCCTGTCGATGGTGTCATGGGTGGCTCTGCCCGACGTCGCCTCTGCGGCAACCACGCCAGGGGCGCCCACGACCGAACCGACCTCGATCCAACATCGCGCGGCCACCGGCGTGCCCTCAGTGCCACCTGCCCACACGTCGACATCGATGTCCACGGCTTCGCCTCATGTCGTCGCGGAGACGCCTTCGACACCGGCGGTCGTGAAGAACACGGCGCCAATCACGGCACCCGCAACGCAGTCCCCCGTGACCAGCCCCACGACCATCAAGGCAACGCCAGAGCACGCTTCGGCGCCGGCAGAACCCACCGCTTCGCCCACGCCAACAGTGCCCAAAGCTCCGGACGCCGTGAGTCAAGCCGACGCATCCCGGGGTCCCTCCGCCCCTGTCGTCGCCGCCTCGGTCAGCAATCTGCTCGCCACCCCGCCGGCGGCGCCATCGCCGACCATCTCCGCTTCAGCCGTCGCTGGGCACGCTCCCACGCCCCTGGTGACCGCTGCTGCCACTACCGCGCTCGCGGCAGTCAACCAATGCAACGGCACCGATAACGTCGGAGGCCAGGCGGTGGCTTGTGATGTCACCGTGACCAACAACCTCAACCTTGGCACCGGGGTGAACAGTTCGGTCGTGACGGTGAAAGAGTGTCATGGCGCTGCCAACGCGCCACCCAACTGCACGACGACGAGAACATCGTCGGACCAGCTCACCACGTCGGTCACCCAGTGCGACGGGTCCGGAAGCGGCGGTGGCGGGACCGTGACCTGCACCGTGTCCATCACCAACAACATCACCGGCGCGGTGACGACCACACCGGCCACCGTCGACCAGTGCAACGGGTCGGGCACGGGCGGAGGGACCCAGCCGACCGTGATGTGCGACCCGATCGGCAACACGACCAATGCTTCGGTCACCCAGTGCAACAGCTCCGGCAATGGCGGAGGCGCCAACATGCGGGTGCGGTGCACGGTGACCCCCTCCACCGAGACCTCGGCTCTGCCCGTCACCGTCGATCAATGCAACGGTTCCGGCAACGGGGGTGGCGCCACGGTCACCTGCACCGTCTCGGTGACCAACAACATTACCGGCGGTGGCGGGACTGGCGGTGGCGGGACTGGCGGTGGCGGGAGTGGCGGTGGCGGGGGTGGCGGGGGCGGGGGTGGCACCGGGACCGGCGGTGGGACCGGCGGTGCCGGCGTCCGCACCGGTGGTGGCGGCACTGGCGGGTCGGGTGGCGGCGGTGCGACTCTCGGCTTCGAGACCTCAGCGGCGCTCGCCGTCAACTCGACGGCAGGCCTCGCCGCTAGCTCACAGACATCAAGGAGCAGCTTGGCTACTACTGGCTCAGACTCAAGAACGACGGTGCTCCTTGGGTTGCTGGCCATGATGCTCGGCGGTCTCTTGGTCCTGCTCTCAAGATCTCGCTCGAAGGACTTAGCCGACTGCTGACCAGTCGGTGCGATCCCTTCCCGCCAGCGGATCGACCTGCCCCTTGAGGTCCTCGTGGATGATCGGTTTCCGACGTGAGCGAACCGGTTGCGACCGCCGACATAGCGGCGGTCCCGCCCGGCGTCCGGCTTGGTGCCCAGGTCGATGTTGCCGTGCCAGCGCTAGTCAGCGGTCCCCTGGTCCCCCTCACGACGCCACCGCCTCGGAGAGCCCGGCGAGGTCGCCGTCGAGGGGCTCGACGGGCACCCGCCTCGCGGTACCGATCCGCGCGCTGGCCAGGGGCCTCGTCCCGGATCAGGTCGTGGAGCTCGGTAGCCCCGATGACCAGCATCGTCGCCACCTCACCGAGGGAGAGCGGCCGGGGCCGTACCGGCGGCCGGGCATCGGTCTGACGGCGGGCATCCAACTCGTCGAGGGTGGCGAGGACGGCCAGGCCCGCAACCAGCTCGTCGGGTGGCCGCCTCGATGCGCCGTCAGATCGGCCTGGGAGGACCGTGTCCCCGCTGCGATGAACCTATCGCCGTACAAGACGTTGCCCCCACCGACCGTCACGTCTCTCAACCATCCAGCCGGGACCCAAAAACATCATCAACGCCCCGACAAGCGGCACCGAGCGCCATGACCGTCACGCCCAAAGCGCATGCTTCAACAAGAGGACGCCACCCCAGGTTCCACGATCAGCGGGACGTCCTCGACGAACTCGGCGTCGACCGGACCGAACGACTTTCACGAGAGTCGGGTCACCTTCAATCGCCGTGCGGACTCTGCCTTTCGCCGTCTATCCTCAACGTAATGGCGCTAGACATGGGAAGGAAGCCCAGCGTCCGTGCGCTGCCGTCTCCACGTCTGACCGTTGCAGCTGCCATCGTTATGGCAACGCTCGCTGCCGCGACCATCAAGGGGTGGGACATGGCCATCTTGGGCGGTGCCATTGCGATCCCCCTCCTGCTCGCCATAGGCCACCGGCCGCAACGTGGTGTCCTCGCCCTCGCCGCCCTGGCGCCGCTGGATGGACTCCTCCTAGTGCTTCCCCATCCATCCTTCGTCCAGTATTGGAAGGAGGGTTTCGTGGTCCTGATCCTCCTGGCCACGTTCCTCACACAATCAGCCCGCGGTCCTACAGGACGACGACTGCCAACATGGCTGCCGGGTCTCGTAGGGTTTGTTGTTCTCGGCCTGATCTCTGGTATTGCGGTCCGCGGCGTACAAGCTCTCTACGGGCTAAAGCTCGACTTCTTCTATCTTCTCCTTCCGATCGCCCTCTGGCGTTGTCCCTTGGATCGCCGTGAACGTGACCAGCTCGTCACGATTCTCATGGTTCTCGGGTTTGTGACCTCTGTGTACGGGATCTTCCAGGAGCTTCTGGGCGGCGCGCGACTCCACAGCCTGGGCTATGCGTATAACTCCACTATTCGCTATTCGGGCAGCTTCATACGCGCCTTCTCTACTTTCGATCAGAACTATGGATTGGCTCTCTTTCTAATGATGGTCATGTTGGTGACCCTCCCCGTGGCCCTGAACGATGCACACCGTACCAGGAACCGCCTCTTCTTTCTGTCGCTCCCTATCTTGTGTATAGCCTTGAGTCTCACGTTCTCGAGGGGGCCATGGTTAGGCTTGGTTATCGGTGGGGCTTACATCGGATTCCGGCGGCATCGAATTCTTTTGGCGTTCGCCCCCCTGTTGCTTGTTGCAACTCTTTACGTTCCAAGCAAACTGACAACCGTAGCGCTGTCCTCGACAAGCCTCGACCAACGTGGCTCGGGTTGGCAGGGCAACCTGCACCAGGTGATCGCTCACCCATTGGGAGCCGGAATCGGAGCGGCCGGCTCAGCTCTTGAAAAGGTCGCTGTTCTCTCAATGGGCAGTAGCGGCCTCGCATATCAACCGGATAACTATTATTTCAAAACAGTCTATGAACTCGGCGTGTTGGGGTTGTGGATGCTGATCCTCTTTCTGATAGCTGCCTTCACCACTACCGATAGGGCGGCTGCGCAATTATCGAGTGATGATGGCGAACTGGGACTGGGCGTGGCAGCAGGCGTGTTGGCCGCAATTGTCGTCTCGGCCGTTGCGAGCTATTTTGAGATTTTCCCGACCGATTTGTTCTTCTGGCTACTTCTCGGCGTCGCCGCCACCCTTGGCGTTCACGGGCAGACGAGTCAATCAGCCGAGTGGAACAAGGCCCGGCTGGCAGCGGACGCCCCATTGCGACCGAGGCCGTGAGTAGCAAGTCATCGTCAGCGGGTTTCGGGGGGAGATGAACACCAACCCGGGCCCGAGTGGATCGGTCGATACGAGGGTGCGGACCAACAGAACTCGGTGTGTCCTTCTCGTCGTGGTTTGTCTGGGAGTGCTGTTTCGTATTGCGGCCATTGGCTTTATAGGGACAGCAGGGACGTCACTTAACGAGTTCGGCGTGATCGGCCGCAATGTCGTCGATGGTCGCGGTTATTCCTTCTACTCGCAGGAGTCCGATGGGATCGTAAAGGTGGACGAGAGCCACACCGGTTTACCTATTCCCTCGGCTTTCATGCCACCGGCCTACACCTTCGTCGTCGCAGGAGCCCAGTCGATCACTGGTTCCGATGGCGGTGCCAAACGTCTCCTTCAATGGGTCAACGTGCTTGCGGCGGCGGCTGCCATCTGTCTGATATATGTCCTAGGCCGAGAGCTTTTCGGGCGAACAGCAGGAGTGCTCGCTGCGCTTGGCTTCGCTATGTATCCGGTGCTCGTGTACCAGGTGACACAGGCGAGCGCGTCCAACGTCTACCTCCCTCTCGATCTCGCAGGTCTCTACTTGCTCCTCCGGCTGACGAGAAGACCCTCCTTGGCCAGAGCCGTCCCAGCAGGGCTCGTCGCGGGCGCCATCTGTCTATTCCGGGCGGAGGCAGTCGTCCTGATTCCATTGGCGGCGGTCTGGCTGATCTGGGCGTTGCGTCGACGCCAGCCCGGGCCGGCTCGTCGGACTGTCGTACTCGCATTCTTTTTTGTGTCGGCAATTGCAATGCCGGCCGGATGGATCGGCCGCAACGCGGTAGTCCTGCACGGCTTCTCCCCAGCCATCACATCGTCAAGCGGATTCAACCTTTGGGTGGGCAATCACGCTGGCTCCAGTGGCTCTCAGAAGCGGTTCCCAGCGGAGAGTCCGGACCTGCTCGCAAAGCTGTCCCAGATCCGTCGGACGCCGTCCTACGAGTTACACCGAGATCGGGTCTACCGAACGGCCGCACTCTCGCATGTACGAGGTCACCTTGCCCATACGGCGCTGCTCGATCTCAAGAAGCTCGGGATGACGATCACAGTCGACATCTATGACCACCGCGCTCGCAATCCCATCTACCTAAGTGGCGGAATCTCACTGGCCGCACTCGGGATCTGGGGCATAGTCCTACGTGGTGGCCGATCACCTGACCGCCTCCTCCTCTACGGCTATATGGTGTTCGGTTTGCTCGTGCCCAGCGTCTTCTTCACCTTGGTCCGTTACAAGTTGGCTCTTGAGGTTCCGCTACTGCTCTTCGCAGGGTCGGCCGTAAGTTCGGTGGTCGAAAGACGCATAGACCATTAGGGTTGATCTGTCCTACTCCGCGCACTCCCCTCACGCTCAAGAGGAGAGTAAAGAAGCCTCCCGATCATTAACACCCTGATCAGCAGAACTCGCCTGAGCTTCAGGAGCTCGCCAAGTCCCGGGGGCCGGCGACGATCTCGGCCAGATCCCTCACGAGCCCAGGGCGTGGCTGGCGCCGGCGCCCTCGAGCCAGGCCGGGACCTGCCGGGTGGAAGGCCGACACCCCGCTCGAGAGCGTCGAGCACCTCCGCCGGTGCATGACCGGCCGGTGTCTATCGGCAGCCATCTCCGTGACGATGGCCGCCAACGCGGTTGGATGGTGACGGAACAGCTCGAGGATCCTGGCGCCCGTTCACGTCGTTCACGTCGTTCACGGTGAGCACGCTGGGGGTACCGGGCGGGTGTGGCGGGCCTGAATCGGGGCCGACACCGGGTCGAACGGCGCGAGCCGGCCGCCGTCGGGGAACTTGCCGGGAACGCCGCAACGGTCCATGATCGGCCCACACGAGTTGCCCTACCCGGCTCGGCTTGCCGGCGCGAGGCTTCTCTGCCATGGGGAAGGAACGACTTTCGATGCTGTTGGTCGGCGACGATCAAGAGATGGTGGAGGCCGACCTCATCGGCGGTCAGCTCGCCTGTCCCGACTATGGTGGCCCGTGTCGAGCAGGACCCGGCGCAGCGTCACCGCCGGTCAGTACCGACCGGTCAGTACCGACCGGTCAGGACGCGATCCCTGTGCCGGTCCCCTCTTCGACGATCCGACGTATCCCGGCCCGCTTCGCCTCGCTGGCGATCCGGTAGGCAAGCACGGAACAGACCGGGACCCGGCGGTACGAGCTTCCGGCGCTGCCACCCCCACGGCGGTCTCCGAGGCCCTCGCGGCCCGCCCCCAGCTGTCGGCCGAGCAGGCCGACCTCGTCCGCGGCGTGTGCCAGAACCGAGCCCGCGTGGTCTGTGTCGTCGGCAAAG
>JALYZO010000119.1 GCA_030945745.1 Actinomycetota bacterium
GGCGGCACCGGAGGCGTACCTCGGCTAGCCTCGGAACCCATGGGCCGAGGATCACGATCGACCGTTCGCTGGAAGCACGACAGGACCCGACGGAAGAAGACCAGGGACGGGCGCATGCGCGCCGCCAAGGCTGAGGCCCGCAGGAGCAACTGACCCGGACCCGGTCGTGCGCCGGGTTTCCGACGTCGGGCGGCGGGTAGGGACGTGCCTACAGTGTCAAGGGGGGAGCGTGATGACTTCGGGTTTACTGTCACATCTTGAACGCAATGCGACCGAGGGCGGCGAACGGCCGGCGCTTCTGATGGGCGGCACCACGCTCAGCTACGAGGACCTGTGTGCGTCGGCCCGTCAGCTGGCCACGGTGCTGGGCGACCACGAGGTCGGTGCCGACGACCGGCTCGGGCTGATGCTGCCCAACGTCCCGGCTTTTCCCGTGATCTTCTACGGGGCGCTTCAGGCCGGATGCATCGTGGTCCCCATGAACCCCCTGCTCAAGGCACGCGAAGTCGAGTACTACCTGAAGGACTCCGGCGCCAAGGTCCTCTTCGTGTGGTCCGACGTCGCCCGCGAGGCCCGCGAGGGTGCCGAGGCGGCCGACGTCGAGGTGCTGGTCGTCGAGGATCCGCTGGCCGCAGGCCTGTGCGCCGGGGTCACGGGCCGCGCTGATGCGGTCAGCCGCCATGATGATGATGATGCGGTGATCCTTTACACCTCCGGCACCACGGGAGAGCCCAAAGGCGCTGAGCTGACCCATGCCAACCTGACCATCAACGCCGAGAAGGTGGCGGGTCAGCTGCTGACGGCCACCGGCGACGACGTCGTCATGGGCTGCCTGCCCCTGTTCCACGTCTTCGGTCTGACGTGCGGGCTCAACGCATCGATCGTCGGCGGGTCGTGCCTGGCCCTGCTGCCACGCTTCGAACCCGACCATGCTCTCGAGCTCATCAGTGATGCGGGCGTGACCATCCTCGAGGGCGTCCCCACCATGTACAACGCCATCCTCCACGCCAAGACCGCCGACACGGCGGACACCTCCAGCCTGCGGACGTGCATCTCGGGCGGCTCGGCGATGCCGGTCGAGGTCCTCAAGCAGTTCGAGGAGGCCTTCGGCTGCACCATCCTGGAGGGCTACGGATTGTCGGAGACCTCCCCTGTGGCTTCGTTCAACCTGCCGGACCGAGAACGCAAGACCGGTTCCATCGGCGTACCCATCGACGGTGTCGAGATGCGGGTCGTCGATGACGACGGCAACGATGTGGAGCCAGGCACGCCGGGTGAGATCGCCATCCGTGGCCACAACGTCATGAAGGGATACTGGGGCAAGCCCGACAAGACCGCGGAGGCTATTCCCGACGGATGGTTCAGGACCGGCGACGTGGCCACGGTGGACGACGACGGGTACTTCTTCATCGTCGACCGCAAGAAGGACCTGATCATCCGCGGCGGCTACAACGTCTATCCCCGGGAGGTCGAGGAGGTCCTCTACGCCCATCCCGACGTCACCGAGGCCGCTGTCATCGGCGTGGCCGATGATCACTTGGGCGAGGAGGTCGGCGCTGCCGTGGTCCTCAAGGAGGGGGCGTCAGCGACCACCGACGACCTCAAGGCCCACGCCAAGGCGAATCTGGCGGCCTACAAGTACCCCCGCCGGATCTGGTTGGTCAATGGGTTGCCCAAGGGCCCCACCGGGAAGATCCTGCGTCGCGAGGTCCGAGCGCCCGAGGCCTCGGGCTGAACCGGTTCGAGCTTGTCCGCACCACGCCCAACTGCCTGCTCGGTCGTGCTTCGACCGGTCAAGACGCAGTACGAACGACCCGGCTACCACGGCCGGGCTCAGGGGTGCGCGCCCGCCGACGGCTCCGCGGTTCCGCCGGGTGGGCCGTCGCGCAGCGCCCGGTTGGCGATGTTCTCGGTCTCCCATCGGGCCTCGACCCTGCCGAGCTTCCAGTACCCGATGGCCGCCACCCACACGACGACGAACAGCCCGGCGACGGCAAAGCCGGCCTTGTTGATGTTGAAGTTGGCCATGAAGTCCCAGAACCCGCCGTGGAGGTGGAGCTCGTTGGAGAGCAGACCGCAGAGCTCGATGGTGCCGACGAGGAAGGCGACGGCTATCGACAGTCCGGTGATGACCAGGTTGTAGTAGACCTTGCGGACGGGACGGGCGAACGCCCACCCGTAGGCGAAGTTCATGAACAGCCCGTCAGTGGTGTCAAAGGCGATCAGGCCGCCGGCGAAGAGCAACGGCAGGGCAAGCACGGCGTACCAGGGGAGGCCCTGGGCGGCGGCGGTGGCCGTGGCGGCCAGGAGGAGGACCTCGGTGGCGGTGTCGAAGCCGAGGGCGAAGAGCATGCCGACGAGGAGCATGTGCCAGGACTTGGTGATGGAGCGCATGAACCGGCCGAAGACGCGGTACATCAGCCCGCGGGCCTGGAGCTGGGCTTCGAGCTCGTCCTCGTCGAAGCGCCCTCGTCGCATCCCCCGGAACACCTTGAGAATGCCCGCCAGGACCATCAGGTTGAGGGCGGCAATGAGGTAGAGGAACCCGGCGGCCATCGAGGTGCCGACCACGCCGCCGACCGCCTCGTAACCCGAGTTGGGGTCGACGACGGCGCCGAAGACGGCTCGGGCGGCGACGGACAGGCCGATGCCGACCGCCACGATGAGCGACGAGTGGCCTAGAGCGAAGAAGAACCCGGTGCACATCGGCCGACCACCATCTGCCATGAGCTTGCGGGTGGTGTTGTCGATGGCGGAGATGTGATCGGCGTCGAAGGCGTGGCGGGCGCCGAGGGTCCAGGCGGTGAGCGCCACGCCGAGCCCGAGGCCCAGGGCCTTGTAATGGAAGTGGTGGGGGCGGACGGCGAGCACGAAGATGCCCCAGCCGAGCAGGTTGACGGCCAGGACCGCACCGCCCATGCCGGCGAGCCGCCCCCACTCGTCGCGGCTCAGGGCGCCGCGAAGCAGTCTCAGACGTGCGGTTCGAGCGTCCACGGGCGTCGGTCCTCCTGGTGATCGGAGAACCAGCAGCAAGCTCTTACGGGAACCGGTCAGGCGCCTCCCGCACGAACCGCCCTTCCTCCGAGGGCTGGCACGTCGACATCCAGACCAGGCGACCGGGCTCGTCCCCCGAAGGGGCATGACCGTTGCGGGACAGCGCCCGGGCTCTCACCGGACTTCGCTGGGATGAACGCCGCCCCAGTCTCCTGACCGGGACGGGCTAATCGTACAGCGGAGCCCGACGAGCGGTCAAGGAGATCGCCCCGCAGGTTGCGCGACCTCATGGCCGCAAGGCCGGTCAGTGGGAGCCTGGACATGGGTGCTCCTGCTGTGCGCCTTCTTGGCCGACGCGCGAAGCTGACCTCCGTAGCCGAGGCCGCGAGGCGGAGAGGGGAATGTCAGCATGACAAGTCGCTGAGCTGGCACCGTTCTCGTCCGGTCGGGCGAGCGAACCTCGATCGGCTCCTAGGGCTACCTGCTACCTGCGGTCCGCGGCCGATCGCAGCACAGGTTCGGTTCCCTCACGGAACCCCGGAGCAAGCACCAGGACTCGCGTCATGTCGCCTTCCCCGGGCTGCACCCTGCCAGAGACGAGAAAGGAAGTGCATCCATGTACCAAGACAGCTGCAAGGCGCCCGGAGCAGACGGCTGCGGGTTCGAGGCCAGCGCCGCCACCGAGGACGAGATTCGCTGCAAACTGACGACGCTGGTCGGTGACAAGCACAACTACAGCTACCTTCGGAACACTGTTACCCGCTAGATGGCAGACCGTTGGGACGCGGGCGAACTCGGTTGTGGCGAGTTGCTCGCGCAGCTGAGGCCGCGGCTGGCACGCCTCGTCCCCGGCTCGCTGTTCGAGCTTGTGGCCCTCGACCCGGGCGCCCCTGAGGACCTGCCCGCATGGTGCCGGCTCACCGGGCATGAGCTGGTCAGATCAAATCACCCTGAGTACCTGATCAAACGACGAATGGAGCATTGAGATGGCTGGAAAGTTCTGTGTATCGCTGACCAACTCCAAGAACGACCCTGATCGGGCGACCGTCGGTTTCGTGATCGCCAACGCGGCGGTCGGCTCGGACCAAGAGACGATGGTCTTCCTGTCCAGCGAAGGCAGCCGCCTGGCGGTCGAGGGTTATGCCGACGACATCCACGAGGAGGGTTTCGCGGCGCTCAAAGACCTGATGACGAACTATGTGGAGGCGGGCGGCACCATCTTGGTGTGCTCCCCGTGTTTCAAGAAGCGGGGTCTGGACGACTCGAAGCTGGTGAAGGGGGCGACGATCGCCGGCGGGGCCAAGCTGGTGGAGTTCCTCGCCGGCGGTGCCCCCTGCGTCTCCTACTAGCGAGAAGCAAGTTGACCTCACCCCACGACCACACCCACGAGGCGGCCGCCAGCTTTGACGGCGGGGACCTGGACTGCGGCAACGGGCTGCTCCTGTTGATCCGCAAGCACATCGACCCGCTCGACCCGGGCGAGCTATTGGAGATCCGCTCCGTCGAGTCCTCGGTCGAGGAGGACCTGCCGTCATGGTGCCGGCTGACCGGCAACGACCTGGTCAGCCTGGCCAGGGAAGGGCCTCAGCGCAGCTTCTTGGTCAGCAAGGGACCCTACGACGCCGGCGGACGATCCGGGAACGCAACCGCTGAGCCCACTGTTGGCGGCCGCAGCGCCGGGACCACCAAGAAGGCCAAACGGCAGCGGGCCGATCGGAGCCAGGCCCCGATCACCCAGCCGGTGGTCGTGCCGAGCGTCCCCGATTGTCTCCCCGGACCGTCACCGGCACCGAAGATCGAGCCGCTGTCGGTGATGGGGGTGGGGAGCTGGCCGCGACCGCGGTGGCTGCTGCGAGCACTGCATGACCATCTCGAGGGGCGAATGAGCGACGAGGAGTTCGCCGCGTGCGGCGACGACGCGGTCCGCCTCGCCATTGACGCCCAGATCCGCGCCGGCGTCGATGTGGTCACCGACGGCGAGCAACGCCGGGACAACTATGCCAGTTTCGTCGGTGGGCTGCTGGAGAATTGTCAGCTCATCCCGGTGACAGACCTGCTCCCGTACGTGGACGACCCCGATGAGTTCGAACGCGAGCTCGCCGCCCTCGACGTGCCAGCCGGCGAGATCCGTCACCCCGCCGTGTTCGGCCCGCTGGGAAGGGGCAAGCCTCTCGCCGTTCACGAAGCCGGTTTTGTGCGGCACGTCACCGACCTTCCCGTCAAGGTCAGCCTTCCCGGGCCTTACCTGCTCACCCGAACCATGTGGATGGAATGCATCTCCGATCGGGCCTACCGGGACCGGGAAGAACTGGCCGCCGACGTGGTCCGGGTGCTCCGCGAGGAACTGCACTACCTGTTGGCTTCCGGAGTGGCCCTCGTGCAGTTCGACGAGCCGGTCCTGACCGAGGTCGTCTACGGCACACCCGGCGACGGCGGCCGGACGTTCATGTGCGGCGCTCTCGGCGACCGCAGGGGGAGTGCCGAGGAGTTGGGATTTGCCCGAGACCTCCTCCAAGACCTTGTCGCCGGGTCACCCCGCGATCGTCTCGCCCTGCACGTATGCCGGGGCAATTGGACGCCCGACGAGCAGGTCGCGCTGGCCGGCGACTATCGGCCTCTCCTCCCCGTACTGGCCGACGTCGATGTCGGCACCTACATCCTGGAGCTGTGCACACCAAGGGCCGGCGAGACGGAGATCCTCGCCGGTCTGCCCGACGATCGCCGGATCGGTGTCGGCGTCATCAACCAGAAACGCCAAGACATCGAATCCGTTGACGAGGTGCTGGCCAGAGCGGAGCACGCCGTGGGACTGTTCGGTGCGGAACGGGTCCTGTTGAACACCGACTGCGGGTTCGCCACGTTCGCCGACAACCCCATCGTCGCCTCCGAGACGGCCGAAGCCAAGCTCGCCGTCCTCGCCCAGGTCAGGGACCGCCTGCGACGCCGGCCTCCTTCGAACTGACCCACATCGCGCCAGCTGCATGCCGTACATCAGGTCGATCCTGGCGCCGACAGCGCAGTGCGCACCGCCTCGCTCCGGGGTTGGCGCGTTGCACAATGACGGTGCTGCTGTGAGCCCCCGGCTCGGGTCGGGGTTCGGGGAGTAACGGCGCCAAGAACAGCGCTATCGCGTTCAGTCTGCTGAACACCTGTGGCGTCCATCCACGTATTCACCCTAATGAGGGGCCCATCTCCGGCGTGCACATCCAAGAGCCACGTTGGCCTCAGCGCGTTGAGCCCGATACTCTGGGTTCGTCGCATCGAGTCGTCGCTGGGTCAGGAGCGACGCAGCCGACCGGTGCTGATGGGGAGGTAGGGGTCGTGGTCGATGGGCGTCGGGGGGCATCGGGGCAACACAAGGACGAACCGGGGAGGCACGAGCGGGGGCGGGCCGCCCCGCCAGCGAACGGCATGCTCGATCTGCAGCGCCTCGCTGGCAACCGGGCGGTCGGCGCCCTGTTACGGGCTCAGGCCAAGCTCGAGGTCGGCGCCGTGGACGACCCCCACGAGCGGGAAGCCGACGCCGCCGCAGACCGGGTGACCGCCGCCGTGCGCGCTCCCGCTGGCGCCGCCCGGTCGCCGGTGATCGGGCGGGCGCTGGTACAGCGCAGGATGGGCGGCCCCGCACCAGGTCCGGCGTTCGCCGAGCCGGCGATCGAGCAGGCCCTCGGCGAGGCTCGATCCGGCGGGGTCCCGCTCGCCGCCGGGGTACGCACGAGCATGGGTGTTGCGTTCGGCGCCGACTTCGGCGACGTGAGGGTCCACCAGGGTTCCGCCGCTGCAGGCCTCAATCGGCAGCTGGGCGCCAAGGCGTTCACCGTTGGCAGTGACATCTGGTTCCGTGACGGCGCGCCCGCTCTCGGCTCGAAGGAGGGGACGCACCTGCTCGCCCACGAGCTGGCTCACACCGTGCAGCAGGGTGGCGCCGGTCCCGCACGGGTGCAGCGCGCCCCTGCGGGTGATCAGCCCGCTCCTGCTCTTGGAGGTCCCGGACCGACGACCACGGGCCAAGGAGAGGATGCCACTGCGAGCGCCAACGCCGTGATGGCCGACACCCTGCCCGACGCGGGCCTCGACGGTGAGCCCGTTGAGCGCAAGGGTCCGAGCGATCTCCGGACCGGGCGGGACGCATCCGCGAGGCGGTCGACGACGGGCGGTGGCCAGCCCGTCCGGGTGTCGGTCGGCTCGGTCGGCGTGAGCGCAGACGTCGCCGAGAGCGCCTCCATCGACAGCGGGGCGGGAGCGAGCGATTCCGTGGTCGCCGGGGTGAGCGGAACGGCGTGGACCAGCCCCTCGGGCATGACCGTCGACCCCTTCGGCGAGGAGGCCTTCAAGGCCGGGTATGGCGGCCTCAAGTTCACCTACACGGAGAACAAGAGGACCGGCGTCCGCACCATCCACATCGGCTTCAAGCTCAAGGCCAAAGGCAAGTGGGGCGTCAACTCCGGAGGGCACAAGGACGTGCCGTCCGGGACCTCGAGTGTGGTCACCGCTGACAACTACCAGGACATCGTCGACGACCTCACCCCACACCTCCAGGGCGGGTCCTGGGTGCCGGTGCGCCAGGCCTACTGGGCCAAGGCGCTGTCGTCTCGCCACGAGAAGTTCCACGCCACCGACGACAAGTCGTGGATCGAGGGAGGCGGCAAGGCCCACATCATCAATTTTCTCAACGCCCAGGCCATTGCGCTGACCGACGAGGAGCTGAAGTCGAAGTCCCAATTCAAGGGGAAGGTCGCGGAGTTGATGGATGACGCCATCGACGACCTCGACACCGCAAACATCCGCGACTTCTACAAGGGTGGGGCGGGGGATTACTACTCTTACGCTGGCGAGATCCGGGCCTTCGGTGATGGCAAGCAGCCCTACCTCGACCTGGTGGCGGGTGTGAAACAACAAGGCGAGAAGCTGGCGGCCAAGCGCCAGGAGAAGAGTGCCAGGAAGGCGGGTGCCGGCACGCCGTGACTCCGGCCGGTTGGTGTCGCCCCGCCATCGAGGCGGCTGGGATGCAGGGGCGCACACCGGCCGTGCTCGCCCGGGAACGGGCGTTCTACCCCGGGATGGTCGTCGTCCTGGAAGGGCGGGCCAAGGCCAATCCGGCCGGCGCCGAGGACCGCCTGACCGTCAACTTGCTCCAGGCGGGTCTCGAGAGCCCGACCGGACTAGGCCTCTCGGCGGCCGCGTTCCTCGCCGGCCGCTGCCGGCCCCCCGACGATGCCGCGGCCGGGGTGTCGAAGGCGTGCGCCGGGCTCCTCGACCGCCTGGCCGACCAGGTGGCTCGCTCGCGCGGCCTCGCCTTCGTCGAGGCGGCCATGTCGGTGGCCCTCGACGGGGACCAGCAGCGGGGCCACGCCGCCCTCGGCCCGCTCGTGGCCGATGGGGGGGTGGCCACGCCGCACGCCTACCTCGCAGCCGCGTACCTGGCCGAGATGGGCGACCCGGTCGGGTGGCCGGCGCTCCGGGCCGCCCTCGGCGACCCCGTAGATCCGGTGCTTCGCCTCCAGGCCGCCCGCGAGTTGCTCCCCTTCATGCCCTATGCCGGGACCACCGTCGACGGGGAGGTCATCGACGTCGGTGCCGAGCTGCGGGACCGGCTCGCCGACGAGGACCCCCACGTGGCGACAGGCATCCCGACGCTGATCGTCGAAGCCAGGCCAGAGGGCGGCCGTGAAGCGTTGGAGCAGGCGGTGGTGTCCGCGGGCTCCGAGGCCGTGCGGGCCGCTGCGGCCTCGGCCCTGGAACGCATGGCCGACCCTGGACGGCCCCGATCATGATCTCCGGCGCGCACGTCCCTAGCCCTCGTTACGCGCTCGGCGCCCGGGACTCGATGCGACGGTGACGGTAGGCGCGGACGGCAAGTGCGACGATCAGGACAACAGCGCGCTCAGGCCCCCGAGGAGCAGCCTGAGGTTCCGAATGCGCCCTGAAGCTCGACGTGGGTCGGATCGGAGCGGTCGACCACGACGGGGACGACCGTGCCTACGCCGTCCTGAGGCTCTTCGCGGGGGGCGACGATGACCCCCTGGGTGTGGCCGTCGATCGGCGACGGGCTCGGGTCCCGGGCGTCCGAGACGGTACTGCCGAGGGTCGTGCCGGCAGCGTGACTTCGAAGCCAGGCAACGGGTCAAGTCCGACGGGCTGACGGAGAACGAGCTGGTCGTGACCCGCCAGGCACTGAGTGATCTCGACGACCTCGTGTACATGCTGGCGTGCGCCGTCGAAGATGTGGCAGACCCAACTACATATACGGATAACTGTGATTATCCGCAATTGTCGGGACGGGGGGTCACTTCGTCAGCCGGCCACAGCGTCATCGACTGGGGGCACGAGTGGATGGGAGTGGTCTGCCCTCAGCGCGGTGGGCAGTGGCCGACCTGTTCAGCCCGGGATTCGCGACCGGTGCGGAATGGACCTTGGTGATGGGAGGGTTCCAGCCTACGTTCCGCATGTCGCAGGAGGCCTCAGCTCGAATCTCCGTTCGGCGCTGGGGCGTCCCGTAGGGCCTGGGCTGGACCGCTTCTCGACGCCGGTGAGGGGTTTGATGGCTCTATGGCGATCCTGGTGGGAACGGAGGGGCGGAGCGGCGGGCGGTATCCACGCTGTGACCGAGGATCTCGGCGACCAAGATGACGTCGATGCCGGCGGCCTGCGCGATGGCAGCGAGGGCGTTGTAGGCCTCGCGAGTGGGCTGGTGAGCCATCCCCCAGAAGACACTGGTCAGCTACAGATCAAGAACGCGTCGGAGGCCACGATCAACCTTCTGCAGGAGCGTCAGCGGTGCCCTCCCGGCCTCCTCCGCGAGGTCGGTCTTGTTCAATGTGACCAATGCAGTCACATTGACGACCGAGTCACGAGGCATCCCGGTCGCGGTCATGGGGAGGAATACGTTGCCCGGCATCGTCGCCAACTGAGTGTTGGCGGTGACGACCGCAACCAGGACGGTTGCCAGCCGGCTCCGGTTGTAGTTCTCAGACGAGATCACCAACACCGGCCGCCGTTTCGCCGGTCGCGAGCCAACGGGCGCTCCAAGATCCGCCCAGTAGATGCCGCCACGCTCGATCACCACTCGCCGACGGAGTCGGTCAGTAGCTGATGACCAGCGGTGACAGCGTCAGCGGCCGAGTCGTCATCGTCAAGGTTGGCAATGGCCTGGTCGATCTGTTCGGTCACCGACTCGGCATCCAGTTCGTCGAGGTAACGTGCTACGGCGCGGGAAAAAAGCTCTGAACGGCTCATGCCCAGAGCCTGAGCGCGACGTGCTGCCCTCTCGAACGTCCCATCAGGAATCGAGATCGCAGTCTTCATGCCGAGAGTATAACCGGGTATGACCCGGCCGTCCGCCTGTAGCCCGGTTCGGGTTTCGGCTCCGAGCCGATGACGGCGATGACTTTGCTGGGGTCACTCCGTCTCAGTGATCGGAGACGACAGCAAGCCTCCACCAAGAAGATGCAGCCCGACGGGAGGGAGCCTATGGCTACGGTTGTCGCCGAGCCGACGTTGTTGATGTTGTCCAGCGTTGTCGTCGACTCCATCTCTGCTGGTTCGCATCCCTCGAGTGGCCGACCTTCCGGAGGAGCAAGATGACAGATGCTGCCGTATCTTCGAAAGGCACCGGCCAGTCCGGGCGCCGGCGGCGCTACTCGCGAGGCGCGGTCGTGGTGGGCATCCTGGGAATTGCCTGGTTGCTCTTCGGGCTGGCCGGTGGCTCCTCTCAGGGCAAGCTCAGCTCGGTCCAGAAGAACGACAATGCTGCGTATCTGCCCAGCTCGGCCGAGTCGACCAAGGTCGACACTGAGGCCCAGCGGTTCCAGACCATCCAGGCGATCCCCGGCTTCGTCGTGTACCAGCGGACCGATGGGCTGACCGCCGCAGACCGGTCCAAGATCGCTGCGGACGTGTCGACGTTCCGCTCCCTGGCGGGCGTGGCCCACGACCAGGTGAACGCTCCCGTCTACGCGTCCGACGGCGCCACGGCCAACGTGGCCGTACCCCTGGTGGCCAAGCAGGGATCGACCAGCGTCGACGGCTCGAAGCTGGTCAAGGTCGAAAAGAGCGTCCTGACGGCCGCCCACGCCCGGGCTCCGGGCGCTCTGGCCATCCACAGCGCCGGGCCCGGCGGCCTGCTGGTGGCCTTCATCGACGCCTTCAAGGGCATCGACGGGTCGCTGCTCCTGGCCGCCGGCCTGGTCGTCATCGGGATCCTGCTCGTGGTCTACCGGAGCCCCGTCCTGTGGTTCTTCCCCCTGTTCAGCGCCTTCCTGGCGCTCGGCGCTGCCGGGCTGGTGATCTACGCGCTGGCCAAGAACAACGTCCTCACCCTCAACGGCCAGAGCCAGGGCATCCTGTCCATCCTGGTCCTCGGCGCCGGCACCGACTACGCGCTGCTGCTGATCAGCCGCTACCGCGAGGAGCTCCACAACTACGACAGCCGGGTCCAAGCCATGGCCAAGGCGTGGCGGCGGGCAGCGACGGCGATCGCCGCCTCGGCCAGCACCGTCATCCTGGGCCTGCTGTGCCTCGGCTTCGGGGAGCTCAACTCTGACCGGAGCCTGGGCCCGGTGTGCGCCATCGGCATCGCCTGCACCGTGGGCGTGATGCTGACCTTCCTTCCACTGTTTCTCACCGCGTTCCCCAGAGGCGTCTTCTGGCCCCGCGTTCCCCGTGCGGACCACCAGGGCGATCCGGCGACGCAGGGGGCGTGGAGTCGCTTCGCCACGGGTCTGGCGCGGCGTGACCGTCTGGCGTGGATCATCACCGGCGTGGTGCTCCTGGCCTGCGTCGCAGGCCTGACCACGCTCAGGTCGGGCGGTCTGACGACGGCTCAGAGCTTCACGAACAACCCGGATGCGGTGGTCGGGCAAAAGATCTTCGACGCCCACTTCCCGCATGGGAGCGGAGCGCCGGCCGTGATCACCGCCAGGACCGAGAGCGTCCCCGGGATCATCGCCGCCGTCTCAAGGGTACCGGGAGTCTCGACGGGTTCGGGCTCGGTGTGCATCGAGCCGAACTACGCCCAGCTTGCGCAGGCGACGGGCCCCAGGCCGGCCCCAGGTTCATACGGCGGTTGCGTGCCCCAGGGACTGGCCGTCACACCACAGGACGGCCGATTGCTCATCAACGCCAACCTGGCCGACAACTACGACACCAAGGCGGCCTACGCCACCGTGCAGCGCATCAGGGCCGTCGTGCATGCCGTACCGGGGGCAGCGGCGCTCGTCGGGGGCGCGAGTGCCATCAACTACGACACCCAACAGGCGTCACGTCATGATCGCAACCTGATCATCCCCATCGTGTTGGTGGTCATTCTGATCGTGCTGGCCCTTCTGCTCCGTGCGCTGGTGGCTCCGATCCTGCTGATCCTGACCGTGGTGCTGTCGTTCAGCGCCGCCCTCGGCGTGTCCGCCGTGGTGTTCAACCACCTCTTCGGCTTCGCCAACGCCGACCCCTCCTTCCCGCTCTTCGCCTTCGTCTTCCTCGTTGCCTTGGGCGTCGACTACAACATCTTCCTCATGACCAGGGTCCGAGAGGAGGCACTCACCCACGGAACACGCCAGGGTGTCCTCCGCGGACTGGCCGTCACCGGGGGGGTCATCACGTCGGCCGGCGTGGTGCTCGCTGCCACCTTCGCCGTACTGGGCCTCCTTCCCTTGGTGTTCCTCAGCGAGCTCGGCTTCGCGGTGGCTTTCGGGGTCCTGCTCGACACTGTCGTGGTGCGATCGATCCTGGTCCCCGCCCTCAGCCACGACCTCGGCAAGCGCATCTGGTGGCCGTCTTCGCTGTCTCGGGCCGCTGACTGACCATCACCACAGGACGATCGTGCCTGGCGGTACCCGGTAGGGCTGGCTCAACGCACCGGGACCTCGTTCCTGTGGCTTGCTTTCCGGGTCGCCGTACCCCATGCTATCTGCGTGACTGCGCAGGAAGGTGAAGATGGTCTCGACGACGCCCGCTTCGAGGTGGCCGTCGGTACCTTCAAGTTGCTGGCGGACTACACCCGCCTGCGGATCCTGTGGGCCCTGCTGCACGGCGAGCACTCCGTCGGGGACCTCGCCGCCCACGTCGGCGCCCAGGCGCCGGCCGTGTCCCAACACCTGGCCAAGCTCCGCATGTCCCACCTGGTGAAGGTCCGCAGGGAGGGCAACCGGATCTTCTACGCCGCCGAGAATGCTCACGTTCGACGCCTGGTGGAAGAGGCGCTGTTCGACTCCGGCCATGTCGTGACGCCTTTGAGGACCACGCCGAGCAGACCGCTCCACGGGACCGGGCATCGACGACGGTGAGCGCCGCCGGCCACGGTGAGGCACGCGGATGGCCATGATCCCGACACCGCCACCATGGCGACCCGGCGCAAGAGGGCGCGCCCCGACTATCGCCACCGAGGTAGCACCCTTGTTGGGGCCGTTCTTCGAGGAGTCCACGCCCGAGGGACCGATGCTTGAGTGGCGGTCAGTGGGGGAAGAACCTCCGCATGACCGTGAAGCTGACCGTTATCTACGACAATCCCGCCGACCCCTCCGCCTTCGAAGAGCATTACAGCTCTGTGCACGTGCCGCTGGCCGGGGCCATCCCTGGCGTCAGGAAGGCTGAGCTGGCCAAGGTGTTCCCCAAGGAGGACGGTTCGCCCACACCGGCCTATCGGGTCGCCGAGTTGTACTTCGACGACTACGAGGCGGCCGTGGATGCCATCAACAGCGACGAGGGTCAAAAGACCCTTGCCGATGCCCAGCAGCTCGGCCAGGCTGGCGTGAAGTTCCTGCTCTGTGACATCGAGGGTGCCTGACGCCACGTCCTACGATGCGTCGCCGTGGCCCACCCCCGGTTGCAACCCGAAGCGCCGCTCCAAGGTGCTGTGGTGGCGTGGCTCACCAACCTGGGGGCCACCAAGCCGTCGCCGGCCACGTTGGCCGCCTATCGCCGCGACCTGGTGGGCATCAGCAGCCGGTTGGCTGAGCTCGAGGGGGGCTTGGGTGTCGTCACCCTCGCCGACCTGAGGCGCCCGGCGCTTCGGGCGGCGTTCGCGTCGTGGGCCGCAGATCACGCGGCAGCGTCGGTGCGCCGGGGTCATTCGGCATGGTCGAGCTTCTTCGACTTCCTGGTTGCCGAAGGGGCGCTCGACGGCAACCCCATGGCCGGCGTGCCCAAGCCCAAGGCCCCGACCGTCCTTCCCCGCACCATCCGAGCCCGCGATGGCATCCCCCGTCTCCTGGCCACCGCGGGGTCCCTCGACGCTCGGAGCCGCCAACCGTGGCCGGCCCGGGACCTGGCGCTGGTGGCCACGTTCTGCGTGACGGGCATCCGTGAGGCAGAGGCCGTGGGCCTGTCCACCGGGTCGCTGGTGGGCGAAGTGGGGGCGCGGCGCTTGGAGGTGGTGGGCAAGGGCAACAAGGCCCGGCCCATTCCCATCGGCGCCGCCCTCGAGCGCCTCATCGCCGACTATCAACTCGAGCGGGTCGAGCGATTCCCCGACCATGACTTGGAGCACCCAGCGGTGTCGTTGTTCGTCGACGTGCACGGCCGTCGGCTCAGTGTGCACCAGGTGCGCTACCTCGTCGAGCGGCTGTATGTCCGCGCTGGCCTGCGCGCCCAGGTGCCCGCCGGTGCCCTGGTGCATGCCCTCCGGCACACGTTCGCCACCTCGGCGCTCGAAGCGGGTGCGGACGTCGTCGAGCTGCAGGAGCTCCTCGGCCATGCCTCCTTGGAGACCACCCGCCGCTACCTGTCGGCCACCGGTCAGGCGCTGCGCCACGTGATCGACGCACACCCCGGTCAACAAGCCCTCCGGTCCGTCATCGCCGAGCGCGATGCCCCGGCCACTTGAGCGAGGACATTCCCATGATCATCGAACACCGACCGGGGTAGCCGCCTCCCCCGAGCGTGAGGCCCATGGGCCGACGCCGGCGGTCCCGGTCGAGCAGGAACCGCCACAGGTGCGCGGTGGCCGTACCCGGGCGCGGTCGACCATGGCTGGCCGCCCGCTTGACGACCAGGGGAATGACCACGCCGGTCGCCGCCCATCCCGCACCGGGGCCTCCTGTCCGGCGCGCCACCGCAACGGCTGCCAGCTCGGCCACCAAGGATCCGATGGCGGTCTGGCGGATCACGCGGCCCCCGACCATGCCGCCCAGGAGCGTGGCCGAGGAGGCGGGGGCGCTGACCCCGAGCGCGCCGAGAGCGGGCGACAGTCCCCCCCCGCCGGCCCCCCGCAACCACGGGGACCAGTTGTGACCAATGACCGCGGCGGCGCCGGCAGCGGCGGCGAGTCGGGGTCGCTGGCGCCCGGCGAGCAGAGGGCCGACCGCTCCTTTGGCCACCTCCATCACGCCCGCCACGGCGAACAGGACGCTCCCCGACACCGTGGCGGTGTCAGCGTTGCGCAGGTCGACGGCGGCCACCCGGCGGGCCATCAGGTTCCACCACGGGATGGAACCGGCCAGGAAACCGGCAGGTACGGGTACCCAGGCGGGAACGCCAGGAGCGGCGCGAGGAGCGGGGTCAGGGTCGCGGGGAGAGGCCCGCCACAGGGGGGCCGAGCTCGTCGTCGGCAGCATCGTTGCGAGGGTACCGCTACGCCGGCGTCGTGTGACGTCCCGGGGCGGGACGCCGACTCCGCACAGTGTTGCCGGACCGCGCCACGTGGGTCCGTCGGTGCAACGCGGCCCTCTGACGGCCAGATTTCCTTCCCGAAGCGTAGAAATGACCCCGGGTGCTCTCCTCCCGCCTCGGGTGTCTCGTAGCCTGGAAACCACTCCGGTCCGTACGCTCCTCCCCTCCTGGAAAGGTGTGACGTGGTATCAGCGTGGTGCTCTACCCAACGTCGTCACCCCGGTGATCCGGACCGCTGGTCGGCGCGCCCATGATCGCCCTCATCCTGCTCATCCTCGCCGTCGTGGTCATCGGAGGCGGCGTCGAGGTCGTCCGACGGATGCGCTTCGGTGGTGGCTCGGCCGCCGCCCACCATCGGGCTCTCGACACGCTGGGGCATCTCACCACCCAGGGGGCCGACCGCCGCGTCGACCTGGCCCCGGCCAGCGGACCGGCGTTGCTGGAGCACGTGCGCCGCGTGGTCGAAGCCGATCCCACCCATCCCCGGATCAGCCCTCGGCCCATGTCGCGACCAGTGGCGATACCCGCCGCCAACGCCTCCGACGCGCCGGCCGCCGACGGCGGGGAGGACGCTCCCCGCGCCGCTCCCCCCGAGATCGAGGGCGTCCGGGTGCTCCTGCCCGACCAGCCGGCTCCGCCGCCCGCACCGGTCGAGGATGAGGATCCTGTGGAGTCGGACCCCACCGACGCCGCTGGCACCGACGACGCTGGCACCGACGACGCTGGCACCGACGCCGTGGGCACCGACGACGCTGGCACCGACGCCGTGGGCACCGACGCCGTGGGCACCGACGCCGTGGGCACCGACGCCGCCGACGACGGCCCGGAGCCAGCCGGCATCGTTGAGGCGCAGGAGGCCGATGAGGCCGACGTAGCGGCGACGGACCCCGCCGATGCCGGCGCGCTCGACATCGTGGGCACCCCCGTCTCCCCTCCGGCATCAGCCGACGGCGTCGAATCGGTGCGGATCGTCGGGGTCGGCGACGATGATCAGGCGCAGGCCGACCACGCCGTGGCTGTCCCCGTGGAGCCGCCGGACTCCGCTGCTGCCACCGTGGGTGACCCCCCGGCGTCGTCGTTCCCCACACCTCTGCCGGGAGCGGCGCTCGATGGCGCCGGGCCCGGAGGGGATGTGGAGGGCTTCCGGATCCTTCCCGCGTCCAAGGGTCCCGACGCCGATCCCATCGATCCGACGCCCTCTGTTGATCCCCCGTCCCTCCAGGACCGGCCGCCGCGCCTGGCGGGTGGAGCGCCCGTGGTGACCGGGGCCTTCCACCCCGCAGCGGAACCGGAACAGACCCTGGCGCAGCTGGCGGCACTGGCCCGCTCCGGGCGTGTCGAACCGGTGGGGGGCGGCACGCATCGGGTTCACACCAGCCGGTCCCGGCGCTCATCAGGTCGCAGCCACTCCGGCCGCCAAGCGGGGCGACGAAACCGGCTCCGCGTGGCGACCGGCGCCCTGGCCGTTGTGGTCGCCACCGTCGGTGTCGCCTCGGCGATCGTCATCGCCAACCGCAGCTCGGGTACCCAAGCGCGCGCGCTTCGACCGGCGACGCCCGCCACAACGGCACCGACGACGGCGCCACCTCAGACGGCGTCGCTGCTGACCAAGACGTCGTCGTTGGCAACCTACCAGCTGGCGGGCTCCCCGACGATCAGCCTCGTCGGCTCGGCGCCCTGCTGGATGGAGATCCGCCAAGGGGACCACACAGGCAAGGTCCTCTTCCAGGGCATCCTCACCTCCGGGGCGCAGAAGACCATGACCGGCCCGTTCTGGGTTCGCCTGGGCAATCCGGCAGCGATCTCCGTGCAGGTCAACGGGGTGGCGCTCAGCCCAGCCACCACCACGGCCAACCCCTACAACCTGCAGTTCCAGTAAGGGACCAGAGCGTCCGTCAGGCCGGCTGGTCCTCCCGACCGGCATCCCATGTCGGAATCAGGTGACGGGCCGCTCGAGCCTCGTCGACGCGCCGGACAGGCGTCGAACGGGGCGCCTCGGCCCCTTCGCCGGCCGGGTCGTCGGCGATGGCGATGAGCGCATCAGCCAGAGCCGCCAACGTCTGAGGGCTCTCGGTCTCCGTAGGCTCGATCATCAGGGCCTCGTCGACGATCAGCGGGAAGTACACCGTGGGGGCGTGGAAGCCCTCTTCCAACAGGCGCTTGCCGACATCCAGGGCCCTGGTGCCCCGGGCTCTCCTGAGCGTCGCTGTCGAAGCCACGAACTCGTGCATGTTGGGCCGGTCGAAGGGCAGGTCGTAGACACCCCGCAACCGGTCGCGCAGCCAGTTGGCGTTGAGCACGGCTCCTTCCGCCACCCGCCGGAGGCCGTCGCCCCCGTTGGCCAGGATGTAGGAGAACGCCCGGGCTAGGGCCAGGGTGTTGCCGTACCAGGTGTGGACACGACCGATGGAGTGCTCGGGGTCGTACCAGGCGAAGGTGCCGTCGTGGTTGCGCCGCGCCAACGGTCCGGGCAGGTACTCGGCCAGCCGCTCGGAGACCGCCACCGGCCCGGCCCCCGGACCTCCGCCGCCGTGCGGTACCGCGAAGGTCTTGTGGAGGTTCATGTGCACGATGTCGAAGCCCATGTCGCCGGGTCGGGTCACCCCCAGGATGGCGTTGAGGTTCGCGCCGTCGTAGTAGAGCAGGCCCTCCACCTCGTGGACGGCGGCGGCGATCTCAGCGATGTCCTCCTCGAAGAGCCCGAGCGTGTTGGGGTTGGTCAACATGATCCCGGCAACGTCGGTGTCGAGGCGCTCCCGCAACGCGTCGAGATCGACCAGGCCCCGCTTGTCCGACGGCACCGTCACCGTCTGGTAGCCACCCAGGGTGACCGACGCCGGGTTGGTGCCGTGTGCCGAGTCGGGGATGATGACCTTCGTTCGCTGCTGCCCCCGGGCATTGTGGAATGCCCTCATGATCAGCAGGCCTGTCAGCTCGCCGGCCGCGCCGGCCGGCGGCTGCAAGGTGGCCGCACCCATCCCGGTGATGCGACACAGGGCGGCGGTCAGGGACCACAGCAGCTCCAGCCACCCCTGGCTGTAGGCCGCCGGCGTCGCCGGGTGCGACGCAGCCAGGCCGGACAGCGACGCGGCGTCATCGCAGAGCTTCGGGTTGTACTTCATGGTGCACGAGCCGAGCGGATAGGCACCCAGGTCGACGGAGTACTGCCGGTGGGTGAGCCTGGTCACGTGACCGACCACGTCTCGCTCGGAGACCTCGGCCAGCTCCAGGGGCTGGGGCCGCAACGACGCCGCGGGGACGAGGTCCTCCGCCGGCCAGTCGGGCACCCCGGTAGTCCGGAACGACCACGCCTTGCGGCCCGGGCTCGAGAACTCGAAGATGGCCGGCTCACTGCCCCGGCCCATCAACGGCACGCTCCTGGCCCGCCCTCCGGGAGCGGCGGACACGGTGGTCGACGTCGGATAGCGCGCCGCCTCGCTGGCCGTGGCCTGATGGTCGTCACTGCTGCGCTGCTCGGTCGTGCTCATCGGACCACCTTCTCCAGGGTCGCCGCGTAAGCATCGATCTCCTCGCGAGTGCGACGTTCGGTCACCGCCACCAGCAACAGGGCACCTCCGTCGGCGACGACGCCGCCGGGCACGCCGACGGCCACACCGGCCAGGAAACCCTCCTCGGCCATCCGCTCGATCACCAACGGGGCGGGAACCGGCAGCCGGAGCGCGAACTCCCGCAACGTGGCTGCCGGGTGGGCGAGCTCGACGCCGGGGATGGCGGTGAGCACCTCCCTGGCATAGCGCGTTCCACGGGCACAACGCAGGGCCAGCTCCCGCAACCCGCCTGTCCCCAGCCAGGCCAGCTGGATCATGGCCCCGACGGCAATGAGGGTCTGGTTGGTGCAGACGTTCGACGATGCCTTCTCGCGGCGGATGTCCTGCTCCCGGGCCCGAAGCGTTGTCACGTAGGCCGTTCGGCCCTCGACGTCGAGGGTCCGGCCCACCAATCGTCCGGGCAGGCGCCGCACGTGCTCCTGGCGGCAGGCGAAGAGGCCCAGGTACGGGCCGCCGAAGGACAGGGGCGTGCCGAAGGGCTGCCCCTCCCCCACAGCCACGTCGGCACCGAGGTCACCCGGGGCCCGCAGCAAACCCACCGACACAGGGTCGAACCCGGCCAGCAGCAACGCCTGATGGCCATCGGCAACCGCCCGGGCTCGTTGGAGATCCTCGATGGCACCCAGGTAGTTGGGGTTGCTGACCAGCACAGCGGCCGGAGCCTCGCCGGACTCGGCCACCGCGTCCCAGTCCGTTACCCCGTCACGCAAGGGAACGTCGACCAGGCGGTGACCGGTTCCCTGGGCAAAGGTGGCCAGCACCTGCCGCCAGTGGGGGTGGATGCCACCGCTGACCCACACGGTCTCCCGGCGCTTGGCGGCCACGGCCAGGTTGAGGGCCTCCACTGCTGCGCTGGCGCCGTCGTAGAGCGAGGCGTTGGCAACCGCCAACCCCGACAGGCGGGACACCATTGTCTGGTACTCGAAGAGCGCCTGGAGGACGCCCTGTGCCACCTCGGGCTGATACGGCGTGTAGGCGGTGACGAACTCGGAGCGGAACATCAGCGCCCTGGTGGCGGCCGGGATCTCGTGGTCATACGCCCCGGCGCCGGCGAAGCACAGCAGATCAGGACCAACCCGGTTTCGACCCGCCAGGCGCGCCATCTCCACGGCCACGTCAGGTTCGGACATGCCCGGCGCGAGATCGAGACCGGCGGCCAGGCGCAGCGCCTCGGGTACGACGTCGAAGAGCTCGTCGAGCGATGCCAGCCCCAGATCGGCGAGCATCCCGGTCAGCTCTTCGTCGGTGTGGGGAACGTAATGGCCCACCAGCAGTCAGCCCTTCCTCTTGGTGACGAACGGTAGCGACACGACCTGTGCCGGCAACATGCGGCCTCGCTGGGCCAGCTCGACCGCGCTGATCCCCTCCCGTTCGGCCCTGGAATCCACAAACCCCAAGGCGATGCCGTGGCCCAGCACCGGGGAGAAGTTGCCGCTGGTGACCGCCCCCACCCTCGTGGCGTTCGCGATCACCTCGGCCCCCTCCCGGGGAGGTTGGCGGCCCTCGGTGGCCAAACCGATCAGCGTCCGAGCCACGCCGGCGGAGCGCTCCGCGTCCAGGGCGGCGCGCCCGACGAAACCCTCGGGCTTGGTCCACGACACCACCCAACCCAGACCGGCCTGCAGGGGGGTGATCCCGGGCCCCAGCTCATGGCCGTGCAGGGGCAGGGCCGCCTCCAGCCGCAACGTGTCGCGCGCTCCGAGCCCGGCGGGAGGGACCCCGGCGGCCAGCACCGCATCCCAGAACGAGGGGGCAACCTCGGCGGGCACGGCGCACTCCACACCGTCCTCGCCGGTGTACCCGGTCCCCGCAGCCACGCAGGCAGTGCCCTCCCACGTGAACGAGGTGACCCGGAACCTGCCGACCTCAGCGGCGTCAGGGAGCACCTCGGCCAGCTTGTGGCGGGCGGCGGGTCCCTGCACGGCGATGATCGCCCGCTCGGCGGTCACGTCCGTTCCCCCGATGGCGTCGCGCACCCTCGCCGTGTTCGAGGCATTGGGCATGACGTCGAAGCGATCGTCGTCGATCCACCACACGATGATGTCGTCGAGCACTGAGGCGTCCTTGCTGTCCAACAGGTGGGTGTACTGGGCCCGTCCCGGTCCGATCTTGTTGAGGTCGTTGGTGAGCGCCGCCTGCAGCCCGGCGAACGCCTCCCGCCCCTCGACCCGCACCGTTCCCAGGTGGCTGACGTCGAACGCCACTGCGTCGCTGCGGCAGGCCAGGTGCTCGGCCAGGGTCCCCGCCGGGTAGCGCAAGGGCATGTCCCACCCGCCGAACTCCACGAGCTTGGCGCCCAGCGCCCGATGCTGGGCGTCGAGCGGGGAACGGCGCAGGTCCTCGGCGGGCGTGGTGGCGTCGTCGGCATCGGCGTCGGAGCTCACCGCCCGAGACTACCGGGACGGTGTGGCCGGCCGGGTGTGGCCGCCCGGTGTGGCCGCCGGGGACGATGTGTCATTCAGCGACAGAGTGTCGGCGAGCGACGCTATCCGTCGCTCATCGTCACCGCGTCGCTCAGCGTCACCGCGTCGCCCAGCGTCACCGGCCTACATGGCTGCACCATCTGAGCCGGTCCGCCCTCGGCAAGGTGCGTCGTGAAACCCGAGGATCGGACCTGGACAGCGTGCAACGACAGAAGGAGCTTGCCCTCGCCGGCTGGCTCAGGACGCACGAAGGCGTCATTGGCATCCATCAGGCGGAGCGGCTGGGGATCTCCACGGCTGCGCTCCGGCGGCTGGTGTCCTCAGGGCGGCTGATCCGGACCCTCAACGGAGTCTACGCCGACGGAGCGAAGCCGCCGGACCCAAGGACGGCCTTGGCCGCCGTCATCGTGGCCGCCGGCCGGGGCGCCGTTGTGTCGCACCAGTCGGCGGCTTGGCTGTGGGATCTCGTCGACCGTCCGCCGGCGCACCCGACGATCACCATCCCGCGGGGCAGGCGGTTGCGGGTAGCGGAGGTCGATGCCCATCAGGCCGCTCGGCCGCCATCGCCGATCCGCCACGCCGGCTTCTTGGTGACCGACCCATGCCGGACGTTGACCGACCTGGCGATCTGTACCGCCTCTCGACCCCTGGACGAGTTGGTGGATCGAGCGTTGAGTCGCCACGTGCTCACCTTGCCTCGCCTGGAGCAGGCCACCCGGCCAGATCCCCGGCAGCGGCGGCCCGGTGTCGCCCTGCTCCGCAGGCGACTCGTGCTGCGCTACCCCGGGGAGGCACCCAGTCCCAGCGTCTTGGAGAGCAGGATGCACCGACTCCTTCGCCGCTTGGAAGAGGAGGAGGGGGTGCCGGTCCCCCAGGCCGAGGTCGCTTGGGCCAAGGGCCGGTACCGGCTGGACTTCGCCTGGCCTGGGGTACGGCTGGCCCTCGAGGTGGACGGCTACGTCTGGCATGCGACCTCTGCGCAGATGAGCCACGACCTCCGGCGGAGAAATCGTCTGGCCGCAGACGGGTGGGGATTCCTGATCTACACCTGGGCCCAGGTGGTCCACGATCCCAGGACGGTCATGGCCGAGATCGCCCACCTATACCACCGACGGCTCGCCACCTCCGATGACCGGACCCAACCCGGACCCAAACCCGGTGGTGAGTCCCAGGCTCAGGCCCCGGGAGCGACCGCCTTGCCCGTCGTCGTCTGGCCGCCGGGAGGTGTGGCCGCACGGGCCGCCAGATCGGTGATGGCGGTGTTCAACTCGGAGACGAGCCCACCGAGGGGCACGATGTTGAGCACGCCCTGGCCGCCGCGCAGCAGATCCACGATCTCCTCGCCGGAGCGAGCCAACACCGCCCGTCCCTCGTCGATCACCAGGTTCGCGGTGGCCAGGTCTTCTCCGGCGGACCGAAGGAACTCGATGGCCCGGCGCGCCGAGCGCAGCGAGATGCCGGCGTCGAGCAAGCGCTTGATCACCTTCAGCTGCAGCAGATCCGCGTAGGCGTACCGCCGTTGCGAGCCGCTGCCCTTGGCGTCGGACAGGGACGGGCGCAGAAGGTCGGTCCGGGCCCAGTAGTCGAGTTGCCGGTAGGTGATGCCGACGATGGAGCACACCTGGGGACCGCGGTAGCCGACGGGTGCGGTTGTCACCGCATCGGCGGTAGGTGGTTGTTCGCTCTGGACCATGGCGACGCCTCCGGAGGCTCACATCGAGGTAACTACAACAGTGTGGTCGACCTCGCACGAAGACGCAACCCCGAAACGGCGATGGGTCCGGAAGTCTCAGCCCCCAAAGTCCTCGGGGCGGAGCCCCTCGATGAACTGCCGGAACTCCGAGACCAGCTCGTCTGCCTCGCCCGCTTCGGCCTCGTGGGTGTCGAGGACGTAGCCCTCAGCGTCGACCAGGGCGTCGTCGGCGTAGATCGTGCACTCCACCCGCACGGCCAAGGCGACGGCGTCGGACGGTCGGGCTGATACGGCGTGACGCTGACCGTTGATGATCATGCGGATCTCGGCGAAGAACGTGCCGTCACGCAGCTCGGTGATGACCACGCACTCCACCGACGCCCCGACGGCAACCAAAAGGTCGCGCATGAGGTCGTGGGTCATGGGCCGCGAGGTCTCCACCCCTTGGAGGGCGTAGGCGATGGCCTGGGCCTCGGCCGGGCCGATGTAGATGGGCAGCGTGCGCTTGCCCTCAGCCAGCTCCTCGAGAAGCAGGACCGGCTGATTGGTCGGCAGTTCGACCCGAACGGCAGCCAGGTGCATCTCGACCATGGACGAACCCTACTAGCGCCAGAAGCGAACAGGGTCGACGAACCTGGCCCCCGGCGGGCGGCGGGCGGCCATCAGTGGATCTCCCGCTGCGCCCGGCGGACCAGGACCTCCCGGAGGGATGCACCGAGGTCGGCCAGCTCGTCGAGGGTGGCCGCCGCCTGGGTCCTGGCCTGCGGGTTGCGCTGGCGCAACAGGGGCACGACCACCTGCTCGAAGAGGCTCACCTCGCGCTCGGCTGACGTCCGCCAACCCCGTAGGTGCCGGGCTTCGACGCCGTGGCGGGCGAAGCCAGCGGCCGCCGTGGCGATGGACAGCGCGTCGGCGTCGTAGTACCGGTCGCCACCGCTGGACGAGGCGGGGGTGATCAGGCTGAAACGGGTCAACTCGTCGATCTGGGCCTTGTCCAGACCGCTGCGGGTCATGAGCTCCTCGAGGGTGAGGCTGTCGTCCTCCTCAACCCACGATGGGCTCCCCCGGTTTCCGCCCGCCGCGCTCGTCGGTTGGCCCCCTCCGGCGCCCGCAAGAACCGCCGGTGCCGCCGGGATGAGGTCGAGCGGGGTGGTGGAGCCGGCATCACGCCTGCCCGACGGGGCGGGAGAGGGGCCGGGTGCAGGGACAGGGGATGCCTGGGGCCCGAGCGGAGCGTGGTGGCTCCGGTCGCCTGCGGGGGTGCTGGAGCCGGGGGGGCCGGCATCGCCTGGGATCTCTTCGCTCTGCCAGGAGCCGTCGTCGATGGCCCGCCGTGGGTGGTGCGCGTCGCCCGGAGCCGGCGAGCGCTGTGTGCCGCCACCGTCGACCACGGCGCCCGCCGGGCCCCGGGACGCGGCCGCCACCCCGACGGGATCGGTGGCGGACTCGGATCCGCTGAGCTCCAGCTCGGCCATCTCAGCATCGGTGCTGTCGTCATCGCCCTGGTCGGTGAGACGGCCCTTGATGACCTTGAGGGGCAGGAAGTTCTCCCGCTGCTGGCGCAGGATCCACCGCAGGCGGTCGACGTCGTGCTCGTAGAACTTCCGGTACCCCGACGGTGTCCGCTCCGGGTCGACGAGGCCCTGGCTCTCCAAGAAGCGGATCTTGGAGATGGTCACATCGGGAAACTCGTCGCGCAGCAACGACAGCACCTCACCGATGGACAGGTGGGAACCGTCGGGCACGGCCTACCCTCCCTCGGTGAGGAAGACCAGGCGGAACTTGCCGATCTGCAGCTCGTCACCACTGACCAGGGGGGCGTCGTCGATGCGCTCCCGGTTGAGGTAGGTGCCGTTGAGCGAGCCGACATCGCGCACCCCGAACCCGCGTTCGTGGCGGCTCACCTCGGCGTGGCGACGCGAGACGGTGACATCGTCGAGGAAGATGTCACTCTTGGGGTGGCGGCCGACATCGGTGACGTCATGCTCGAGCACGTAGCGGGACCCGGCATTGGGACCGCGCTTGACGATGAGGACGCCGGCGCCGGTGGGCACGTCCTCGAGGGAGATGACGATGTTCTCGTCGGCGACCTCGCCTGCCGATTCGACCGGGGCCAGGGTGATGGTCGTCAGCGTGACGTCCGTCTCGCCGCGATGCTCCAGAGGGGCGCCGCACGACGAGCAGAAGTTGGCGTCCTCAGGGTTGCGGTGTCCGCAGCGGTTGCAAAACAGCGCCGTCACCTCGAGGGCTCAGTCCTCGATCAGCTTCCGGTAGGCCACCGCGTCGAGCAGGGAGCCAACCGCTTCGGGATCCTGGAGACGGATCGTGCACAGCCAGCCCTCACCGTAGGGGTCCTCGTTGAGGTGTTGAGGACGTTCTGCCAATCCTGCGTTGACCTCGGTGACGGTGCCGGTGAGGGGCACATACACATCGGAGACCGACTTGGTCGATTCCACCTCGCTGAACGAGTCGCCGGCGGCGACCGCCGCCCCCACCTCGGGCATCAGCACGAACACCACGTCACCCAGGGCGTCCTGGGCGTAATCGGTGATCCCGATGCGAATCGAGTCACCCTCGAGCTTGACCCACTCGTGGTCCTTCGTATAGCGGAGGTCGTCGGGGACGTCCATGGCCCGGACCATACTGGACGCGCCAGGCCCTTTGCGCGGTCGTGCCCCCAGAGCGACGCCGCGGTCAGGATCGCACGAGGTTGCGGATCCGTCTGGCGTATTCCTGGGCCCGGGCTCGCGCCTCGGTGTCGGTTGCCCCCTCGGCCCACACGTGGGTGATGGGTTCCTCGGGGTCGGGCAGGACGAGGGCCCAGCCGTCGTCGTAGAGGATCTTGACGCCGTCGACGAGGACGACGTCGTGGTCGGCGGAGTGCTCCAGGATGGTCCGCATGACCAGGCCCTTGTGGTCCCATGGCGTGACCACCGTCTCATGAACGATGGGCACCTTGGCCAGCCCCGCCACCACCGCCGACAGTCGGGTACCGGTCTCGGCCAGCAGGGACAGGGCCTGCACCAAGGTGGCCACAGCGTCGAAGGCGGGGAGGAACGACGGGAAGATGTAGCCGCCCTCCCGACTGGCGGCGAAGTCGACGCCCGGTTCGGAAGCCACCTCCATCACATGGGCGTTGGACAGCTTGGACCACACCAGGGTGGCACCGGCGACCCTGCACATGGCCTCCGCCGCCCGGCCGACGGCGACCGGCAGCACGACGGTGGGCGGATTGCCCCCCTCCTTGGCGGCTCGGGCCAGGACCAGGTGCAGCAGGGTCATGAGGCCCTCGGTGTCGGAAAGGACGTGGCCGTCGTTGTCCACCAGCGTGAGGTGCTCCCCGTCTGAGTCGATCACCGCCCCCAACTGGGCGCCTGAAGCACGGACCAGTTCGGCGACGCGCCCGGCGTGCTCGAAGCGGTCGAAGCTGAGCGCCTGGCGAGTCGAGGCATAGGGGTTGACCGACAGGACATCGGCGCCCAGCTTGGCCAGCACGTTGGGCATCACGAAGCTGGCCGCCCCGTAGGCGTAGTCGAGGACGACCTTGAACCCCGCGGCCCGGGCCGGTTCGATGTTGACCGTCTCCATGAGCTCGGCGGTGTAGAGCTCCACCGTCCGCGCCGGGTAGCGCAGGTCGCCGATCTCGCCGGCCAGGGATCGGCGGAAGTCCTCCCGGTAGTACAGCCGCTCGATCTTCTTCGCTTCGGCCTCGGAAAGGTCGATGCCGTTGGCGTCGAAGAAGCGGATGATCACCGACTGGGGATCCTCGGGGTCGAGACGAACGCTGACCCCACCACTGCTCAGCTCGCGACGGACGGCGAACCGGGTAGCGGGGACTGTCGCCACCTCCAGGTCGGCAACGTCGACACCGGTGGCGTTGAGCCCGACCATGACCGCACGGATCAGGACCCGGGCGGCCCGGGAGGTGTCGCGCGATGCCACCACCGTCGAACCCTTCTTCATGGTGGTGCCGTAGGCCATGGCCAGCTTCACGGCCAGCTCCGGCGAGATGTCGACGTTGGCCAGGCCGGCGACCCCCAGGCGCCCGAAGAGATGCCGCGCCCCGCGCGACTCCCACACGATCGAGGAGTTGACGACGGCGCCGTGCTCAACGGTCTTGAACGGATAGACCTTGACCCCCTGGTTGATCACGGCGTGGCGACCGACGAAGCACTCGTCGCCGAGCACCACACCCTCCTCCAGGCGGGCACCCCGGCGCAGATCGCTGGAGCGGCCCACCACGCTGCCCCGCAAGCGCACCCCCGATCCCAGGTACACGTTGTCGTGAACCACGGAGCGCTCGATGAAGGCGTCGGCGCCCACGCGGACATTCGAGCCCAGCACGGTGTATTCGGCCAGCTCCGCTCCCGCCTCGATCCGGCAGTAGTCCCCGATGATGACCGGACCCTTGACCGTAGCTGCCGGGTCGACCTCGGAACCCTCCCCGAGCCAGATGCCATCCCCCAGGCGGAAGCCGGGGACGTCGACATCGACGCGACGGTCCAGAAGGTCCTGGTGCGCCTTGATGTAGGCCTCCAACGTGCCCACGTCCTCCCAGTAGCCCGTGAACACGTGACCGAACATCGGTCGTCCCTCCTCGAGGAGTTGGGGGAAGACCTCGCTCGAGAAGTCGATCGGCTTGTCTGGGGGGATCCACTCGAAGATGGCCGGATCGAGCACGTAGATGCCGGTGTTGATGGTGTCGGAGAACACCTGGCCCCACGTCGGCTTCTCCAGGAACCGTTCGATGGAGCCGTCCGGCCGGGTGATCACGATGCCGAACTCCAACGGGTTGTCCATCGACACCAGCCCCAGCGTGGCCAGCGCTCCCCGCTCGCGGTGAGTGGTGACGATCGCTCCCAGGTCGACGTCGGTGAGGACGTCGCCGGAGATGACCAGGAACGGCTCGTCGAGCTCGTCGGCGGCGTTGCGCACCGAGCCGGCCGTGCCCAGCGGCGTCTCCTCGGTGGCGTAGACCATGCGGACCCCGAAGTCGGAGCCGTTGCCGAAGTAGGTGCGGATGGCGTTGGCCTGGAAGGCCACGGTGACCACGATCTCGTCGAAGCCATGGCTCTTGAGGAGGGCGACGATGTGCTCCATCATCGGACGGTTTGCGATGGGCATCATGGGCTTCGGCTGGTTGGAGGTCAGGGGTCGCAACCGGGTCCCTTCCCCCCCGGCCATGATGACGGCTTTCACGCCCGCTCCCGGACATCTGGTTCCCTGGCGTCTCGGGCCGGCGCTGACGCACTGGCCAGAGATCGGCGGGCCATGGGGAAGTAGCTGATGGCCGAGTACCACCCGAGGATCAACCCGGGGATGGCGAACACCCAGGCGACGTTCTCCGCCCCTCGGCTCCAGCTCACGCCGGCATGGCCGACCAGGAACAACGGCAGGGCCACCATCAGGGCCAAGGTGGCCGCCTTGCCGGCCCGGCTGACATCCATGCGTCGCCCACCGATGGCGGCCACGATCATGAAGCCGCCGGCCACCACCACCTCACGGGCCAGAGCGACGACCACGACCCAGGTGGGCACGGCGCCGACGGCGATGATGGCGATGGACCCGACGGTCAGCAGCAGGCGGTCGGCGATCGGGTCGAGGACCTTGCCAAGCGTGGTGACCTGGTGGAGGCGGCGGGCCAGCTGGCCGTCCACGAAGTCCGTGGCCCCGATGCCCGCCAACAGCCAGGCGGCGGCCTGCCAATGAGCCTTGTGGGGTTGCGCCAGGAGGACCACGAACACCGGGATCAGGGCCAGGCGGACGGCGGTCACGGCGTTGGGGAGCGTCAGGACGCGGTCCTCGTCGTGGCGCCTGCGCAGCATGGCGCGAAGTCTAGGCTTGCCCGACCTCCTGTCCTGGTGGCCTGTTGCGGCCGCTCTGCTGTGGAAAGGGTCGTCCGTGGCCTCCGACGTGGGCACCGGCATCGGTGTGGTGATGCTCCTCGGCGCCGCCGCGCTGTCCACCTTCGGCATCGTCGATGCCGCCCGCCGTCCCGTTGCGGGCTGGAACCGGGTGGGACAGAGCAAGGGGCTTTGGATCGTGTTGCTGTCGGTGGGCATCATCTTGGACTTCGTGTTCCTGTCCGGCCTGATCATCTCGGTCCTCTACCTGGTCATCGCCCGCTCCAAGCTCACCAAGGTGGCCGGGCCGGCCAGCGCCGGCACCGGTTGGGGTTCCACGCCCCAGACACCCGCCGCAGCCCCGGGTTCTCCGGTCGCCGGCTGGTACGCAGATCCGGGCGGGTCCGGCCAGCAGCGCTACTGGGATGGGCGGTCGTGGACCGCCGAGCTGCGACCCTGATCGACCGGTGACCGCTTCAGGGTCCGGCACCCACCTGATAGGTGATCTGGCCGCCACCGGTCTCGGTCACGTCGACGGCGAGCGGGCCAGCGGTGCTTCGCAGGAGCTGGCAGACGAACCGGCGGCCGGCGGCCACCGGCTCGTTGTTCGGGCAGCGGACCGGCGGCGGGCTCTCCAGCTGGTGGTTGTTCTGGTAGTTCTCGGCGATCCGCATGGCCACCACAGCGCCGTCCAGACGGTTCGGGCTGGAGTGCGACACGGCGCCGGCGTTGACCAACGCTCCGCCCACCAGCAGCACCCCAAGGGCGATGAGGCCCGGGACGAAGTAGCCCCGCCTCCCCTTGCCGGCGTACCCGCACGCCGTGGTCCGCCCGATGATCTCGGGCTCGCTCGCCGCCCCGGGCAACGGGCACCCCTCCGGGTTCGGCTGGGCCCGTCGCGGGTACGGGCACCCGGAGGTCGCCTGGCCGTCGGCCGCCCTAGGCAGGTTCCCATCCGCTCCGGCCTGTTCGGCGGCACCGAGATCGCTCATCGCTTCCCAGCGTAGGGTCCCGCCGGTGCTCGCCGGAGGTGGTTCGGCCGGTAGCGGCCCGGCCCTGCAAGACTGGGGGCCGGAGGTTGACCATGTTGACTGAGGAAGATCGCACCAGCCGGCTCCACGCACTCAATGAGCTGTTGGACCTGGTTCGCCCTGCGGTACAGGCCGACGGCGGAGACCTGGTGCTGGTCAGCGCCGACGTCGAGACCGGCGAGATCGAGGTGCAGCTGCAGGGCGCGTGCAGTTCGTGCGCCATCAGCTCCACCACGCTGCAGGCCGGTGTGGAACGGATCCTCCACGACCGCTTGGACTGGGTCACCGAGGTCCGCGGCAGCCTGGATGAGAACATCGATCTGGAGACCAGCGCGGCCATGGGCCGGGGCGGCTACACCCCCGGCTTCTGATTCGAGCAGCGAACCCTCTGGGACGAGCAATGTCAGCAGGTAGAAAACCTGGCGAGAACGAAGGGTCGACCGTAGTGGCCGCGGGCAACCACGAGAGGTCACCTCACGGCATTGCCGTGCCGATGCGCCGATGGACGAAGTTCAGCTTCTCGATGACCGTGGGCGCCAGGACGAAGGGATACAGGTCGTCTCGGCCCATGCTGCGGTTGACGGCGTTGAGCGCTGCGGTCAGCGGGAGCCAGTCGGCGATGACCGCCAGGAATCCCTCCGACGCCACCGTCGCCTCATCGGGCACAGCGGCCAGAAGGGGGTCGCGCCGACCGGTGTGGGTGTCCGCCACCCCGGTGACCAGGACCCCGTAGGCGGCGGCGGTCTGCATGGTGTCACGGATGTGGAGGTAGTGGGCGAAAGGTCTCCGCCCAGTCCTCCCAGGGGTGCATGGTGGCGTAGGCGCTCACGTAGTGTGCCTCCCAGCCCGAAGGCGCGCCGTTGTCGTAGTGCTGCTTGAGCGCCTCGCCGTAGTCACGCTGCTCGTCACCGAACAGGTCCCGGCACTCCGCCAGGGCGTGGCTGGCCTCGACGAGCACGGTCCAGTAGTAGTGGCCCGTCTCGTGGCGGAAGTGCCCAAGCAGGGTCCGGTAGGGCTCACCGAGGCGCATCCGGGTGCGCGCCCGGTAGGCGTCGTCGGACTCGGCCATGACACACAGGCCTTTCCCGGTCGGGTTGTCGTCGGCCTCGACCAACCAGTTGCACTCGGCCAGGCGGAGGTTGGCGCATCGTCGCTTGGGCGGAGCAGCGCCGTCGCTCCGCAGGGTGAAGAGCCCATCGCCGTCGACATGGAGCGCCACGACGTCGCCAGGGGCGGGCAGGAACCCCAGGGCGGTGCCGCACGTGAGACACGCCGTGTTCTCGAAGAAGACCATCTGGGGGCAGACGCCGCACGACCGTGCTCGCACCGGGCTCATGATGGTCGACGTCGCCCCGCTGTGCGGCACCGGCACCGGCTCAGCAGTCGAGCAGGAGACGCTCGAGAACCCGAACACCGAACTCCAGGGCCTCGGTCGGGACCCGCTCGTCGACGCCGTGAAACAGCGCGGTGAAGTCCAGATCGGGGGGCAGCTTCAGCGGGGTGAACCCGAAGTTGCGGATCCCCAGCCGCTGAAACGCCTTGGCATCGGTGCCGGCCGACAGCATGTAGGGCAGCGTCCGGGACCCGGGGTCCTCGGCGATGATCGCCGACGTCATCTTGTCGACCAGGGATCCGTCGAAGCTGGTCTGCACGGGGGGAAGCCCGTCCCACTCGGCATGGATGCCCGGGCCGATCAGCTCGAGCATCTCCCGTTCGAACGCCTCCTCCCGGCCGGGCAGCATGCGGCAGTCGACGCTGGCGGTGGCCACCGACGGCACGACGTTGGCCTTGTAGCCGGCGTGGAACATGGTGATGTTGGCCGTGTCCCGCAGGGTTGCTCCGATCATTCGAGACAGGTTTCCCAGCCGGGCGACGGCGGCCTCCGGGTCGTCGGGGTCGAAGGCCACGCCGGTGATCTCGCTGACCCCGGCGAGGAACTCCTGCACAGGTTCGGTCAGGATCAGGGGGAAGCGGTGCTCGCCGAGGCGGCTCACGGCCGCCGCCAGACGGGCCACGGCGTTGTCAGGGTTGAGCATCGACCCGTGCCCGGCCGTGCCCTCCGCTCGTAGCCGCAGCCAGCGGATCCCCTTCTCCGCCGTCTCCACCAGGTACGCCCTTACCCCGTCACCCATCGTCACCGAGAAGCCACCGACCTCGCTGATGGCTTCCGTGGCCCCCTCGAACAGCTCGGGGAGGTTGTCGACCAACCACCGGGCGCCGAAGAAACCCCCGGCCTCCTCGTCGGCCACGAAAGCGAAGATCAGGTCCCGGGGCGGTACGGTGCCGTCCCGCTTGAACTGGCGGGCCAGAGCCAGGCTTGTGGCCACCATGTGCTTCATGTCGATGGCTCCCCTGCCCCACAGGTAGCCGTCGGCGACCTCCCCCGAGAAGGGATGGACCGACCACTCCGATGCGTCGGCAGGCACGACGTCGAGGTGTCCGTGGATCAGCAGCGCTCCCCGACTGGCGTCGGCCCCGGCCAGACGAGCGACGACGTTGCCCCGCCCCTTGGCCCCCGACTCGACATAGGTGGTGTCGTAGCCGACCTCGCCGAGCTTGCCGGCCACCCACTCAGCGGCCTCCCGCTCCCCCACCAGCGTGGCCGGGTCCCCGGTGTTGGTGGTGTCGATGCGGACCAGCTCGTGGGCCAGCGTGACCACCTCGTCGGTGGCGGGAACCCGCTTGCGGTCTCGATCGGTCACCACCCAAGCGTAGGACCCCTCCGTCGCGGGCGCTCCCCGCCGGACGTCAGGTAGGCCTCGGCCACCCGTACTGTGCAGCGATGAGCTCAGAGGACAGCACGGAGCCCGGTGTCGCCCAGCAGGACACGGAGCGCACCTTCGACCGCCTGGTGGACGAAGGCGAACAGCGACTCGGACGCTCCTGGTCGGGCCTCATCGCCACCGGGCTCATGGGGGGCCTCGACATCGGGGTCGGTGTGCTCGCCCTGCTGGTGGTAGAGCACGCCACCGAGAGCAAGGTGCTCGCCGGGCTGGCGTTTTCGATCGGTTTCATCGTCCTGTCCCTCGCCCGCAGCGAACTGTTCACTGAGGACTTCCTCGTTCCCATCGCCGCCGTCGTCACCAAGAAGAGCACGCCGCTTGCCCTGGCGCGGCTTTGGGGAACCACCATCGTGACCAATTTGGCAGGTGGCTGGGTGATCACCGGGATCATCATGGCCGGGTTTCCCTCGCTGCGCTCCACGGCGGTGAAGGCGGCAACCTTCTACATCGACCTGGGCATCACCTGGCGCGCCCTCGCTCTGGCCCTCATCGGTGGCTTCGTCATCACGTTGATGACGCACATGCAGCACGGCACCGACTCCGATGGCGTCCGGCTGGTCCCGGCGACGGTGATGGGTTTCCTCCTGGGAGCGGGCCAGCTCAACCATGCGATCGTCGCATCCCTGTTGTGCTTCGCTGCGCTGCATGCCGGCGCCCCGTTCGGCTACGCGGACTGGCTCGGCCTGCTCGGCTTCGCGGTGGTGGGCAACATCTTGGGCGGTCTCGGTCTCGTCACCATCCTCAGCCTGCTCCAAGCGCCGCACAAGGTGGCCGCCGAGCGCCGGGACAGCTCGACGCGCCGACGCCGCTGAGCGTCCACCCCGCCCCGCGCGGGCTGGCGAGAGGCGACGGCGGCTGGACCATTGCCCACCGGTCCGAACCGCCGTCCCCTCAACGACCTCAGTCAGCAGCCGTCGTAGGGCGTCCACGACGAGTAGCCCGAGGAGGCCACCGTGTGGGCGAAGACCCGATCCTGCTCGGACGATGATGCCGAACCCCAGTCGGCCGGGTTCCCGCCATTGGCGGCCCAGGTCGAACGGTCGAACTGGTAGGCACCGAAGTGCGACGGGTTGGAGGAACGGCCGTAGGAGCCGCCGTTCTCCCGGGCCCGGATGCAGTCGGCCACGGAGCCCGACGCCGATCCGCTCGAATGAGCGGAGGAGGGGACCTGGGTTCCAGACGTCGAGGTGGCTTCCTGCGACGAGGTGTCGGCCTGCGTCGGTGGCGCAGCGGCGGGAGCGGTGTAGCCGGCAGGGGGGACCTGCAGGACCTCGCCAGCATCGATCAGGTCGGGGTTGGCCAGGTGGTTGTAGGAGGCCAAGGCCGGCCACGTGGTGGCGAGGCCGGGGGCTACGGCAGCCAAGGTGTCACCGGAGACCACCGTGTAGGTGGCCGGTGTGGCCGGTGTGGCCGGTGTGGCCGGTGTGGCCGGTGTGGCCGGTGTGGCCGGTGTGGCCGGTGTGGCCGGTGTGGCCGCCGAGGCCGCCGGCGCGGAGAAGAGTGCGGACAGGCCTACGCCAGCGGCGAGGGTGGTGGGTACGACGAGCTTGGTAACTCGATGACGCAACATGGGACTCCTTCGGAGTGCTCGCCCGGGCCTCTTCCGCTCTCTGCGGGGCCCGGATGGGTACGGCGGATGGGGTCTTGCGGTGCGGACGAGCGTGCGGGGATGGGCACGACCGACCAGTGATTCCAACGGCTACCTCCGGAATTGTCTGCGAATGCGCCTGGGTCGCAAAGGACCTGGGCTGACCAGGGCAAAAGGGGGGGTCCCCAGCGTGGCGACGCCGCTACGCCGCCTGGCGGCCTTCCGTCGAACGCAGAGGCGCGACCGAAGCCTGATGTCGCTGTGGCGAGCCAAGCATGCGCCTCGGACCGGAAAGAACGGGTGCCGAAAGGGATCAGCACGGCTTCGCTCAGGAAGGGAAAACGAGCGAAGCGAGTCCTCTGGTTCCTCCGGGCGGTCTCTAGGACGGTCGCCCGGGGTACCTGTACTATCTCAGCCGGAGACACTAGGCGAGCCCGACAGACAAGCGTGTGATTTCGACCCATGACATCGGTCACTCAGCTCGGGCGAGGCCCCTGAGCAGCGGTCCCCTACCGGTTCCTCACGTCTTGCGGAGGCACGATCCGGCGGCGGCAACGCCGCCACCGTGGCTGAGGTACCGCTGTCTCCGCCCCGGTATCATCGCTTCGGTCCGTCAATCACCGGCGCCCAGGAAAGGTGGGTGAACGTGGCCTCCCAGGAAAGGCAGAAGCACCTTGCGATCTGGGAACCTCCGGGATTGGAGACCCCATGGGCCCGGGACTTCTCTGACCTCACGCACGAGTGGCGACGGCTGTTCTCTGAAGCGCTGGGCACGTTTCTGCTCGTTGTCGTCGCCGCCGGTGGTGCGGTGGTCAACGCTCAGAGCCATGGCCAGGTCCCTCCCGCCGCCCGGGTGGTCGCCCCGGGCTTGACGGTCATGGCCATCATCTACTTCATGGGCACCATCAGCGGCGCCCACCTCAACCCGGCGGTCACCGTCGCCTTCGCCCTGCGGGGCAACTTCCCCTGGAGAAGGGTGCCTGGCTACCTGGGTGCCCAACTGGTCGGAGCATTGGCCGCCTCCGCGTACCTCCGTGTCACCTTTGGAAATATCGGTGACCTGGGCGCCACCTCCCCCGGACATCACATCAGCGCCGGCACTGCTGTGGCCATGGAGATCCTGCTGACCGTCGGCCTCGTGAGTGTCATCCTGGGCACCCCTTCGGGGGCCCGCAACATTGGCGCCAATGCTGCCCTGGCCGTCGCCGGCTCCATCATCGTCGCCGGACTGTGGGCGGGTCCGATCACTGGAGCATCCATGAATCCCGCTCGAAGCCTGGGACCAGCCATCGTCGGCGGGCACTGGAGCGACTGGTGGGTCTACGTGGTCGGTCCCCTGGGCGGGGCCATCATTGCCGTGGGCATCGCCTACATCCTCCGAGGTCCGCCGAGCCCGGCCGCCTCCGAAGCCGCCCAGGGGACGCCCTGAGACGCTCTCATCGGGCGGCGTGGGGAGGGCGGAAGGCCAGCTCGCCCCAGCCCTTGGGTCCGTCCCGGTAGAAGCCGAACCGGTGGGCGTTGGTCGCCAGCCAGTGGCCAGTGGCCGGATCACCGTGCACGTTGACGTCGATAGCGCGACCCCAGCCGTGGGCCGCAGCGTCGGGGCTGAGCGACGGAGCCGCATCGAGGTAGCGCCGCACGCCCAGGAATGGCTCGTCCGCCGAGGCGTTCTGGAACAAGGGGCTGATCTGCACGTGCTGGCCGGGATAGGGAGCCTGCACCACCTTGCCGTCGCCGATGTACATGACGACGTGAGCGTTCGGACCTCCCGCCCCCGGCTGTCCGTAGAAGATCAGGTCACCCGGCTGCAGCAACCGGCGGTCTGTCGCCCAGCTCTGATCATGGCCGATCACCCGGCCGGAAGCCAGTTGGGCGGTGGTGTCGCGCCCGATGTTCATCCCGAAGGCGTTGTGGTACGCGGAGCTTGTCAGCCCAGAGCAATCCACGCCCTGCCGCGAATCACCACCGTACACATACGGTGCGCCCAGGTATCGCTCCGCCGCTCCCACGACCCGTCGCTGGGCTCCGGCCGCCGGTGCCCCACGCTGCATCCTTGCCGCCTGATAGGCGCCGTCGAGGTGCAGACCGGGAAGGCCATCCGCCCGTGCGGCAGCCTGCATGGCCCCGAACGCGCTCGCCGCGGTCGGCCCCACGGCCATGTCACGACGGTCGACAAGGGCACCGGAGACCAGGTGGTTGACCCCAACGCGGCGCCTACCCCGCCGCCGAACGCTCCTCCCACGACCGCCCCCGGCCCGGCGCCCTCCCCGGTCACCGGCATCGCACCAACACCCGCCCCGACCCCCACCCTGAGACCCAACCCGGCACCGGGCCCGGTCACCGGCATCGCCCCCACCGGGCCGGTCGTGTCGCCGGGGTCACCCACCCCTTCCGTCCCCCTCGGCCCCCCGCCGTCGCTCCCAGCACCGAAGCCCACCTCGCAGCTCGTGGCGGTGCCGACAGACCTGACTGGCCAGACCTCGGCCGCCGCCTGCGCCGAGCTCAAAGCAATGGGCCTACCCTGCGCGGTGCAGTACGTGGCCCAGCTGGCCACCACGTCCAAGCCGGACGTGGTGGCAGCGACCAAGCCCAACAGCGGTTCGGTGGCCAAGGGAACTTCTGTCGAGCTCGACGTGGACGAGCTGGCGGTGCCCAGACCGGCTGGCGCAACCGACCCCGGCACCTACTGCGCCCAGGCCGACGCCGCCGGCTTCGCCTGCTCGACGCAGGATCTGGGGCCGGGTTCGCCCACCAACACCGTCGTCAGCGTCAACCCGACGGGAGGGACCCTGGAGCCGCCCGGTCATGCCGTCGTGGCCAGCTACCACAGCTCCAGCCCCCCACCCCCGCCCGTGGTGGTGCCGGACTGCTCGGGGATGGCACCGTCGGCCTGTTCGATGCCTGCCGGGCTGACGGCGGTGACCTCTAGTCAGACCACGGCCTCGGGGGTGGCCTGCAATGCCGTCTACTCCCAGACCCCGGCCAAGGGCACCGCCGTCCCGCCGGGCAGCACGGTGACCCTGATCGTCGATCCGTACTGCGCCGCCCCCCTCTACGAGCTGCACCGCACCGGGACCGACATCTGGTACTTGACCACGAGCGGCACCCAGCCGGCGGGCACCCCGGCCTCGGCGTGGACCAGGCAGTCCTACGCCGCATACGCGTACCCCATCCAGAACGGCTCCTGCGCGAAGGCGGGAACGGTGCCCCTCTACGAATGGCGGTATCCGCCCGGGGGAGCGGCGGGGAAGTATCATCATTACTACTTCACCGACCTGTCAACGTGGCATGACGCGGGTTGGGTGGCTCAGGGCCCGATCACCTGCGTCTTCAACAGCGCAGCGCCGGGCTCGATTGCGGCGTACGCCCACTACATCAACCGGCCACTTGTCCCCGGCGACTGGTCCTGGGAGCTCCAACCCAACCCGGCCGAGCCCTCCCCGGTGTGGTACCAGCTCCAGCACCCCTGATCGGCGGTCGACCCCCGGCGCGATCTCGACCAGGATCAGGCGAACCAAGGTCGGAGCGGCCAGCAGCGCTGGCGAGCGCCATCGGCGCCTCCCTCAAGCTGGTCAAGCACTCCCATCGGCGCAACCTCTTGGCAGAAGAGTCCCCCCGTCTGACCTGGGAGATGCACGCTCTCATCACCCGCGCCGAAGTGCGCTGACCATCCTGGCGACTCGTCGCGGGACCAGACCTTCTACCGGTTCCGGTAAGACACTCGTCCGCCCGCTTGGCGAAGCAGTCGGGTTGTCGTCGAAGGTCCCGAGTCTCGTTCCAGCCTGTCAGCCACCTTTACCGCGGCGAGCCCCGCCAAGGGCAGAATCGCAGCGGCGGCCACCAGCCGGACGAGGCGTCGAAGAACGAATCGGATAAGAGTGAACATGGGTCGAACCCCCGGGGAATCGTGGCGACGGAATCAGGATATGGCCCGCGGAGTGTCCCTGACCAGCGCGCCGGCCATCGATTACCTGTCGACGACATGAACCGGCCGGTGAAGCACCGGTCGCATGGAAAGTAGCGCCGGCGAGCCGGGGTGGGCATCGGCGGCCAGATCGACGGTCTTTGGCTTCGGCCCGCCCTCGGCTTGGCGATCTGTTCGGGCGAAGGCAGCGATCGCCCATGACTCTGATATGCCGCCTCGGACCCTTGCGGGTTCCCGGTGCGACATAGTGGTGCGGTGGAGGACAACGAGGTCATCGTGGCCTTCCTTGACGGGGTTGCAGCCAGTGTGTTCGGGCCGTCGCTCCACCTTGAGGGGGACAGCCTCAAGCTGGAAGGCTGGTGGTACCTCGCGTACCGGGTGTCGGATCGCACGGTGCTTGTGCGCGACGAGGAGCCGCCGACAGTCACGACGGCATGTGAGGACATCGCGACCGAGCTCACGAGAAGGGGGCTTGCGGTGGTCGGCGCCGACCTCCCGGCAATCACCTTGCTGACCTACACCGCTCTCGACCTTGGCTACGCACCCTGGATGCTGTGGTCGGTGGATCCTCCGACCGGGGAGGCCGACCTGCATGCCAGGGCAACAGCGGAGTCCTCTCTCCAGCAGGGCCCGACCGTCGCCATGACCGCCGACTACACCAGCTCGGGCGACTCCGTCTATGTCCGTGGTGCCCGCCGGACTGCCGGCGCTCCCACCCATGTTGTGATCACAATCGGCGTCACCGAGGACCGGGCACGGCAGCTGGAGGAACAGCTCGAAGACTGTCGGGTCGAACGCCGCGCCTTCGGAGAGATCGACCCGGCTGACTGCGATTCGTTGTTTCCCACCATGGTCATCATCGACGCCACCGGATACGTCGGTAGCACCTTCGTGGCCGACCTTCACGCCCATCGAAGCTTCGTCGGACCGCTCGTGGCGATCACAAGCGGTGGCGGAATGCACGCCGGAGCGGACGCGACCGTGGACGCCGCCGACGAGCCGGACCGCTGGCTTCCCTTGATCCGAGCCCTCATGGGCTGAGTCACGGCCAGATCTCAGCCCTGTCACATGTCACCTTGCCGGTCTGCGGCCTACACGAGGGCCATCATCGAGAAAGCGGAAGATCCGGCGCGGAGCGTGGCGTGGTTGCCATCTTGATCGGGTTGCGACCAAGCAAGCCTTGATCCACGGCGTGGGCGACCCCCCAACGGCCCGCTACCGCCGGCGACCGACCCTGCGGTCGCCACCGTGGGTAGCAACTTTCAAGACGAGCAGAAGGATGACTGCCCCAACGAATGCCACGACGATCTCCTGCCAGATCTTAACCGCTACGTGAGACCCGCCGTGCCTCACTGCGTGCAGGATCAGACCCCCGATGACGGCGCCGATGAGTCCGACGACGATGTCCCGCATGAAGCCCAGTCCGCTTCCTCGGACGACGAGCCCTGCGAGGGCTCCCGCAATAAGGCCGATGACGAGCCAGGCAAGTATGTGATGCCCCGAAATAGGGGCGAAAGCTACAACGTTCACGGCGGACTCCCTACGTTCTGTCGTTCCGGCTGGCGCCAGCGACTGGATACCTCTCTACCCAACCATTGGCGAATAACACCCAAAAATCAGGAGCTCTGCGTTCAGTCGCTATCCAATCGAGAATGCCGAAACCGGACAAATCAGTCATCTTGAAGCTCCAGATCCAGTATCCACAGGCGAAACGGGTTGTCCACCCCTCCCCCGAGCCCCCCTCCCGGCTACTACCCCTAAATGAGCTTCGCTCTGCTTCACACCCCCATTAGGCCCCTACGAGGTCGCCCTCAAGATCTTCATCGAGGTCGTCATCGTCGGGAACGGTCTTTGCTTCAGCCCAGTCGATCGACCAAGCAGGCGTGGCAGCGCCTGCTGCATGGAAGGCGGTGCGGATGGTCCCGCCGCTGTTGACCTGAGCAGTCGGAAGGTCCTCCGCCTCGAGCGTGATCGAAACGGACAGTACGCATGTTTTCAGATTGGTCGAGACATCGATCTCTTCGGCGGAGATACTCTCGAGCTCACCGACAAAGGAGTCGACGAACGCTTCAAGGTCCCCAGCCTCGATCGAAGCCTCGGTGTGGTCCAGCCCTTCTTATCGGACTGGACGACGGCTGACCATAATTCCCTTGGTTGTACCCCATCATGGTACAGAGAAGGGGAATACACCAACGGGCAGGTTTCGCTGCACCCTCGGGGCTGCCCCACGCTGCCTTGCTTCGCCGTTGACAATTCCGTTGACATCTTGATTCTCACCCGGTTCTCACGAGGGACCCGCACCCCCCTCTCACCTGCGTCTTCGTGGTCGGGCTGCCGAGATTTGAACTCGGGACCTCTTGACCCCCAGTCAAGCGCGCTAACCAAACTGCGCCACAGCCCGTAGATGCACGGGAGGTCCTCAGGGGTCAACCTACCCGTGGCCGCCCGTTGACCGGGCGGTTATGTCTCCCGCAACCTAGTCGGCAACAGGGCCCGCCGTGGCTGTCGGGACACCACGACAAGCCTCCGCCAGCCGCGGCAACTGCCTGGGTCAAACCCTGATGACGCGGAGCGAGGGGTGCGCTGTTGCGATCTGGTCGAAGTCCTCGTCCTGGGTCACGAGTGGCAACCCGTGCACGATGGCGGTGGCTGCGATCAAGGAGTTGGTGAGCCTCACCGTG
>JALYZO010000132.1 GCA_030945745.1 Actinomycetota bacterium
GGTGCCCCGTGCAGGCTGCAGGTGGAGATCACCACGTTGTTGCGGGTCACCGTGTAGCCGGCCAGGTCCGGTTCGGCCCCCAGGGCCCAGCTGACCGTCATCAGCCCGGGCGACGAGGAGACCCGCACGTTGCCGGGCGGGGCCGGCGGGGCCACGATCCCCAGATGGGCCGGACTGGGCGACGCCGGCGGCGGGGTGCACGTGGACAGGTCCGACGCCGAGGGGGGAGCCGAGCACGGCGCCACCTGGTAGGTGCCGTTGAGCACCACCGTGGACCCCGTTGCCTCCAGCTCTCTGGGCCAGGGCCACGAGCACGTCGCCGGGGCGGCGCCGGAGGTCGGTCTGCAGGCCCCATCGCGCTGCAGGTACTTCGCCGGCTTCGCCGGCCCGGGCGTGGATGGCGGCCGGCCGGTCGTGGTCCAGGTGACGTTCACGCCTTCGGTGCCGGTCGGAAGGGTGACGAACAGCGTCCTGGGTGCCACGGTGCACGCGCTGTCAGACGGACGCGGGCTGCACGGCGACGGCATCACCTTGATCGCCGGGGGGACGACCGAGGGCGGGGAGGCGATCGATCCCGCGGGAGCGGGGTCGGCAGCCACGGTGGCCACCCCGGCCACGGTGGCGGCACCACTGGCAACCGCTACCGCCAACCCGCCCAGGAGCAGGCCGAACGCTGTCCGGGCGCGCGTGGTCGTCATGCGAACTCCGTGCTGACCATCTGGGCCTTGATGATCATGCGATGCGACGCGGAGCCCTTCGGATGGCAGGCCGTGAGGGTCAGGGTGGCCAGGCCCGGCGTGTTGGACACCACGCCGACGTCGTTGTAGGCGACCACGAACGGTGCGCGGGAGATGCGGTACACACAGGAGCTGACCGGGGTCACCAGGGTGATCTGGTCACCGGGACGCAGCCGATCGACGTTGGCAAACGGCTTGCCGTAGGTCGTCCGATGGCCTGCGATGGCCACATCGCCGGTGTCGCAGGGCAGTGGCGTCTGGGGATAGTGGCCGGACCCCGCTTCGAGGGACTTGTCGGTGATGCCCTGGACGACCACGACATTGACGCCGATGTGGGGGATCATGATCCGGGTGAGGGCGGCACCCTCACCGATGGTCCCCCGCCCGTAGGCATCCTTGTTGGCGGGGCTGTCGAGACCCTTGCTCAAGCGGTTCTGCAGATCGTTGTGCACCACGTTGGTCAGCGCCGGGTACCCGATGAGGCCGGCGGCGGCGACGACCAGAGCGACGGCGGCGGCCGTCAGCGTCCGTCGAGCCCGGCGGCTGCCACTCAGGAATGCGACCAGCTTCTCCAACGCAGTGCTCCTCGATCCGATCCCCGGCCAGCCTGGGCATCTTCCCACAAACGGTACTGGGCGGGGCTTCCGTCGTTCATGCAGCCACCGTGCCCATCATGGGTGCCGCGTTCGTGGTCCGCCGGGTGGTGGATGCCGAGCTCGACACTCGACACCGTAAAGCGCGCGTCATGCCGCAGGACCGCCTGCGCCATGACCTCTCGATCGGTTTGACGGTCTGAACGAGCCAGGACCGGTATCTCGGCGAGGGCCGCTTCGGCCTTAGGCGCGCAACTTCTTGGCCGCGAACAGCGACAAACCGACGAGGGCGGCGAGGACGAGGATCTTCTTCATAGGCCGACAGCGTAGCGGCCTGCTCCTCCGCACGGGAGGGTCGCTTGCTAGGTTCAGCGCTCGTACGCGGCCACCCGTGAGGTGATCGCAGCCGGGAGGTGTCTGGGTTCCTGGTGGGCTCCCCCGCCTTCAAAGCGGGTGGGACGGGCGACCCCCGTCCGGCGGGTTCGATTCCCGTCCACCTCCGCCGAAGCCGATGTCAGCGCGCCCGCTCGAGCAGGACCACCGAAAGCCTGTGCCCCTTCCGGAAAGCCTGAACGGTGCGGGTACGGTGACGTGATGGGCACAGTGTCGGCATCGACGGAGGTGCCACTCGGCATCGAGGACACGTGGGACGCCGCCGTCGACTGGCCCGGACAGCGGTTCTGGGTCCCGGGGTCGACCGTGCGAGCGACCGGTGGCACCGGTGGCACCGGATACCGCTCGACCATCGAGGCCCGCACGGGTTGGGGGCCGTTGACCATCGTCGACCCCATGGAGATCACCGCCTGGGACCCCCCGTACCGAGCGGTGCTGGCCCACACCGGTCGTTTCGTGCAGGGCTCGGCCATCTACGAGATGGAGGCGCTCGGGCCGGACCGGACCCGCTTCACCTGGACCGAGACGCTCGATGCCCCCAAGGCCATCCTGGGTCCGCTCTACCGGGTGGGCACGCCGATGTTCGGCAGTCTCATCCGCGTCGCCCTGCGGCGCTTCGTTCGCTGGGCTCCGACCCGCGCCTCCTAGCCCCGCCGGCGGCCGGGCCGCGCAGCTCAAGGTCCGGTGACGTCCACCGATGCACCGGCCAGGATCGACTCGAGACGGGCGACGGTGTAGCCGGCCGCGTAGGCCTCGGCCGGCGTGGTCAGCACCCGGTGCAGCTCTGCCTCGCCCTCCCGCCAGTCCGCCTCCACGTCGGCCAGGACCATGGTCAGGGTCCGGATGGTGGGCCCGTCGGTCACCGGGCTGGTCCTTGCCAGGTGCCGGCGGTAGGTCGTGGCCAATCGGGGAAGCCCCACCCGGTATGCCCCCGCCACTCGCCCGGCAGGAGCGGTCAGGCGCCCCAACGTGTCGATCATGGATGCCGCCGCGGTCCGCGGAGCGACAACCAGGTCGTCCCGGTCGATCTGCGCCAGGACCGGCAGCCGCTCCCACCACTGCCCGGCACGCCAGGCGTGATGCTGGGCGTGACGGTCGACCATGGCCTTGACGGCGCCGTCGTCGATGGCCGGGGTCCACGACCCGAGGATCTCGAAGCCCCGCCGCTCGAACCACACGTAGTGACCGATCCTCTCCGCCACCTCCATCAGGCCCAGGGGAGCGACGCCCCCGCCCATCAGACGGCGGTGCCGGCCCGGCCCGGCGTGACCAGGCCGGCGACCAGCATCTCGTAGAGGCGCTGGTAGGACTCCTCGGGAGGTGGGAACGGGAAGTCCGGCTTGGAGATCAGCAACGACACCATCCCGTGGATCATCATCCACAGCAGCTTGGCGGCGTCCAAGGGGTCCTGGTTGGGGAACAGTCCCCGGTCGATGGCGGCGCTGATGTCGTCGACCACGGGAAGCAGCCCGGCGGTGTCGGCCATCCGCTCGTCGATGAAGCGGTCCGGGGTGGCGTCGGGGCGGCTCATCATCAAGATGCGGTAGTGCTCTGGGTGGCGCAGGCCGTAGTGCAGGTAGGCCAGGCCACGCCGTCGCAGCCGCTCCAACGGGTCGTCGCCCACGCCGATGGCGGCGTCGGCCATGGCCTGCTCGAGCTGGAGGGCATGCCGCTCGCACACCGCGAAGAGCAGCTCATTGCGATCCGCGAAGTGCAGGTAGATGGACGGCGGGGTGACCCCGACGGCTGACGCCACGGCCCGGATCGACAGGGTGGCCTGGTCGTTGGTGGCGATCAGCAACGCCTCGGCCGCAGCCAGGATCTCCCCCCGGAGGCGATCGCCGTCACCGCGCCGTGCCCGGGACCGACGCAGCGGCGCGTCGTCGGCCGGGACGACTCGCTTGGCCGCTGCGGCAGTGGGCGACATGGGAGTCCCATGGTAGTGCCCGGGCATCCGCTCGGGCCCCGGGTCAGCGGTACCGGTTGGTGATCGGCACCCGCCGGTCACGGCCGAAGGCCTTGGGTGTCACGCGGACCCCCGGCGGGGTCTGGCGGCGCTTGTACTCGGCGATGTCGATGAGGCGAACGACCCTGGTCACGATCTCCTCGTCGAAGCCGGCGTCGACCAGTTCCTGCTTGGTCATGTCGAGCTCGACGTAGGCGGCGATGATCGGGTCGAGCACCTCGTAGGGAGGCAGGCTCTGGTCGTCGCGCTGATCGGGCCGCAGCTCGGCCGACGGCGGCTTGGCGATGATGATGGGGGGAATGACCTCGCTGATCGTGTTGCGCCACTGGCACAGGCGGAACACGAGGGTCTTGGGCACGTCCTTGATCACCGCGAAGCCGCCCGCCGTGTCCCCGTAGAGGGTCGAGTAGCCGACGGCGGCCTCGCTCTTGTTGCCCGTGGTGAGGACCAACCAGCCCAGGGCGTTGGACAGCCCCATGAGCGTCACCCCCCGAATCCGGCTCTGCAGGTTCTCGTCGGTCAGGCCTGGGGACCGGCCGGTCACGCAGGGCTCGAGCATTCCCCACAGCGCGACGTGCGCCCCCTCGATGGCCACCGTCCGACAGTCGATCTCCAGGCGGGCGGCCAGGTCTGCGGCGTCGGTCTCGGAACCTTCGCTCGAGTAGCGCGACGGCATCGACACCCCGTGCACCCGGTCGGGACCGAGGGCGTCGACGGCAACGGCGGCGACGATCGACGAGTCGATCCCTCCCGACAGGCCGATGACCACGTCGGAGAAGCCGTTCTTGTTCACGTAGTCGCGGGTCCCGGTGACCAGCGCGGACCACACCTCGGCTTCGTGGCCGAGCGCCGAGCCACAAGCGGGAGGAAGGCGGGGGGCGTCGACGGCCTGGCGGGGCGCATCGGTGATCACCGTCACCGGGAGCGGGTCGGCCACCCGGCGACCACGGGGGTCGAGCAGCCGCTTGCGGAACACCGGACGGACATCGAGGTCGACGACTTGCACGACCTCCTCGAACTGCGGGAGCGAGGCGATGACGCTCCCGTCGGCGTCGAGGACCATCGATGTCCCGTCGAAGACCAGATCGTCCTGGCCGCCCACGCAGTTGACGTAGACCAGGGTGGTGGAGGCGTCGGCCGCCCGGGTGGCCAGCATCCGCTCCCGCTCGCCGCTGCGACCGCGGTAGTACGGGGAAGCGTTGATGTTCACCATCAGCTCGGCGCCACCGGCGGCCTGGGCGGCGATCGGTCCCGACGGGCTCCAGGCGTCCTCGCACACCGAAACGCCGACGCGCACCCCGCCGATCGACCACAGGCGGGTGGCACCCCGGCCGGCGGCGAAGTACCGCTGCTCGTCGAACACGCTGTAGTTGGGCAGCACCTCCTTGTGGTGGGTGCCGATCACGACGCCGTTGGCGCACACGGCGGCCGCGTTGTACAGGTCGATGGCGGCGTCGACGAAGCCGAGCACGGCCACGCACCGCCCGGTGGCGGCCGCCACCTTCTCCAGGGCAGCCCGGTTGTCGGCGATGAAGCCGGGCTTGAGCAGCAGGTCCTCGGGTGGGTAGCCGGTGATGGCCAGCTCGGGGAAGACGGCCAGATCGGCACCGGCGGCCTCCGCCTGAGCGAGAGCATCGATGATCCGATCCGCGTTGCCTTCCAGATCCCCGACGATGGGGTTGATCTGGCCCAGGGCCAAACGAAGACGGGTCACCCCCCGAAGCGTAGGCCCGCGACCCCGCCGGGTGGTTTCGAGACACCGTTGGTCGAGGTACCCGGCGTCACCCTCGCCGGGCGGTGGCATGATCGACGGGTGGGGACGACACCGGGGGAGGTGGAGCGAAGCGCGGATCCCGGGGCGGTGACCCGGGTGTTGGAGCGCCTGGCGGACACCGCGCCGGACGCCGCCCAACGGGTGTCCGCCGACGAGGCCCTCCAGGCCAGCCTGGTGGCGGTGTCTGCGGCCAGCCCGTGGCAGGCCCGCCTGTGCATCACCGACCCGGCCGCGCTCGACGTGCTGGCGGCCATCGACGAGGGGCCGCTGACCCAGCCGGTCACCGGCGACGACCTGTCCCGCCACAAACGACTGGGGATCCTGCGCATCGCCGCGCGCGACCTCACCGGGCGTGACGACCTGGAGGCCGTGGTTGTTGCGCTCAGCGACCTGGCCGACGATGTCCTGGCCCGGGCCTGGGCGGTGGCCGACGCCGATGCCCTGGCCGTGATCGCCATGGGCAAACTGGGTGCCCGGGAGCTCAACTACGCCAGCGACGTCGACGTGATGCTCGTCGGCGACGGCCAGCCGCGCCGGCTCCTCCAAGAGGCCCGTCGGGCGTGGCGGGTGGATCTCGACCTGCGCCCCGAGGGCCGCGCTGGTGCGATCGTCCGCAGCCTGGACTCGTACCGCACCTACTGGGACCGCTGGGCGCAGACCTGGGAGTTCCAGGCCCTGCTCAAGGCACGAGCCGCCGCCGGACACGCTGAGCTGGGAGCGGCGTTCATCACCGAGGCCGAAGGCCGGGTGTGGGGCCGCCCCTTCGGGGGTGAGGACCTGCGTCGTCTTCGTGAGCTCAAGGCCATGGCCGAGGCGGAGATGACCCGCAGAGGACTCCAGGAGCGCGAGCTCAAGCGTGGTCGGGGCGGGATCCGCGACATCGAGTTCGCCGTCCAGCTGCTGCAGCTGGTGCACGGTCGCCAGGACCCCACCCTGCGCGTCCCGTGCACCCTGGGCGCCCTCCGAGCCCTGGCCACCGGCGGCTACGTCGACGCCGGGGACGCCGCCGCCTTGGAACAGGCCTACCGCTTCTTGCGCACCGTGGAGCACCGCCTCCAGCTCTATGAGGACCAACAGGTCCACGCCGTGCCCACCCAACCGAACGCTCGTGCCCGACTGGCCCGAGTGCTCGGCTACCGGGACACGGCCACCGCGAGCGCCCTCGTGCGCTTCGAGCGAGACCTCAGGCGCCACCAGGCCACCGGGCGCTCCATCCATGAGCGCCTGTACTTTCGGCCCTTGCTGGAAGTCTTCACCGGTGATCGACCAACGGCAGGCGCCGGGACCCTGACACCGGGCGCTGCCGCCGAACGCCTGGCCGTCTTCGGCTTCAGCGATGCTGAGCGCACCCGCCAGGCCGTCACCGAGCTGACCCGCGGGTTCTCCAGATCGTCCCGGCTGATGCGCCAGCTCCTCCCCCTGATCCTCGAATGGCTGTCGCAGTCGCCCGATCCCGACCTCGGCCTGCTCGGGTTGCGCTCCCTGACCACCGGCGAGCACAGGAGCTCGCAGCTCACCACGGTGTTCCGTGAGTCGGCGGAAGCGGCTCGCCAACTGTGCCTGCTGCTGGGCACCGGGCCGATGTTCGCCCGGGGCCTCGAGCGCCACCCGGATGTGATGATCAGCCTGGCCGACCGCATCGGGCGCACGCATCGGGCCACCATCGGCGAGCTGGCGGCCGGCAGCACCCGAACCAGGCGGGCTCCGTCGTCGACCCCCGACGACCTGATCGACCTGTCCCGCCGATCGATGTCGTGGCGAAGCGATCCGAAGAGCCGCACCGACGGGCTCATCGCCTTCAACCAGCGGGAGCTGCTGCGCATCGCCGCCGCCGACGTGCTGGGCCGGTCCACCGTGGACCGCACAGGCCGAGCCCTGACCGAGCTGGCCGAGTCGGTGCTCGCCTCGGCTGTGGAGATGGTGGATCCCCAGGTGCCGTTCGCGGTGATCGCCATGGGGCGCCTGGGTGGCGGCGAGCTCTCCTACGCCAGTGACCTCGACGTCCTGTTCGTCGTCGACCTTCATGCCGATGGGCAGAACGGCCCGGCGGTGGCCGGCGAGGCGGCAGCGGCCGCGCTGGTCAAGCTGATCGGTGGCGACACGCCAGCCCGGCGCATCTACCCCCTCGATGCCAACCTGCGTCCCGAAGGGCGCCAGGGACCCCTGGCCCGAAGCCTGGACGCGTTTGCCACCTACTACCGGCGGTGGGCCCAGACCTGGGAACGCCAGGCCCTCCTCCGGGGTCGTTTCGTGGCCGGCGACCCCGAGGTCGGCGAGCGCTTCGCCCGCCTGGCGGCGGAGTTCGTGTGGGACCAACCCTTCACCGATGACAACAGGCGCGAGATCCGCCGGACAAAGGCCCGCGTCGAAGGACTGCGCATCCCGGCCGGCGAGGACCCGCAGTTCCACCTCAAGCTGGGACGCGGCTCACTGGCCGACATCGAGTGGACGGCCCAGCTGCTGCAGCTCACCTTCGGGGTGCAGGCCACCGGGACCCTCGACGCCCTCGACGCCCTGATCGATGCCGGCGCGTTGAGCAGCGACGACGCCGACACCCTGGCCACGTGCTACCGCTTCTGCGAGAGGACCCGCAACCGTCTGTTCCTGGTGCGCGGGTCGGGCAGCGACGCGTTGCCGTCCACCGGGCACCACCTGTCCGCGCTGGCCCGCAGCCTCGACACCACGCCGAGCGAGCTTCGCGAGGAGTACCGGCGCCTGACCCGGCGGGCCCGGCGGGTCGTCGAGCGACTCTTCTGGGGCCAGGGGTGACGCTCCACCCAGTAGGGTCGACAACGGAGGGTTTCGATGAGGGAACGAGCGGCCCCGCACGTCGGAGCACGGCGGTGACCGACGACGACAAGGGTGCGGACCAGTCAGCTCCGAGTCCTGCTGTCCCCGTCGTCATTCGCACGGTGGGCCTCACCAAGGTCTACCCCGGCGCCGACGTCGCTGCCGTCGATCACCTCGATCTGGAGGTCACCGCCGGCGAGGTGTTCGGCCTCCTGGGGCCGAACGGGGCGGGCAAGACCACCACGGCGGGCATGCTCACCACCCGGGTCCTGCCCACCTCCGGCCAGGCCGAGATCGCCGGGATCGACGTGGTCGGCAACCCGGCGCTGACCAAGCAGATCATCGGCGTGGTCTCCCAGCAGAACACCCTGGACCGAGCCCTGACGGTGCGGGAGAACCTGTACTTCCATGGCCGGCTGTTCGGCATCCCTGCCCGGGAGAGCCGCCGCCACGCGGACGCGCTCCTCGAGCAGTTCCAGTTGGGCAAGTGGGCCGAGGCCTCGGTGTACGCCCTGTCCGGCGGCATGGCGCAGCGCCTCATGGTGGCCCGTTCGATCTTCCACCGCCCGGCGGTGCTGTTCCTCGACGAGCCCACCGCCGGTCTGGATCCGCAGAGTCGCCTCGCACTTTGGGAGGTGCTCCGCGAGCTCAACGCCGATGGCCAGACCATCGTCCTCACCACGCACTACATGGAGGAAGCCGACCAGCTCTGCAACCGGGTGGCCATCATGGACCACGGCAGGATCCTGGCCCTCGGCACCCCGGCCGAGCTCAAGGACGGTGTCGGCGCCGACACCATCGTGACCGTGAAGGTGGCCGACGGCGTCAGCGGTCTCGACGACGCCCTGCGGGACGGGCTCGACGGGGTGAGCACCGTCCGAGCCGTCGACGGCGGCCTGGAGCTGCACGTGCACGGCTCCGACCGCCTGCTGCCCAGGGTCGTCGCCATCGCTGAGCGGCGCAACGTCGAGCTGGTCGACCTGTCTGTCGCCTCGCCGTCGTTGGAGACGGTGTTCATCAACCTGACCGGACAGGAGCTACGAGACTGATGACCGTCACCGATCCCCCTCAGAGCGGGGAGGCCATTGCCCAAAGGACGCGCATCGATGCGGCCCCGACCCGCACCACGCTGGCCGCCAGCCGATCGGCTCTTGGTGCACTGCTGCTGCGCGACCTGACCGTGCTCCGCAAGAACGCCGGCGAGTTCGTGGCCCGGACCCTCGTCCAGCCCTTCCTCCTCGTGTTCGTGTTCCTCTTCGTGTTCCCCAAGATCGGCCAGGGCGTGGGCGGCTCCTCGGCCGGAGCTGCCGGCTTCGCCACCGTGCTGGTCCCCGGCGTGATCGGCATCTCCATCATGTTCCAGGGCATCCAGTCGGTGGCGCTGACCCTGGCGACCGAGTTCGGGTTCACCCGGGAGATCGAGGACCGGGTCCAGGCACCCTGCCCTGTGTGGTTGGTGGCGGTGGCCAAGGTCCTCTCCGGAGCCATCCAGGGCGTCATCGCCGCGCTCATCGTGTTCCCCATCGCCGCCGTCGTCCACGCCAGGGGAGTGGAGGCCCACCTGTCGGTCCACTGGTGGATCGTCGTCACCATCATCCCCATCGCCTGCATCGCCATGACGTCGCTCGGGCTGCTGCTCGGCTGCACGTTCGAACCTCGCAACATCGGCCTCATGTTCGGCTTCGTGGTGCTACCGGTCACCTTTCTGGGCGGCACCTACTACCAGTGGACCAAGCTCGCCCCCGTCAAGATCGGTGCCTTCCACTGGTTGCAGACCGTCGTGCTGATCAACCCCCTCATCTATGTCGCCGAGGGGCTGCGAGCCGGTCTCACCCAGGCCAGCCACATGCACCTCTACATCATCTACCCGGTGCTGATCGGGTTCTGCGCCCTGTTCCTCACCCTCGGCATCCGAGCCTTCCGCAAGCGGGTCTTGTCGTGATCTACGGGGCGTCGAGGTGTTGCATGGGCCGACCGGGCTCCCAGCGCAGCACCTCGCGGGGACCCGCCCCCAACCTGACCCACGCCACCTCGGCGATGGCGATGCGGAACAGGTGGAACGAGCCGGTCGGTCGCCATCCGATGGCCGCTTCCAGGGCGCGGCCGTAGGCATCGCGCTCGTCGGGGTCGACCACATCGACGGCCCGTCCGTAGACCTTCCCGTCGCCTTCGCTGCCGCTGCTGTCGGCGATCGTGGTGTGCACGATGCAGCGTGGATCACCGAGCAGGTCCAACGCCTTGCGGGACTGCCACATCATCCCCAGGTACAGCTGCCCGTCGCTGATGATCGGCTCGACGGGGCTGATCCGCGGCCAGCCATCACGGCGCAGGGTCCCGACAGCCACCAGTCCCGTGGCGCCGAACCGTTCCTCCAACCGCTGAGCCATCTCGGGGGCGGCGGCAACGAAGTCGGCCCAACAGGTCATGGCGGCGACGCTAGTGGCGCCACCGCAGGCGCTTCACCCAACCTCCTCGCCCGGCAGCGGCGGCTCCGGCGGCGTGCCATCCCCGAACGGGCGGCCACCCAACTCCTGGCGCCCGTGCTCGCTCCACCAGCCGGAGGGGTCGGGACCAGCCGGGACGATCCCGCTGGGGTTCACGTTGGTGTGGACAACGTAGTAATGCTGCTTGATCTGGACGAAGTCGGTGGTGTCGCCGAACCCCGGTGTCTGGAACAGGTCGCGAGCGTAGGCCCACAGCACCGGCATCTCGGAGAGCTTCTGCCGGTTGCACTTGAAGTGCCCGTGGTACACGGCATCGAAGCGGGCCAGGGTGGTGAAGAGGCGGACGTCCGCCTCCGTGATGGTGTCACCCACCAGGTAGCGCCGAGTGGCCAGCCGGTCACTCAGCCAGTCGAGACGGGCGAACAGGGCGGCGTACGCCTTATCGTATGCCGCCTGGTGCGTGGCGAAACCGGCCCGGTAGACGCCGTTGTTGACATCCCGGAACACCAGCTCGGCCACCTCCTCGATCTCGTCGCGCCGACCTTCGGGGTAGAGGTCCGGCGCCCCTGGACGCTGCAGGCTGACCCACTCGGTCTCCAGATCGACCGTGATCTGGCGGAAATCGTTGGTGATGACGGCACCGGTGGGGATGTCGATGATCGCCGGCACCGTCACCCCCCGGTCGAAGCCGGGCTGGGCCTTGTGGTACGCATCGGCCAACCGTTCGATGCCGAGCACCGGATCCCGCCCGCCAGGGTCGAGATCGAAGGTCCAACTGCGCTCGTCATGGGTGGGTCCGGCGAGGGCCATGGACAAGGAGCCCTCGAGGCCAAGGAGCCGCCGGACGATGACGGCCCGATTGGCCCACGGACAGGCCCGGGCCGCGGCCAGTCGGTACCGCCCGGCCTCCACGGGCCACCCGTCACGGCCGTCCGCGGTGATCCGGGCGTCGAGGTAGCGCATGTCGCGCTTGTAGCTGCCGTTGTCGTCGCTCATAGCAGCAAGCTACCGGCGGCCTGACGCTCCGGCGCCACGGTCGTGGAAGGCCAACCGGAGGCCGGCCGCGTCAGGCACCGGCCTCGGCGTCGATGTGGGACAGGGTCTCGGCGGCGACGGCGAACGCGCTGTGCGCCGCCGGCGCTCCGCAGTAGATGGCCGTCTGGAGCAGGATCTCGCTGATCTGGTCGTTGGTGAGCCCGTTGCGTCGGGCCGCCCGGACATGCAGGGCCAGTTCGTCGAGGCGACCGAGGGCGACGAGCATGGCCACGGTGATGGCCGAGCGGGTGGGGCGGTCGAGCCCGGGCCTGGTCCAGATGTCACCCCATGCGTAGCGGGTGATGAGTTCGGAGAATGGCGCCCCGAATGCGCCCGCCGGCGTTGCCGAGCGGTTGACATGGGCATCGCCCAGGACCTGGCGGCGGGTGCGCTCCCCTCGCTCGGCCACGGTGCCACCGCTGAGGTGATCGACGACTGCCGTCGTGTAGCGATCCGGGGAGGCGATGTTGACCAGGTGGGACGCGTGGGGGAGGACCAGCAGCGAGGCGCCGGCAATGCCCGAGGCCAGCTCCAGGGCCGTCGCCGGTGGGGTGACGGGGTCGTCGGTGCCGGCGATGACCAGGGTCGGGGCCGTGACCGCTGCCAGCGACGGCCGTTGGTCCATGCCGGCGATTGCCTCGCAGCATCCGGCGTAGCCTTCGGCGGCAGTGGCGCCCAGCATGGCCCTCACAGCGTCGGCCACCTCGGGGTGCTCGTCGGTGAAGCCGGGGACGAACCACCGCCCCAGCGCAGCCTCTGACAGCGAGGCGACGCCGTGGGCCCGGACGTGGGCGGCCCGATCGATCCAACCCTGCGCCGGAGGGAGGTAGGCGGACGTTGCCGTCAGGGCCAGGCGGTCGACGCGGGTGGGGTGGTTGGCGGCCACCCACAGGGCGACCATGCCGCCCAGCGACAGGCCGAGCAGGCCGGCGCTGTTCTCGCCCAGGTGGTCCATCAGGTCGACGACGTCGGTGCCCAGGTCGTCGATGCCGTACGGGCCCGGAGGAGCGGCCGTCCCGCCGTGGCCGCGCTGCTCGTAGCGGACGACCCGGAACCGGGCGGTGAGGGCCGGCATCTGGGGGGCCCACATCTCGGCGGTGGTGCCGAGCGAGTTGGACAGCACCAGCAGCGGCGCTCCCGGAGGTCCCTCGAGGCGGTAGCTGGCGGGAATCATGACGGGGCTCTCCTTGGGGTGCTCGGCCAGCAGCGAGCCTTGAAGCACAGGGACGAGGGGCGGCGTTCGGTCAGGCGCTCGGTCACGTCATTGCCCTCCCTGCTTCTTGGTGGCTTCCAGGCGGCGAAGATGGGCCGGCTCGTCGGCCGTCACCGCCGCCGTGGTGGCCATGTCGCCGGCCACGGTCCCGGCCGGCCAGGGCGATCGGGTCTCACGCCAGGCGCACGTGTGTGCGAGAACGTCCAGGCTGTGTTCGCGACGGACGACGGTCAAGCGGACCGCCCGGGCCGGTTGACCAACGCCTCGGTGACGGCCCGGACCAGCGAACCCAACCGCCAGGCGTCGGGCACCACCATGTCGTCGAAGCCCTCTTCGGCGGCCGCCGCCGAGCACACCGGGCCGACGCATCCGATCACCATCCGCCGGGCGGCGTCGACCAGCTCGCCGCTGCGCCCGGCAGTCTCGGCCACCGCCACGAAGTTGCGGACCCCGGGCGCGGAGGTGAACGTCAGGGCGTCGACGCGACCGGAACAACACGCGTCGATCAGCGACAGGGCGGGCTGGTCATCACCGGGGCGGGTCCAGCGGTAGATGGGCAGGGGAATGATCTCGGCCCCGGCGGCCTCCAGGGCGGTGGTGAACTCGGTGGCGTCATCCCCGTGAAGTTGGAAGGCGATCCTGGCCCCGGCGATGCCCTGGTCGATCAGGTGGTCGGCCACCTCGGGGAGCTGCTCGGACGGCGAACGCCAGGCCAGTTCCAGACCGACCGATCGCACGGCCCCGGCTGCCTTGGGGCCGCGGGCCACCACCTGACCGTGGCCCAGCGCGGCACGGAGGGGATCGGCCTGCCCCCACTCTTCGACCAGGGCGAAGAGGGCCCGCATCCCGTAGCCCGTGTTGGCCACCACGAAGTCGGGCGGCTCGGCCACCAGGGCGGCGACCGCGGTTCGCAGAGCGTCGGGATCGGCGACCGGTTCGGAGCGGATGGCTGCGCCCCGCAGGACCTCGGCGCCCAGCCGGCGCCACATCACGGCCTGGTCGTCCCCGCGACGGTCGGCCGTCACGCCGACCGTGCATCCCCGCAGACTGGTCTCGTCGGTCATTGCTTCACGCTACGGCCTGCCGGGAGGGTCGCCGACCAGGCTCCTGAGCAAGTGGCTTCAGGAGCTGAGCGGCAGCCCGTCGAGGCCGTCGATGCTGGACAGGTTCTTCTTCTCCCAGTACTGGCGGATCCCCTCCGGCCCCTTCCTCGCCGCCCATTGCTCCATGGTGGGGCGGTGACGATCGAAGGCCATGAGCGGCACGCCGTACCCGCACGAGTCGGCCACCCGGGTGACGTCGACGACGACAACGGAGCGAACCCCGACGTCATGTGCCCCCGGGAAGGCGCCGGCCACCGCGTCGAAACCGGTGTCGCCGGCGAGCAGCGCACGGCCCTGGCCGTGCAGCCGCAGGATGCGAGGCGGACCGGTGAAGGCGCAGAACATGACGACGATGCGCCCGTTGTCCCGCAGGTGAGCCACCGTCTCCACGCCGCTGCCGGTCTGATCCAGGTAGGCCACGGTGTGTCCGTCCATCACCGCGAACTCCTGGCGGTTGCCCTTGGGCGAGCAGTTGACCAACCCGTCGGGGTCGTTCGGGGCGGTGGCCACGAAGAACACGGGCTGGTCGGCCATCCAGGCGGTCAGGTGTTCGTTGATCTGGGGGTAGACGTGGGCCATGCCCCAGTATGCCCATCGCGGATGTCGGCGCTGATGCGCATCGAGCAGAACTTCGGTCCGCACATCGAGCAGAAGTGCGCCGTCTTGGCGGCGGCGGCGGGGAGCGCCTCGTCGTGGAACGACCGCGCCGTGCCGGGATCCATGGACAGCTCGAACTGGTCCTCCCAACGGAACTCGAAGCGGGCCGCCGAGAGCGCGTCATCCCAGACCTGGGCCCCCGGGTGGCCCTTGGCCAGATCGGCGGCGTGGGCTGCGATCTTGTAGGCGATCATGCCGGCCTTGACGTCCTCACGATTGGGGAGGCCAAGGTGCTCCTTGGGGGTGACATAACAGAGCATGGCCGTGCCGTACCAACCGATCATGGCCGCCCCGATGGCCGACGTGATGTGGTCGTAGCCAGGAGCGACATCTGTGGTGAGGGGACCGAGCGTGTAGAAGGGAGCCTGATGGCACACCCGGAGCTGGCGGTCCACGTTGTCCTTGATCTTGTGCAACGGGACGTGGCCGGGCCCTTCGATCATGACCTGCACGTCGTGGCGCCAGGCCACCTCGGTGAGCTCTCCGAGGGTGGCCAGCTCTGCGAACTGGGCCTCGTCGTTGGCGTCGGCGATCGAACCCGGGCGGAGACCGTCGCCAAGCGAGAAGGCGACGTCGTAGGCGGCCATGATCTCGCAGATGTCCTCGAAGTGGGTGTAGAGGAAGTTCTCCTGGCCGTGCGCCAGGCACCAGGCGGCCATGATCGACCCGCCCCGGCTGACGATCCCTGTCCGCCGCGCAGCGGTCAGGAGCACGTAGCTTCCCAGGACACCGGCGTGGATGGTGAAGTAGTCGACCCCCTGCTCGGCCTGTTCGATCAGGACATCGCGATAGACCTCCCAGCTCAGGGCGTCCGCCACCCCATTGACCTTCTCGAGGGCCTGGTAGATGGGCACCGTGCCGATGGGGACCGGCGAGTTGCGAAGGATCCACTCCCGGGTCGAGTGGATGTCGCGCCCGGTCGACAGGTCCATCACCGTGTCCGCCCCCCACCGCGTCGCCCAGGTCAGCTTCTCGACCTCGTCGGCGACGCTCGAGGTGACGGCCGAGTTGCCGATGTTGGCGTTCACCTTGACCAGGAAGTCGCGGCCGATGACCATCGGCTCGGATTCCGGATGGTTGACGTTGGCCGGCAGGATGGCTCGGCCCTCGGCGATGGCGACTCTCACCACATCGGGCTCGACCCCCTCACGGATGGCGACGAACTCCATCTCCGGGGTGACCTCACCGCGCCGGGCGTAGTGCAGCTGGGTGACCGTGCGGCCGCCGCATGCCCGCCGGGGCGCCGGCGGGTTCCCGGCGAAGGTGGCGGCAGCCGGGGTGCCGGCCC
>JALYZO010000145.1 GCA_030945745.1 Actinomycetota bacterium
GCGATGCCCGGCCGCAGGCCACCTGCTGCCAGGATGTCGAGGTGCGCAGCCCGGTCCCGAGCCCTCCGAGCGAGGAGCGGCGGTGTCACCCGGGCACCTGATCCTCCTGGCCGTGCAGTGGGCGACCGGCGCCTGGCTCCTGGCCCGCATCCCGCCGCCCCGGGTGTCCCCGCCGGCAGGGCCGGGGCCGGCCCCGGCGTTGCCAACCGTGTCGGTGATCATCCCCGCCCGCAACGAGGAGGCCTCCCTCCCCCACCTGCTGGCCTCCCTGGCCACCCAGACCCACGTGGCCGACGAGGTGATCGTGGTCGACGACCACTCCGAGGACGCGACCGCCGCGGTGGCCGCGACAGGCGGTGCGAGGGTGCTCGACGCCCCGCCGTTGGCCGACGGCTGGCTGGGCAAGCCGGCGGCGTGCACAGCGGGTGCCGCCCGCGCCGTCGGTGACCTGTTGGTGTTCCTCGACGCCGACGTGACCCTGGCCCCCGGCGCGCTGGCCGCCCTGGTCGACGAGCACCGCCGCCGGGGAGGGCTGGTGTCGGTGCAACCCCACCACGTGACCGTGCGGCCCTACGAGCGGCTGTCGGCGATCTGCAACGTGGTGTCGATGATGGGGACGCTCGGCTTCACCGGCCCACCCCGCCGGGAGGTGGCGATGGCGTTCGGGCCATGCCTGATCACCGGCCGGGCCGACTACGACGCCGTGGGTGGTCACACGGACCTGACGGTGCGCTCCCAGGTGATCGAGGACATCGCTCTGGCCCGCTGCTACCGCGCCGCCGGGCGGGCGGTGACGGTCCTCGGGGGGCGAACGATGGTCCGCTTCCGCATGTACCCCGGCGGTGTCCGCCAGCTGATCGACGGCTGGACCCGATCCCTCGGCGTCGGGGCCCGGGGCGCGTCGCCGGTGGCCATCGTCGGGCCGTTCCTGTGGGTGTGGGGCGCGGTGGTCGCCGGCTGGGACGGGGTGGCGGCCCTCGCCGGGGGCCCCCACCGCCTCGTCAACGCCGTGATCTACGCCGTGTGGGCGGCGGAGATCGGGTGGATGCTGCGCCGGGTCGGGCGCTTCGGGGCGCTCAGCGCCGCCCTGTTCCCCGTGCCGCTCATCGCCTTCGTGGCCCTGTTCATCCGCTCCGGCATCCTCCTCGTCGCCCAGCGCCAGGTGCGCTGGCGGGGTCGGATGGTGCGCCGGAGCTGACAGGCTCAGGCCGTTGCCAGCTCGGCGGGCAGGGCCTCGCTGTGGACGATGACCAGGCGCTTGGTCGGCCGGGTCAGCGCCACGTACAGCGAGTGCAGCCCCTGGGGGGCGTCGCGGATCAGGGCGGCGGGCTCGACGACGATGACCGTGTCGAACTCCAGGCCCTTGGCGTCGGCCAGCGCCAGCAGGGTGACCTCGGATTCGAGGGCGTTGCGGCCGACCCGGCCATGAGCCACGCCGGCAGCCACCAACGCTTCGGAGAGCCCCTCCGCGTAGAGGGGCGGGGCGATGACCGCGACGGTGCCGGCATCGTCGGCGTCGGCTATCTGCGCGACCACCGCTTCGCCCAGGGAGCGGACCGGGTCCTCCCCAGTCGAGCTGACCGCCACCAGGCGAGGCAATTCCCCACTGGCTCGGACGGACTCGGGAGGTCGCATCTCAGGAGCGGTGGCGGCCAGCACACGCCCCGCCAGCTCCATGATCTCGCTCGGCGTGCGGTAGTTGACGGTGAGCTCCACCTCACGCCAGGGCCGTGTGCTGCGCAGGTGGCGGACCACGTCCGCCCATCCGTCGGGAGCCCACGCCCCGGTGGCCTGGGCGATGTCGCCGACCACGGTCATCGATCCCGACAGGGAGCGGCGGGCCAGCATCCGAAGCTGCATCGGGGACAGGTCCTGGGCCTCGTCGACGACGATGTGGCCGAAGGCTCGGATGTCGGGTTCGTCGCTGCTCGGCCGTCGGCGCGCTGCGCCGAGCAGCGACCGGGCCTCATCGAGCAACGGCAGGTCGGCGAGCGTCCACGGCGCCTCGAAGGGCTGGGGGCTGCGGCCCCGGTGCAGCCGCTTGGCCTCGGCCGGCTCGATCTGGCCCTTGGTGGCCAGCTCGATGAGCGGGGGCGCCCCGAAGAGGTCGTGGATCAGCTCGGCGGGGGTGAGCACCGGCCACATCCTGTCGAGCGCTTCGGCGACCAACGGCAGGCGGCGGAGGTCCCGGCCCAGATCCGCAGGGGCCGGCGGTTCGGCCGGGTTGTCCACCTCGGCGGCGTTGCGCTCCAGTCGGCGAGCGAGCTGCTCGGCCAGGTGCCGCCACAGGAGGGTCTCGACGGAGCGCCGGCGGACATTGTGGGTGCCGGGCCGGCGTCGGGCGGCGGAGACGATCTGGGCGGTGGCCTCCGGGGTCAGCCGCAACGTGGTCCGGCCGTAGGGGATCTCCACGCTGCGCCGCAGCGGGCGCTGGCGATCCCGGACGGCATGGGACAGCACCCGGGCCATGCGGGCGTCACCCTTGAGCCGCTCCGTCTCGGTGTCGTCGGTCCCCCGCACGGTCACCTCGGAGGCGGTCACATCGGTCACCAGGGCGGCGACCGTGGACAGCTGCACACCGCTCTCCCCCAGGGAGGGCAGGACGTGTTCGATGTAGCGCAGGAACGTGGGGTTGGGACCGACGACCAGCACCCCTTGGGTCTCCAGGGGGAACCGGTGGGTGTAGAGCAGGTAGGCGGCCCGGTGCAGGGCCACGGCGGTCTTTCCGGTGCCGGGCCCACCCTGGACGACCAGGATGCCGGGCAGCTCGCCGCGGATGATCTCGTCCTGCTCACGCTGGACGGTGGCCACGATGTCGCGCATCCGGCCCGTGCGCGACCGCTCCAGGGCGGCCAGGAGGACCTGCGGGCCCGACAACCCCAGGCCGACGCCCGAATCGTCACCGTCGCGGTCGAACAGCTCATCTTCGAGGTCGAGGACCACCTGACCTTCGGTGAGGAAGTGTCGTCGCCGGCGCAGGCCCATGGGATGCGCTCCCGTCGCCCGGTAGAACGGCTCGACCACCGGAGCCCGCCAGTCGACGACCAGGGGCTCCCCGTCGTCGTCGGACACGGCCAACCGCCCGATGTGGAACGTCTCGGAGACGCCGTCGGGGCCGGACTGGTGGTCGATGCGACCGAAGATCAGCGACTCCCGCCCGATCTGCAGCTGCTCCAGCCGGCTGAGGCTGTTGCGCACCCGGATGTCGCGCTCGGTGAAGGACTGAAAGGTGCCCCCGCGCTCACCGAAGGCGTCGGCCAGCCTCGAGGCGGCAGCGGCGCGCATCGCCCCCAACCGCCCGTAGGCATGATCCACGTGGACCTGCTCCGCCGGGACGTCCCGATGTGTCATAAAGAGAACGTCCACAATGGTCGCCGGGCGTGGTCGAGCGCAAGCCGGGCGCCGGTAGCATCGGCGCATGGCTTCCGCAGCGGTCCTGCGCCGACTGCTGGAGCGGACCAGCGTGCCCGAAGACCTGGTCGAGGAGTTCCTGGCGGAGACCAACGCGCTGTGGCTCCTGGCGGAGCGCGACGACGTGGTGGCCGGGGAGATGGTGCTGTGCCACCCGCCCCTGGAGGCGGGCGAGGTCCGGGCCGTCGTCAAGGGGACCGACCGGGCGGGGGCGTGGCGCATCACCGTGGTCACCGCCGATCGCCCCGGCTTGCTGGCCTCGACGGCTGCCGTGCTCGCCAACGACGGGCTGGGCGTGACCAACGCGGCCATCACGGTCCTGGACACCAGCCGACTGGCCCTCCAGCGGGTGACGGTGTCGGGTCCGGTCGCCGCCACCGAGGTCGACTGGGACCGTTTGGGCGAGCGCCTCCGCAGCGACCTGCTCGCCGGGCGGACGGTCCGCGTTCCCTGGCGAGCGAGCGATCCCGTCATCGTCGAGTGCCATCCTCAGGGCTCCGGGAGGGCCATGGTCCAAGTCGAGGCGCCCGACACCATCGGGCTGCTGTGCGCCATCGCCGGCCAGCTCAACGAGCAGGGGGTGAACATCGAGGCGGCCCGACTGAGCAGTGAGGAGGGGATGGCCAAGGACGCGTTCATCGTCGAGGGCACCGTCAACACCGAGCGGTTGCTCGAGGCCCTGAGCGTGACCGGGGCCAAGAGCGCCCCACCGTCGAGGTTGGGCAAGGTCCTCACCGCTCCCCTGGCCGCCGCCTCGGGGGGCTTGCGCTGGGGTGCCGACGCCCTGCGGCGGCTCCGCTCCGACCGTCATTCACGCTGAACCCCAATGATCAAGTCGCCTTCTGGTTCGAGCTGTCGGTTCCCGAGCGAGATCCGAAGTAAAACCCACGACCAAGTCCGGCCAGCGTGGGGCGAGTCCAGTCAGCAAGGCTGGTCTTGGACCCGAGGGGACCCATCAATCGCGTTGGGTTTTTCATCCGTCAGATCTTGGACTCCTACTACGCCTTGTGCTGCAGGGTCGTCCCCTGTGCCGCTCACGCCTTGGGCAAGTTCACCACTTGCTGGGTGTTGCCTTTCTTCACGACCACTTGACCTCCCCGGGCCGTTGCCTTGTACATCGCCGCTGTCGTGGCGATGGCTTGGTTGAGCGCCTGCGTCTTCGTGGTGTTCATGTCGGTGGCCAGGCCTTCGAGCTGACTGGCCACCTCCGGTGAGACGTTGACGGTGATGCGAACTACGGGCTGGGCCCTGAGAGTGTCAACATGAGCCGCCGACATCTTGGCCAGGTACCGTTGGACTGTGTCAGAGTCAACGACCTCTTCGGCGTTCCTGCGGGCCTGCCGAGGGCAACCGGGCGACCATGTGCCGGTGTGGTTCATGCGCCAGGCCGGCCGTTCCCTGCCTGAGTACCGGGCGCTGCGACGCTCGGGAAGCATCCTCGACGTCATCCGCGAGCCCGACCTCGCCGCCGAGATCACGCTCCAGCCCGTCCGGCGCTACGGCGTCGACGCGGCGATCCTGTACTCCGACATCGTGGTGCCGGTGGCGGCCATCGGCTTCGGCGTCGACATCGTCCCCGGCGTCGGGCCGGTCGTCGAGGAACCGTTCACGACCGAGAAGGATCTGGGCCGCCTGCGCGACCTCGAACCCGAGATCGACCTGCCGTGGGTCTCCGAGACGATCCGGATCCTGGTCGGCGAGCTCGACGTCCCCCTCATCGGCTTCGCCGGGGCCCCGTTCACCCTGGCCAGCTACCTGGTCGAAGGGGGGCCGTCGCGGACGTTCGTGAAGACCAAGTCGCTGATGTACGGCGACCCACACCTGTGGCAGCGCCTGGTGGACCGCCTGGCGGCCATCACCGCCGCCGCCCTGCGAGCCCAGGTTGAAGCGGGTGCCGGCGCCGTGCAGCTCTTCGACAGCTGGGTTGGCAACCTGTCCCCCGACGACTACCGCCGCTACGTCGCCCCGGCCTCCGGACGCGTCTTCGACGCCATCGCCGACCTGGGCGTGCCGCGTGTCCACTTCGGCGTGGGCACCGGCGAGATCCTCGACCAGATGGCCTCGCTCGACGTCGAGGTGGTCGGCGTCGACTGGCGGGTACCCCTGGCCCGGGCCCGGACGCTGGTCCGCGCCCATCAGGCCCTCCAGGGCAACCTTGACCCGACGGCGCTGCTGGCCCCGTGGCCGGACCTCAAGGAGATGGCTTCTTCGGTGCTGCGGGCGGGGACGGACAGCGGTCCCGGCTACATCTTCAACCTTGGCCACGGGGTCCTCCCCGAGACCGACCCGGACCAGCTCCTCCGCCTGGTCGAGCTCGTACACGGCTGGCCTGGTGGATAGCTATCAAGTGGTTCCACGCCGAAGGCGAGGGCGAGCTGGTCGACGCGAGGGCCCTCCGAAGGGCCCATCAACAGGGGGTCGTTGACGCTCACGTCCTCGACCTGGCGCTCTACGAGGTTGGCAACATCTTGGTGCGGGCGCTGCGGTGGAAGGCGGCGGACGTAGGCGACCAGCTCGACGACCTCATTGCCGTCTGCGGACCGCCGTTGGGGATGGCCCCGGAATGGCAACGCGACGCAGCGTCGATGGCCACGACCCATGGCCTGACGTTCTACGACGCTGCCTGGGCAGCTGCGGCAAGAGGTCTGCGGATCTCGCTCATCAGCTCCGACGCCCAGCTCATCGCTGCCGAGCTGGCTGAGTCACCGACGGAAGTTGTGGACCGCCTACGGCTCAGGGCATGAGGCGCATCGCAGTCTTCGGGGCCGGCACCACCGGGCTGGCCGCCGCCTGGGAGCTGTCTACCTTCGGCGCGCACCGGCAGCCAACGCTCCAGACGTCGCCGTCCGGCTCATCGCCACCTGACGTCGGACTGTCACAACCTCGACGTAGCATGGGGGTACGAACAGGTGTTCGGTGCGATGGTGTGGAGGTGGCAGTGCCATGGCGGTGATGGCTGAGATGGCTGAGGATGTGGAGAGAGCAGCGGGGGCAGCGTCGGACCGGGGCGGGTGGCTTGTCGAGCACCGCTGGGAGATGGACCGGGGTGAGTCGTGCTGGCTCGAGGTCGCCCTCCAAGCGTTCCTCGACCGCCACCATCAGCCTGTGGACGAGTCTTCACGTGGAGACTCCGGGCCCGGAACCGCCGACCCAGGAGCGGGTGGGCCTGTGGACGAGTCTTCACGTGCGGACTCCCAGGCTGATGCCGGCCGCCACAGGGAACGGTCACGGCGAGCCGACGCCTTCATGGACCTCACCCGCACCGCCCTGGCCCACGCCGATGACGGTGCTGCCGTCGGCGACGACCGCTACCTGGTCCACGTGATCGTCGGCCCCGACGGTGCCGAGCTGGTCGACGGCACACCCCTCGCCACCGGAGCCGCCGAGCGGATCGCCTGCGACACGTCCATCGTCACCCACCGCACCCGTCCAACCGGCGAACCACTCTCCCTGGGCCGCAAGACCCGCGTGTGGTCCATGGCGCAACGCCGGGCGGTGCAGGTCAGGGACGGCGGCCACTGCCGCTTCCCCGGCTGCGAGCGCCGCATCGCCGACCTTCATCACCAGCGACCCTGGGCCCAGGGCGGACCCACCGACATCGACAACGGCTTCCTTGCCTGCGGTCACCATCACACCCTCCTCCACGCCGGCTGTACCGCCACCGGCAACCCCAACACCGAGCTCACCTTCCACCGCCCCGACCACACCACCCTCGGCACCAGCCGACCCAGACAACGCACCCGGGCGATGATCGGGATCCCACGACACACATGAAGCGCTACGCGGTTGTCGGGGCCGGCATCACCGGGCTGGCCGCCGCCTGGGAGCTGAGCAGCCGTGGCCTGGTGACCGTCTATGACCCCGACTCCCCCGGCGGCAAGCTGCAGACCGGGACCTTCGAAGGGAGGGCGGTGGACCTGGGGCCCGACGCCTTCTTGACCCGGGTCCCTGACGCCGTCGAGCTGTGCGCCGAGCTGGGCATGACCGACCAGCTGGTGGCACCGGCGACCGGTGCGGCCATGGTGTGGACCGACACCGGTCTGGTCCCCCTTCCCGCCGGGCTGGTCCTCGGTGTCCCCCGGAACCTCCGAGGCATCAGCCGCTCGTCGATCATCTCTCCGCTGGGCGTGGCCCGTGCGGCACTCGACCGGGTCCTGCCCGCCCGCAGGGGCGACGCGGACGTGTCGGTCTACGACCTGGTAGCCGGGCGCTTCGGCACCCAGGTGGCGTGTCGCCTGGTCGACCCCCTGGTCGGCGGCATCCACGCCGGTGACACCCGGGCGTTGAGCGCCCAGGCCACCACCGCAGAGCTGATGGCCGCCGCCCGGCGGTCCCGCTCCATGATGCGAGGCCTGCGGAACGCTCCCACGCCGGCGTCGGGGCCGGTGTTCCTCACGCCCAGGGGGGGCACCGGTGCTCTGGTGGCCCGGCTGGTCGAGCGGCTCGAGGAGCGGGGGGTGCGCTTCCGCCGGGTGGCCACCGACCACGTGACCCTCCGGGATGGGTGCGTGGCTCTCGACGCCGACGCCGCTCCCTACGACGGCGCTGTGCTGGCCGTGGCCGCCCATCAGGCCACAACCGTGCTCGGCGACCTGGCGCCCAGCGAGCTGAGCAGGATAGCGACCGCTTCGGTGGCCCTGGTCCTGATCAGCTACGACGCCGCGGACCTGAGCCCTCCTCCGGGCATCAGCGGGTTCCTGGTCCCCCGGGGGACCGGACGGCTGATGACGGCCTGCTCGTTCGCTTCCACCAAGTGGCCGCAGTGGGCAGCGCCCGGCACCACGCTGCTGCGCGTATCCGCGGGGCGGGCCGGCGACCGTCGGGCGGAGGCCATGGACGACGACGAGCTGGTCGGGCGTCTGAGTGCCGAGGTCTCCGAGGCCGTCGGGGTGGGCGCTGCGGTCCGAGCCTCACTGGTCACCCGTTGGCCCAACTCCTTCCCCCAGTACGCGGTCGGACACCCCGAGCGCGTTGCCCTCATCGAAGCCGGGCTCCGGCGCCTCGACGCGCCGATTGCGGTCGCCGGCGCCAGCTACCACGGGGCGGGCATCCCGGCGTGCATTGCCAGTGGTCGCAGGGCGGCGGCGCAGGTAGCCAAGCGAGCAGCCGCCAGCCGACCGGCCCGAGAATGACATATCGTTCCTTCGTGGCAGGACATCCGTCGAGATTGATGTTGACATCGCCCGCGAAGCGGCGGCCATCCTTGGCACCAGGACGCTCAGGGCCACCATCAACGCTGCCGTCTGCGAGGTCGTCCATGCCCAGCGTCGCATCGAGTCTCGGCTACTCCGCCCGCAACCCCTCCGACCACCGGGAGCTGATGGAGCGTCTCGCCGCGTACCCCTCTGCGCCGACGACGGATGCAGATCACCGTCGGGCGTTGGAGACCCAAGCTGCGCTTGCCGCC
>JALYZO010000147.1 GCA_030945745.1 Actinomycetota bacterium
GAACAGCTCGGGATCGGTGTGGGCCCGCATCAGCTGCGCCGGGGTGGCGTCGAAGTCGCGGGTGATGCGGATGATCGGCAGGGTGGGGTCGGCCTCGATCGAGACCTGGTAGCGGTTGCTGGTGGCGCTCATGACGCTGCTCCTTGCTGTTGGTTCGGGCGGTTGCTGGATCGGTGGTCGCGCATCTCGGCCAGGACGGCGTCGAGGCGCTCGTAGCGCTCCTGGGCCTGTTGGCGGTACCGCTCGATCCACTTCGTCATCAGTTCGAACACCTCCGCCTCGAGATGGCACGGCCGCCGCTGGGCGTCCTTGGTCTGGCTCACCAGGCCGGCGTCGGCCAGCACCTTGATGTGCTTGGACACCGCCTGGATCGAGACGTCATAGGGATCGGCCAACTCCCCGACGGTGGCGTCGCTTACGGCGAGGCGGGCCACCATGTCGCGCCGTGTCGGATCGGCAAGCGCTGCGAAGACTCGGGACAGCTGGTCGTCGACCACGGACGACTCCTTGCTCAACTGAATAGTTGACTACAACCTACGTCGATGGTCCTGCCCTTGTCAACCACTGAGTTGAGGAGCAAAGACTCTCCTCCACCCGTCTCTTCTGGCATCCCCGAAGTGAACGAGGGTCAGAACGCGCGGCCTACCGAGGCGATCGGACGTAGCACCAAACGCCGGCTCAGGGACCACGATCGCAGACCCCTTGCGTCGAGGGTGCGAACAGTCGCGAGCGCGCCCGAACGACCCGTATGCGTTGAGCGACCGCGCTGGTCGCGCAAGGCGGCCGCCGCTCCGGACGACGGCTCTGGTCCGCGTGGGGTCCGCTGAACCGGCCCGGTGGACAACCAAACGAGCGCTCCGAATGTCGACCCTGGCGGCCAAGACAACCGCACTACTCGGGCACATATCGGGCGCGGGATGACGCGACCCCAGGACGTGGACGGCCTGGTCGGGGTCGCCAGCGACCAGAGTCGTTGCAGGAGGCTCGACGCCCGGGACCCCTTCAGATAGCACCTGCATCCTGTGAAGGTTGTTCGGTCCGCGCTCTCAGCTCGGGAAGCCGCTCAGAGCGGTCCGTCGACGAATCTGGACATACCGAAATACCAGTTCAGGGCAGTGACGGCACATCGGGAGAGACCCGAGGATCGTCCGGAGATGCTGGATCCATGCGGGATCACCGAGGCGGCGAAAGCGGCTGAGAACGGGGACGAGATCGACGACTGGTGGACCTGGATCTGAGTTACCGCGAGCGCCCCGCAAGCCTTGTCACCCGGGTCGGAGTCGGGCGGTCGGGCTGCCTCCCGGGAACAAGCGCTGCTCAACGTTCACCTGCATGGCCCTGGCCTTGACCTTGACCGGAGTTTCGCTGCGGTTGGGTGTCACTGGCGAGCGGACGGGGAATGGCCAGATCCGGCGGCGGCGGAGTCAACCCTCTGGGCGACTGGTGATCGTCTTGACCTCCACCTTCGTCACCCACCAGCTCTTCGACGACAACACCACCCGGGCGGCGCCTTTCCTCTTTGCGCTCATCCTCTTGATCCAGTTCGTCGCTGTCGGAGGGTCTCTCAGCGCCGAGCGTCTGACCCGGCGCTTCGCCGCTCGCCGGGTGCTCATGGCCAGCCTCGTCGTGTGGTGCGCCGTCATCGCCTTCGCCTACCTGGCCCTGCGCGACAAGACCGAGGCGGTGCTCGCCGGCGTGGTGATCGGCGTGGCCCTCGGAGCGACCACTGCCCTGTCGCGTGGGCTGTTCGTGTCCATGATCCCCGCCGGGCGCGAAGCGACCTGGTTCAGCCTCTATGAGGTCTGCAGCCAGGGGACATCATGGATCGCCCCCCTGCTCTTCACCGTGGTGGTCAACACCACCGGGTCATTCCGCCAAGCGCTGCTCTCGCTGATCCTGCTCTTCGCGGCCGGGCTCGTCGTGCTGGCGAAGACCGACACCGATCAAGCAGCGAGCGAGGCGGCACGTCAGGGACCCGACTGGGGCATGCCCGCAAGAGACGGGGCGCCATGAGCGGGCCAGGGGCCACGCCACCCACCTGAGACAGGGCCACTGGCCGCCGGTCGTGTTCGCCCTCGACGAGGTCGCCAACATCGCACCGCCCCCCGACCTGCCGGCCATCCTGCGGTAAGGGGGGACTGGCACTCTCCGACTCTCCCTCGAACAGGTCGGTAGCCGCCGACGGCCCGCAGCCACCACACGCCCAAAAGGGTTCGATGATCGCAGCGAGGTCTGATTTGCAAAAGCCCAGTGCAGTCAGAGTCAGAGGGCCGCAAGGATCAGATGTCGTGGTAGAGCATGGGCAATGCGGAGCCTCTCTTTGGACGGCTCTAGAATCCCCATGGCACCAGTTCTAGACGCGAACCTAGACACGGAACGGGGATCACAGCAGGTCGCTCGACCCGCAGGGTAGTTGCACTTGGGACAGCTGCTGTACGCTGCTCGCAGGAGGTCCGCCCGATGGCCAAGACGACGTTCGTCCCGGCAGCATCATTCAGTGCTCCCAAGTCTCAGCGCGATCGGCTTCGCCGCGCCCTCGATTCTGGCGCCGTGGTGGTTGTCGAACGCCCTGACGGTGAGCGCGTGTCATCCGTCGAACTGTCGCGATTTCTCGGAGTGGCGGTGTCGGAACTCGCCGCTGGCGGGCAGGTGGTGGTTCTGCGCGGCGAGTCCGAGGTCTCCCCTGCGGAGGCTGGTGAGTTGCTCGGGATCTCACGCCAGTTCGTCGACCGGTTGATCGACCTTGGCAAGCTCCCGGCTCGCCGTCTTCCTGGTAGCCGTCACCGTCGTCTTCGGGTCATCGACGTGGCCGCCTTTGCGGAGGGCCGCGACGAACGTCAAGCGCTCATCTCCAACGCGGTCAACGTGCTGGTCGACGGCGGGGCGGAGTACTGAGCGACCGGGGCGGTCCGTGGCCCGGTTGGATCGCGTCTTTGTGGACACTGCGACGCTGTACCCGATCTCGCTTGCCGATTTGGTGCTGCGCCTCGCGGAGCTAGGTATGTTCGAGCTCCTGTGGTCTGATCATCTCCTCGACGAGGTCGAACGGGTACTTGTGGAGCTCAAGGGTCTCGAGGCTCAGCGGGCCCGCTACTTCTGCGAATGCATCCGGCGGGCTTTCCCTGCCGGCCGGGTGGTACCCGAGGCTTACATGCCGTTGGTGGCCTCTCGGACGGGACCAGACCCCGACGATCACGTGCACAGCGCAGCGGCGGTCGCCGGAGGTGCCACGGTGGTGCTGTCCCCGGACAAGACCGGTTTCCCACCGTCGGACATAGCGCCGGCTCGTCGCCGCAACCCCGATGCGTTTCTCACCGATCTTCTACGCCGATACCCACAGGACGTGCTCTCCGTGGTCGACGCCATGGGTAACGCCTTGCAAGAATCACGGACTCGCGGCAAGACCCTGGATCGGCTCGCGGCTGCCGGAGCACCGAGCTTTGCGGCGCGAGCCGCCGGGTCGGGTTGAGCCGGTATGGCCGACCCCTCCGATGGCGGCGGTGCAAGCAGCCACTTAGCCTCGATTGAGGCGGAGCTTCTCGTGCTGCGGTCGGAGAACGCGCGGCTGCGCGGTCTGCTGGGACTCGATGATCGGTCTCCTCAGCAGCCAACCAGTGCGTGGAAGCCGACGTTGTTCGCGAGCGTCGAATCGCAGGCTCCGTTGGGCGCTCAGGGTGGAGCGCAGCTCGCCCGCGGAGGAGAAGGTGACGCTGTTCAGGTCGCTGTTCGCCGGGCGTGACGACGTCCACGCGCTGCGCTGGGAAAACGAGCGGTGCGGAAAGTCCGGCTGGGGCCCGGCCGGACCCTTGACGCGCTCGCGTACCTCGACGTAGCCCACGCTGCTGGCGTTCCGGCCGCCTTGGAACGCTCCCGATCCGGTGATGGCGCCCATGTATGGGTGTTCTTCGCCGGCAACGTGCCCGCAGCGGCGGCCAGACGGATCGGCGTGCATCTGCTCCGCGAGGCGATGACGGTCTGGGCGGAGATCGACCTTGTGAGCTACGACCGGCTGTTCCCCGCCCAAGACTTCATGCCGAAAGGCTCCCTCGGAAACCTAATCGCCTTCCCGCTGGAGGGCAGCTGCCGCAAACGAGGTACGACGGTCTTCCTGGACCCGAAGAGCCTCCAACCGTTCGACGACCAGTGGGCATTCCTCTCGACGGTCGAACTGCTGTCCACCGAGACCGTCGCAGCGTTGGCTCGCGGGTTCGGAGAGCTGGCGACTGGTCCTGACTCCGCTACGTACCAACGCCCGGCAAAGCCCTCCGCTGGGCCGATGCCGCCCGAGAAGATCGCAGCCCAAGCCGGGGCAATGCTGGCGATCGACAGGGTCGGGACGCCCCCGGCGCTGCTCGTAGCGCTCAAGCATCTCGCATCGCTGCACAAACCGGAGTTCTACGAGAAGGAGAAGCTCCGGTTCTCGACGTGGAACACTCCCCGGTTCATCCGGTGCTACCGAGAGACCCTGGACCAGCTGCTCCTGCCCTGGGCGCTCCGGGACAAGGCGGAGCGGGCCGTCGCCGAGGTGGGGAGCGAGTTGACCGTCAGGGATGGGTACGCCGATGACAGCTCGATGAACACCGAGTTGCTAGCAACGCTGGCGCCAGAGCAAGCCGCTGCTACCGACGTCCTCGGCCGAACGGACCTGGGGGTGCTGGTCGCGCCGCCTGGGTCGGGGAAGACGGTGGTCGGCTGCGCCCTCATCGCCCGCCATCGGGTCCCGACCTTGGTGATCGTGGCCGCAAACACCTTTTCGAGCAGTGGCGCGACCGGCTCGTCACCCACCTCGACCTCAAGGCCAAGCAGGTCGGGCAGCTCGGCGCCGGTGGCAACACGGCGACGGGCATCGTGGATGTGGCGATGGCACAGAGCCTCGCCCGGCGCCACGACATCGAGGAGCTCACTGCCGGGTACGGCCTGGTCATCGTCGACGAGTGCCATCACCTCCCAGCGGTGACCTTCGAGCGGGCTGTGCGCGAGATCCCGGCACGACGCTGGGTCGGGCTCACTGCCACGCCCTACCGCCGGGACGGTCTCCAAGCCTTGATGGCAATGCACTGCGGTCCTGTGCGTCACACCATGACCGCCCTCGGTGCGGCGCTGCGAACCCTCGACCTGATCGTGCACGAGACCGACCACCAGACCGCCGAGGACGGCCACACATTCAGACGATCCTTCGTGGCCTGGTCGAAGACAGCCGGCGCACCGCAGCGATCTGCGACGACGTCGCCTCCGCTGCGCGTGCGGGTCGGAACTGCCTCGTGCTCACCCGCTGGACCGAACACCTCGACTCCATCACCGAGATGCTCGCCGCCACCGCCAGTCTGCTCGGTGAAGGCTTCGACTGCCCGCCGCTCGACACCCTGTTCCTGGCTTTCCCAATCAAGTTCAAAGGCAGTGTCGTCCAGTACGTCCGCCGGATCCTGCGACCCACCAACACCAAGACCAACGGTGGAGGTCCACGACTACGTCGACGCCCTCGTCCCCGTCCTCGCCCGCATGCACCGCGAACGCCGCACCGCCTACAGCACCCTCGGCTTCAAGCTCCCCAGGCCTCTGTGACCGGGAACATCAACGTCGCCCGGGGCCAACCACCAACACGCCTCAGCCCGTAAATCCGGAACCGAGTTGAGCATGGCTGGCCGTCGGGCCGCTACCCGACCACCGCACGCGCCGCCAGACGCCAGTCCCAGTGTCGGTCACGGTGCCACTCAGGCAGGAGGTTCTCGACGCGTCGTGAAGGTCACATTTGCAAAAGCCCAGCTCAGAGGCCCTAAAAATCAGATGTCGTAGTAGAGCATGAACTCCCAGGGATGGGGCCGGAGGCGTACGGGGTCGATCTCGTTCAGCCGCTTGTAGGTGATCCACGTATCGATCAGATCGTCAGTGAACACGCCACCGGCCTGCAGGAAGTCGCGGTCGCCCTCCAGGGCGGCAAGCGACTCCTCGAGCGAGGACGGCACCGTCGGCACCTTGGCCAACTCGGCGGGCGGCAGGTCGTAGAGGTCCTTGTCCACCGGATCGGGCGGCTCGATCTTGTTCTGGACCCCATCCAGGCCGGCCATCAGGATGGCAGAGAAGGCCAGGTACGGATTGCACGACGGGTCCGGGCAACGGAACTCGACCCGCTTGGCCTTGGGGCTCTTGGAGTACAGGGGGATGCGGCAGGCGGCCGAGCGGTTCCGCTGAGAGTACACCAGGTTGACCGGTGCCTCGTAGCCGGGGACGAGGCGCTTGTAGCTATTGGTTGTCGGGGCGGCGAAGGCAAGCACGGCCGAGGCGTGCTTGAGCAGGCCGCCGATGTACCAGCGCCCGAGGTCGGACAGGCCGGCGTAGCCCAGCTCGGAGTAGAAGAGTGGCTCCCCGCCCTTCCACAGCGACGAGTGGACATGCATCCCCGAGCCGTTGTCGCCGAAGAGCGGCTTGGGCATGAACGTCGCCGACAGACCGCGGCTGTGCGCCACGCTCTTGACCACGTACTTGTAGAGCATGAGCTTGTCGGCCATGGACGCCAGCGTGTCGAAGCGCATGTCGATCTCAGCCTGGCCGGCGGTCCCCACCTCGTGGTGCTGGATCTCGATCTCGATGCCCAGGCGCTCCATCACCAAGATCATCTCGGTGCGGATGTCCTGGAAGTGGTCCATGGGCGGGACTGGGAAGTACCCCTGCTTGTGCCGGGGCTTGTAGCCCAGGTTGGGTTCACCGTTGGGACCCGGGTTGCCGGAGTTCCAGATGCCCTCGACCGAGTCGATGGCATAGAACCCCTGGTTGGCGGTCTGGTCGAAGCGGATGTCGTTGAACAGGAAGAACTCAGCCTCGGGCCCGAAGTAGGCCGTGTCCGCGATCCCGGTCGATACGAGATACTCCTCGGCCTTCTTGGCCACGTAGCGAGGGTCACGGCTGTAGGACTCGCCGGTGACGGGATCGCGCACGAAGCAGTTCAGGTTGAGGGTCCTGTGCTCGCGGAACGGGTCGATGACCGCCGTGTCGGGGTCAGGTACCAACAGCATGTCGGATTCCTGGATCTCCTGGAACCCCCGGATCGACGAGCCGTCGAAGCCCGAGCCCTCCTCGAAGCTGTCCACGGTGAGCTCATGCGCCGGCATCGAGTAGTGCTGCATCAGTCCTGGCAGGTCCGAGAACCGAAAGTCGATGATCTCGATGCCCTCGCTCTCGACGAGGGCGACGACCTCCTCTGGCGTGCGCTTCACCGTCACCATGCCTCCCTGGGTCCCGAGTGTCGGCAAGAGTTTGCCAGAACGGGACGAGCACGGGCCAGGAACCCTCGCCTCGTGTGCACCTGAGCCCAGTCCGCGCCAGAGGCGTCAGAGAGGCGTCAGGCCAGAGCTGCGCAGCACGTCTCGACGATGAGGCGGGTCACGGTGTAGGGATCGGCGTTGGCGTTGGGTCGCCGGTCCTCGATGTAACCCATCTTGTCCTGCTCCACCTGCCAGGGGATCCGTACCGAGGCACCCCGGTCCGAGACCCCGTAGCTGAACTCGCTGAAGTGCGCCGTCTCGTGGCTCCCGGTAAGGCGATCCTCGATGCCGTGGCCGTAGTTGGAGACGTGTTCCTCCACCCGCTTGCCGAGCGCCTCAGCCGCCTTGACGACCGGCTCGTAGCTGGTGCGCATGGCATGGGTGGAGAAGTTCGTGTGCGCGCCGGCGCCGTTCCAGTCGCCGCGGACGGGCTTGGGGTCGAAGGTGATGGAGGTGTTGAAGTCTTCGCCGATGCGATGCAACAGCCATCGGCACAGCCACAGCTGGTCGGACACGGCCAGCGGATCGATGGGCCCGACCTGAAACTCCCACTGGCCGGGCATGACCTCGGCGTTGATGCCCGACACGGCGAGCCCAGCCTTGAGGCAGGCGTCGAGGTGCGCCTCGACCAGGGGGCGGCCATAGATCTCGTCGGCCCCCACCCCGCAGTAGTAGGGACCCTGCGGCCCAGGGAAACCACCGTTCTCCGGGAAGCCGAGGGGCCGGCTCCCCTTGAACATGGTGTACTCCTGCTCGATGCCGAAGATCGGTTCCTGATCGGCATAGAGATCCACTGCTGTAGCCAGCGAGTGACGCGTGTTGGTGATGTGGGGCTTCATGTCGGTGTAGAGCACCTCGCACATGACGAGGATGTCCTCGCCGCCCCGGATGGGATCAGGGCAGGAGAAGACCGGCTGCAACACACAGTCGGAGGCCTTCCCGGGTGCCTGGTTCGTGCTGGAGCCATCGAAGCCCCAGATGGGCAACGACGTGGGTAGGGAATCGAGGATCTTGGTCTTCGAACGCAACAACGGGGCCGGTTCGGTGCCGTCGATCCAGATGTACTCGGCTCTGATGGGCATGGCTGCCAGGGTGACAGGTCATCGTTTCTTGCGCCCGCTGGTCCCGTGAACGCTCTGTGACATCGACGGCCGTGCAGAACCGCCTGTACGAGGATCGCCGCCCTGGGGCCTATCGTTGCATGGCTGGCACCAGCCGGTCGAGGTCGAGAGGAGCCGATGGAACGCCAACAGGACTATGTGTTGCGCACGGTCGAGGAACGCGGCGTCCGCTTCGTCCAACTCTGGTTCACCGATGTGCTCGGTGTGCCCAAGTCGTTCAACATCACTCCCGCCGAGCTGGAGAACGCCCTCGAGGAGGGCATGACCTTCGACGGGTCCGCCATCGACGGGTTCAGCCGGGTCCAGGAGAGCGACGTGCTCGCCATGCCCGACCCCAAGACTTTCCAGCTCCTCCCATACCAGACCGACGCCTCCCCGGTGGCCCGGGTGGTCTGCGACGTGTTGAACCTCGACGGCAGCCCTTTCGAGGGTGACCCCCGCCAGGTGCTCCGCCGGACCCTGGAGCGAGCCCGGGGCCTGGGGTTCTCCTTCTACGTCGCTCCCGAGCTCGAGTACTTCTACTTCGCCCAGCTCCACGACGACCTTCCCGACGGCGTACCGCCCACTCCCCTGGACCGGGGCTCATACTTCGATCTGACCACCAACGATCTCTCCACCGATCTGCGCCGCCAGTCGGTGCTCACGCTGGAGGACATGGGCATTCCCGTCGAGTACAGCCAGCACGAGGACTCGCCCAGCCAGCACGAGATCGACCTGCGCTACACCGACGCCTTGACGATGGCCGACACGGTCATGACCACCCGCATGGTGGTCAAGGAGATCGCCGCCCAGAACGGTGTGCTGGC
>JALYZO010000152.1 GCA_030945745.1 Actinomycetota bacterium
ACGCTTGACCGCAGGACGGACGTCGATCGTCCAGCGCTGACCTACCCAGGGACCGGTTCCACCGAGGCTGGACTGCTACGCCCATCGCCCCCCAGCGCGCTGGGCAAGCTCGATGTGACCGACCCGGGACTGACCGCCTACCTGGTGAGCGATGCTGGTCTGGCTTGCCCGGAGCTGCTGGCGGTCCCCATCGGACCCGGAGGTCGCCGCGGCGAGGCGGGCCGTCTCGCGGCTCATGGCCGCGGGGAGTTGGAGATCCTCGACGCCGACGACGCCGGCCGGCTCCTCGTCCTGGTTTGGAACGTGGCTGGACGCAGTGTCATCGAGCTCCTCGATACCGCATCCGGCGACCGCCGGGTGCTGGACCACCTCCCCTCTGCGGTGGTCAGCGGATGCGTCATGGCCCGAGACGGCCGGTTCCTCGTCGTCTGCGTGGAGGATCCGGGCGGACCGCGACGGCTGTGGTGGGTTGACACAACCGGGTTGTCCTTCCGCCCGCTGAGCGAGTCATCGCCGCGCCAGGACCTCGATGTCGTTGTCCCCAGCTTGGAATGCTTCGAGGCTTACGACGGTTTGGCGCTCACCGGCTGGCTGTACCGGCCCCCCGACGAGACTGGCGCCGGCGCCGTGGTGATCAGCCTGCACGGCGGCCCCGAGGCCCAGGAGCGGCCGGTGTTCAACCCTCAGCACCAGGCCCTGGTCGCCGCAGGGATCTCGGTGTTCGCCCCCAACGTGAGGGGATCATCTGGGTTCGGCCGGGCTTTTGCCCATGCCGACGACCGCTACGGCCGGTATGACGCCATAGCCGACGTCGAGGCCTGCGTCCGACATCTGATCAACACCGGCGTCGCCGACCCGTCCCGCGTCGCCGTCGCTGGTCGCTCCTACGGCGGGTACCTGACACTCGCCGCCCTGGTTCGATACCCCGAGCTGTTCGCCGCCGGCGTCGACGTCTGTGGCATGTCGGACCTGACGACGTTCTTCCGGGACACCGAGCCATGGATCGCCGCCGCGTCTGCAAGCAAGTACGGCGACCCAGGCCACGACCAGGCGCTCCTGCGCGACCTGTCACCGCTTCGGCACGTAGCCCGGATCACGGCCCCCCTCCTGGTCGTTCACGGCGAGCATGACACCAATGTGCCGTTGCCCGAGGCCAGCCAAGTCGTCGCCGCCATGCGTGCCGCCGGGCGCTCGGTCGAGTACCTGGAGCTGGAGGGCGAGGGCCACGAGTACCGGCGGACATCGTCGCGCCTGCTGCTGGTCGAGACGATGACCCGCTTCCTGGTCGATCACCTGGGCGCCCGACGAGTGGCCCCGATCGTCGAGGGTCCTCACCGGTCCACGGTGCCATCGCTTCCCACGTGAAGGGGGGGATCGACCCGAGCGTGCGGAGCAGCCCAGCGTCAGGGCCGAGTTGGCGCCGCCAGCCGTCGCCTTCGCTGAGCAGGGCCCCCAGGGCGACGACCTCTGCGCCAACCACCCGCACAAGCCGGAGCGCAGCAGCCATCGACGCCCCTGTCGACACTCTGCTCCGGAGTGGCCGGCTGGCGACTCCGTCCGGGAGCGGGAGCGGACCCGCTTCTTCGCCCCGAATCTGTGGCCAGACCAAACGTCGGCGCTGCGAACAGCGCTCATGGCGTACTTCGTCGAGGGCGTCGTCGCCCCCGCTTTCACCGGCAGCCGAGCGGTCGTCGGAAGACCGGTCGACCTGGGTGCCGTCGGCTCGTTGGTCGTGGAGCCCGGCAACGGTCACCCCAACCTCGTCGAGCACGCCGCCGATCCGGCCGCCACCGAGAGGTGGTACCGGTCGTTGGCCACCGACGGCCACGCCGGGATCGTCGACGGTTTGGCCCGTTCGGTCGAGACCGGCCCCTTCGGGTAGATCGCCGCCCGCTGCGTCCCAGGGAAACTACAACGGTGCCGGGAGGTCGAGCCGCTCGGCCAGGTGGGCGCCAACAACCGCGAGCCGCTTTTGCAATGCCATCACGTTGAGTCCTGACGCGTTGCCCAGTGACCGATACAAGGAAGGTCGTATAGTCAAGATATGGCTCACGGACAGCAGGATCTACAACAGCGAATGAAAGCAATGTCGCCTGGCGACTGGATGATCGTCGGAGGAGGGGCTGCAGCCTTCGTCTTCTCGTTCTTTCCCTTCTATGGAGCATCGATGGGGCCGCTCAGCGTTTCCGTCGATGCGTGGCACAGCTGGGGAATCCTCGGCATGTTGCTGCTCTTGGCCGTGGCGGTGGCATGGGTTCTGCGTATCCTCGAAGCGGTCAAGTTCCCGACGCTCCCGATTCCCTTGCCCCGGGTCATGGCCATTGGGGCCGGGGTGGGCACCTTCCTCCTCATCATCCGCGGGTTCACCTACGGCCACAGCGTGGGTCTCGGCAGTCATTCCGGCGTCAGCGTCGGCCTGAAGTTGGGGGCGTTCCTTCTGTTCATCGCCGGACTGGTGATGGTCGCTGGCGGCGTGTGGGCAGACCGGTCAGCTCCGAAGTCAGAGAAGGGCTCCCCGCCCCGCAGCTAGGCGCGATCAAGGCCGGTGGCACCGCATCGATTCGTCCGTCACTGCCCGGCGCGAAGCACCGGCGGTCGACCACATGGTGTCGGCCCAGCGATCGTGGGCCACGGCCGGCAGCCTCCCTAGCTGGGCTGGGCCCTGCCGAGGATCGGCCGGGACTCGCACAACACCTGATCTGCCCACTGCCTGGCTTGTTCCTGCTCCGCTCCGGAGACGGCACCGAGCTCAGCGTCGAGCTGGTGCAGGTAACGGTCCAGCGCGGCGACCTTCGCTCGGCGGTCGAGCTCCTCGGTCAAGGCGACGGTCGTCGTCTGCGACACGTTCAGGCCGGCTGCCTGATGTTGACTCGCGCTGAGCGCACACCATACTCATCGAGGGTCGCGGTGAGGCCTACAGCCAGCTGAGCCGGGCGGCTTCGACCTCGTCGTCAGGTCCGGTGGCCAACTCGCCGGCGTGGACGCGACGGAGCAGCCGGGTCACCGTGTCGAGGATCTCCGGCACCGCTTGGTGAAGTTGCCGGGCGTCATCGGGCCCGACGCTGTCGGGACCGAGCTGCGCCTGGCCGAGCAGCGCCGGGAGATCGGAGAGGACTCCACCCAGCCAGGCGACCGGATCCGTCGACAGGGCCGAATCGAATGACCGCTCGCCGGGCTCCCAGCCCCGGACGGCCGGGTGATGGTGGGTTCGGTCAAAGGACCCTGGAGGCCCGTCTGCCGTCTCCAGAAGGTCCGCCCGCCATACCGGACGATCCACGGAGATGGGACGGGCAGCGTAGATCGAGCCCTCAGCCGAACCCTGCTCGATGAGGCGCACCTCGAGGCGAACGCCCCGCTCGGCTCCCTCCTGGCCCTCACCGGGATCGGGGTCGACGAAGTACAGGTCACTGACCACGACACCCACCCGTTGGAAGCCGAACATGTAGAGCATCGACAACAAGCCTACGCGTCAGTCGTTGCCGCCCCACAGCGCGAAGCTCGTTCTGCTCACCGAAGGCCCCGTGGCCTTCGTGGACGGCGGCGACCGTCTCGTGCTCTCATGCAGCTTCGTCATCCCGCTGTCTGGTAGACGTGGATCATGCACTATGTCGCACTCGGAACCACCGGCTCCTGTCGATGGTCCCGCGCCAAGACGTGGTCATCGCCACCAAGGTGCACGGTCGGATGCGACCGGGACCAAACGGCGGGGGTCTGTCCCGCAAGGCGATCCTGGCCGAGATCGATGACAGCCTAACCCGATTGGGCACGGACTATGTCGACCTCTACCAGATCCACCGTTGGGATCGGGACACGCCGATCGAGGAGACCCTCGAGGCGCTCCACGACGTGGTGAAGGCAGGAAAGGCCCGCTACATCGGGGCGTCGTCGATGTACTCGTGGCAGTTCGCCAAGGCCCTCTACACCGCGGATCTCAACGGCTGGACTCGCTTCGTGAGCATGCAGAACCACTACAACCTGCTGTATCGAGAGGAAGAGCGAGAGATGCTCCCACTCTGCGGCGATCAGGGTGTCGGCGTCATCCCCTGGAGCCCCCTGGCCCGCGGCCGCCTGCCCCGACCCTGGGAGGAGCAAACGAACCGCGTGGAGAGCGACGAGTTCGGTCGCAGCCTCTACCGGGAAGACGACCGCCCGATCGTCGATGCGGTCCTGTCGGTGGCCAACAATCGGGGGATAGCCCCGCAAGGGTGGCGTTGTCCTGGCTGCTCGGTCGTCCCGGTGTCGATGCTCCCATCGTCGGTGCCACCAGGTCACACCACCTCGCCGATGCCGTCGCCGCCGTCGACGTGCACCTTGACGACGCCGAGGTCGAGTGCCTGGAGAAGGGCTACCTCCCTCGCCCCGTGGCCGGGTTCCGCTGAAGCGAACCGCTTGTACCATCGGCCCAGGAAGCCTAGGGTCGAAAGACGCACCGAACAGCCTCGAAGACAGGGGAGGAAGACCGGAGATGACGCGCGGCGGAGAAGACGACGCTCCGGCCGAGCCTCGTAGGCAACGCTCGCACTTCAACCTCGCTGCGCCGCGCAACTTCCTTTATCCGGCGATCCTCCTGTTGCTGGGCGAGGAGCCTCGCCACGGGTACCGGCTGTTGGATGCCTTGCTGTCTCTTGGCTTTGGACCCGTCGATCGGGCTTCGGTCTATCGGGCGCTGTCGGAGATGGAGGAGGATCAGTTCCTCGATTCTTGGCGTGCTCCGGCGACGGCCGGGTCACCCCGCCACGTGTACGGGCTGAGCGACGCCGGGATGGTGGCCTTACGTGGTTGGATGGATGTCGTGGCCGAGGAACATGACGCTCTCGAAGCGGTGCTCAAGCGCTTCGACGTGATGCTCGGAGAGGACTCATGACAGAGGTGGTCGGTGCACCGTGGGTGCTGGGGGGGCTGTCGGCCGACTTGGCCGACGCCGCGTTGGCCTTGGCCACCCGGTTCGCGGCGGGGGCCACGCTGTGGTGCCAGGGGCCCCAGTGGCCGGCTCACGCCCACCACGTGGCGGTGGAGTTCGTCCACCCTGTCATCGTCGGCAAGAAGGCGCTTCCTGCGGTCGTCGTGCCGGCCCACGAGCCGGTCGGTTCGCTGCGCGTGTTGGCCCGTCCCGGCGATGTGCTCCTGGCGGTGGCCGACGCCGCCGATCCGGCGGTGGCGGAGACCATGCTGCGATCCTCGGCGTGGGGGCTCGAAACCATCTGGATCGGTGCCGGGTCCCGTCCGGCCAGCGGTTCCGCAGATCACCTCCTGTGGCTCGACGATGCCGGGGAGCGTGCCGCACACACGGGCGAGCTGGTCTTGCTCTACCACGTGTTGTGGGAGCTGACGCATGTGTGCTTCGAGCACCCGGGACTCTTGGCAAAGCGTCTCGACGAAGCGGTGTGCGCTACCGATCCGGCCGAGCGGGCCGCGTGCATCACCTGCTCCGACGAGGGCCGCGTGGCCGAGGTCGTCAGCGTCGGGCCGGATGCCGCCGTGGTGCGCGCTGCGGGGGTGCTGGAGGAGGCCGACGTGACCCTCGTAGGCCCGGTGGAGCCGGGCGACGTCGTTCTTGTCCACGCAGGCACGGCCATTGCTCGCCTCGGCCAGGGCTCGTGATCCGGGGAGCGGATGGCGCCTGAGCGGACGGACTTCCTCTATCCCTTCATCGACGGCGACCACAGCGATCCCCGGTCGTTGCTCGCCGATCTGGCTCTCTCCGCCGAAGCCAAGGCCGTGGAGAGTCTCCGCCTCCGGGCCGAGACGATGGCTGCGGCGGCGGAGCAGCTCGACCGGGCGGCCCGAGCCATGCGGGAGCGTTTTGATGCCGGCGGCCGGCTCTTCACGTTCGGCAACGGTGGTAGCTCCACGGATGCGGCCACCGTGGCCGACCTGTTCGCCAGCCCCTCGGAGGGCACTGCGCTCCCCGCCCTGACCCTGGCCTGCGACGAGGCCATCCTCACCGCTCTCGGCAATGACGTTGGCTTTGACCTCGTCTTCTCGCGCCAGGTGATCGCTCACGCCCACGCTGGGGACATGGCCCTCGGGGTGTCCACCAGTGGGAACTCGAGGAACGTGATGCTGGCTCTCGAGGAGGCCGCCCGCCGGGGAGTGCTCACCCTCGGCCTGGCCGGCTACGACGGGGGTGAGATGGCCCGCAGCGGTCTGGATCACTGTTTCGTCGTGAGCTCCGACAGTGTGCATCGCATCCAGGAGACCCAGGCCTTCCTGGTGTTCGATCTCTGGCGGCGTGTTCAGTCATCTTGTCAGCCAGGAGGCCTGCGATGAGCGATTCGGCCACCCGGGAGTCCGCCAGCCGGGAGTCCGCTGTCCTCGAGCGCATCGAGCGGTTCCGGCGGCGGGGACCTCGCCTGCGGGAGAGCATCGTCACTCTGGCGCACGGCGCCGGCGGCAAGGCGTCCGCTGCGCTGATCGACGACGTGTTCCGGCCGGCATTCGCCGAGCAGGGCGCAGGGGACACCCTGCTGGAGAGCCCGCTGGGCGACGGTGCCGTCATCGAGTTGCCGTCCGGCGAACGGCTGGCGTTCAGCACCGATTCGTTCGTCGTCAAACCCCTCCGTTTTCCCGGTGGATCGATCGGCCACCTGGCGGTGCACGGAACCGTCAATGACCTGGCCATGATGGGTGCCCGGCCGTCGTGGCTGTCCGCGGCGTTCGTGCTCGAGGAAGGATTTTCCATCGACGAGCTGCGCCTGGTCGCGGCCGACATGGGGGCGGCCGCCGAGGGAGCAGGGGTGAAGGTCGTCACGGGAGACACCAAGGTGGTCAACCGGGGGGCGGCTGACGGGCTCTACGTCACCACAGCCGGAGTCGGGGTCATCCCTGCAGGCCGGGCCCTGGCGCCCGATCTGGTTCGCCCCGGCGACGTCGTTGTGGTCTCCGGCACCATCGCCGATCACGGCATGGCCGTGATGCTGGCTCGCGGGGACCTCGCTCTCGAAGCCGACATCCGCTCCGACACCGCTCCTCTGGGTGCCCTGGTGGAGCTGCTCCTCTCCGCCGCTCCGGGAACCCGATGGCTGAGGGACCCCACCAGGGGAGGCGTCGGTACGGTGTGCAACGAACTAGCTCGCGACGCTGGTGTCGCCGTCATCCTCGACGAGGCTCGACTGCCGGTCGATCCGGCAGTCAACGGGGCCTGCGACCTCCTCGGCATCGATCCGCTCTATGTGGCCAACGAAGGCAAGTTCGTGGCCATCGTCGCCCCCGAGGACGAAGAGGCTGCTCTGGCCGCTCTGCGCTCACATCCGCTTGGTGTCGGGGCCACCCGCATAGGCCAGATCAAAGACGACCCGGCCGGCATCGTGGTTCTCCTGACGAGCTTCGGGGGAACCAGGATCGTCGACATGCTCGTCGGGGACCCTCTGCCCAGGATCTGCTGAGCGGTGACGGTCGGAGCAGAGCCGACCGTCGGCGTCCGCATCCGCGTCCGGGGGACGGTCCAAGGAGTGGGGTTCCGGCCATTCGTGTACCGCCACGCCAGAGCGCTCGGTTTGCTCGGCTATGTCCGCAACGACAGCGCCGGCGTGTTGATCGAGGCGGAGGGATCGGTCGCCGCGGTGGACGAGCTGTGCCGGCTCCTGGCCCAGGAGCCGCCGCGGCTCGCCGTGGTCTCGAGCATCGAGGTCTCGCCCATCACTGGCTCCGAGCTGTCGGGGAGGGCGTTCTCCATCGAAGCAAGCGACGGCGTGGCGGACCCGGACGCCCCCGTCAGCGTCGACACGGCGACGTGCGAGGACTGTCTGGGCGAGATGGGCGACCCCAGCGACCGGCGCTACCGCTACCCGTTCACCAATTGCACCAACTGCGGGCCGCGCTACACCATCGTTCTGTCCGTCCCCTACGACCGACCGGCCACCACCATGGCCACCTTCGAGATGTGCCCGTTGTGCCGCCACGAGTACGAGGATCCTGGCGACCGGCGGTTCCACGCCCAGCCGAACGCCTGCCCGGCGTGCGGGCCTATGCTGTCGTTTCACGACGCTTCCGGTGACGTGCGGGCCCGGGGCGCGGAGGCATTGGACTCGGCGATCGAAAAGCTGCGCGGCGGGGCCATCCTGGCCGTCAAGGGGCTCGGTGGGTTCCACCTGGCCGTCGACGCCACGGACAGCGCGGCGGTCGCCGAGCTGAGGCGCCGCAAGGCGCGCGACGACAAGCCGTTCGCCGTCATGGTGCGCGACCTGGCCGCCGCAGAGGGGTTGGCGGAGCTCGACTCGATGGCCGCCGAGGCCCTGACCTCGCACCGGCGGCCCATCGTGCTCTCACCCCGCCTCGCGGCTGTGGGGCGCCTCGCCGAGGGGGTGGCCCCGGGATTGAGTGAGATCGGCCTGCTCCTTCCCTACACACCGCTGCACCATCTGCTGCTGGAGGGCGTGGGGCGATCCCTGGTGATGACCAGCGCCAACCGCAGCGACGAGCCGATCGCACAGCGAAACGGCGAGGTGTTCGATCGCCTCGGGGACCTGGTCGACGGCGTGGTGAGCCACGACCGCGATATCCACATCCGCTGCGACGACTCCGTGGCCCGCTCAGCCGGGGGACGGATCCAGATGGTCCGCCGATCCCGTGGCTACGCCCCGGCGCCGTTGCGCCTGGTCCGTCCCGCCACTGAGCACGTGCTGGCTGTCGGCGCCGAGCTGAAGAGCACCGTGACCGTGGCGAAGGGCGACCTGGTGGTGGCCAGCCACCATCTTGGCGATCTGGAGCACCTCGCCACCTACCAGGCCTTCCGCCAGGCGGTCGGCCACCTCTGTGACCTGTATGCGGTGACGCCCGCGGTGGTCGCCCACGACCTTCACCCCGAGTACCTGTCGACCAAGTTCGCCCACGATCTCGGCTTGCCGACCTGCGAGGTGCAGCACCACCACGCCCACCTGGCTGCCTGTCTCACCGAGCACGCCCACGCCGGGCCGGTGCTCGGCATGGTCTTCGATGGGCTCGGCATGGGCCCCGACGGCGTCCTGTGGGGCGGTGAGCTTCTCGTCGGCGATCTTGCCGGCTATCGACGGGCCGGTCATCTGCGGACGGCGTCCCTTCCCGGTGGCTCGGCGGCCATACGCGAACCTTGGCGCATGGCGTTGTCGTGGGTGCACAGGTCCCTCGGCCCCGACGCCGCCGCCAGGCTCGGCCCCCAACTTGACGACCGCTGGGCCGCCGTGCTGTCCCTGGTGGAGACCGGTCCAGGCGGAAGCCATCAGGGCCGCGGATCGGTGCCGGTGACGACCAGCATGGGGCGACTCTTCGACGCCGTGGCGGCGCTGGTCGGCGTTCGCCGACGCATCACCTACGAAGGCCAGGCCGCCATCGAGCTCGAGGCCCTGGCCCGCCGGGTGCCAAGGGGGCGTGCCCCGCACTATCCGGTGGAGTTGCGAAACGAGGACGGCGGAGTGATCCTGGACCCCGGCCCGTTGGTGGCCGCCGTGGTTGCCGAGATGGACCGAGGGGTCCCCGCGGACATCCTTGCCAGTGGATTTCACGAGAGTCTAGGAGCGGCCGCGGCCGCGGCTGCAGCGGCGGTGGCATCCGACGAGGGCCTCGACACCGTGGCCCTCACCGGAGGCGTGTTCCAGAACGCACGGTTGACGGAGGTGGTGGTTACCGACCTGGTCAGACGGGGTTTGCAAGTGCTCGTGCACGAGTCCCTACCTCCCAATGACGGGTCGATCAGCATCGGCCAGGCGGCCGTCGCTGCGGCCCATCAGGGGTTGCCCACGGTGGCCCCGGACCTGTAGGCGCGGAACATAGACGAAAAACCCCCCCATTTACGAGCTGTCGACGAAACGACATGATCGTGGGGACAAGGCGCCGGGGGGTTGCCTACGGGAGGTCGTGCACGTGTCAACACAGATCCAGGCCCAAGCTGAGGAGACTCTGATCCACGTGTTGTGGATCAACGCCGGTCTCAGTTGTGACGGCGATTCCGTTGCCCTCACCGCGGCCACGCAGCCGAGCATCGAGGAGATCGCTCTCGGTGCGCTTCCGGGACTGCCCAAGATCGCTGTCCACTGGCCTCTCATCGACTTTGAGTGCGGTCCGACCGGTGGCGCTGACGACTTCTTGGAGTGGTTCTTCAAGGCCGATCGTGGCGAGCTGGACCCGTTCGTGCTCATCGTCGAGGGATCCATCCCAAACGAGAAGATCAAGAGCGAAGGCTACTGGTGCGGTTTCGGCAACGACCCGGCCACCGGCCAACCCATGACGACCAGCGAGTGGCTCGACCGTCTGGCTCCCAAGGCCACGGCCATCCTGGCCGCCGGCACCTGCGCAACCTATGGCGGGATCCACGCCATGCAGGGCAATCCGACGGGGGCCATGGGCGTCCCCGACTACCTGGGTTGGGACTGGAAGTCCAAGGCCGGTCTTCCCATCGTCTGCGTACCGGGCTGCCCGGTGCAGCCTGACAACCTGAGCGAGACGATCCTGTACCTGCTCTACCAGGCAACCGGCCAGGCGCCGATGATCCCCCTCGATGACGCGCTGCGGCCGCAGTGGCTGTTCGGCAGCACGGTGCACGAGGGATGCGACCGGGCCGGCTACTACGAGCAGGGCGATTTCGCCACCGAGTACGGCTCGCCGAAGTGCATCGTCAAGCTCGGCTGCTGGGGGCCGGTGGTCAAGTGCAACGTGCCGAAGCGGGGTTGGATCAACGGCGTTGGCGGTTGCCCCAACGTCGGAGGCATCTGCATCGGGTGCACCATGCCGGGCTTCCCCGACAAGTTCATGCCGTTCATGGATGAGCCACCGGGGGCCACCGTGTCCACCATGGCGAGCGGTGCCTACGGCAAGGCCATCCGAGGCTTGCGCTCGGTGACCGGCAAGACCCTCGACAAGGAACCGAAGTGGCGAAGCCCGGGACGCAGGTTGATGACCACCTACAAGAGCGAGTGGAGGTAAGCGCGATGGCGACCAAGACGAGCCCCAGCAAAGCGACCACCGATGCCAACGGCCTGGTCGAGATGGCGTGGGATCCAATCACCCGCATCGTCGGCAGCCTCGGCATCTACACCAAGATCGACTTCGGCAAGGGCAGGGTTGCCGAATGCCACAGCACCTCGTCGATCTTCCGTGGCTACAGCATCTTCATGAAGGGCAAGGATCCCCGGGACGCCCACTTCATCACCAGTCGCATCTGCGGCATCTGCGGGGACAACCACGCCACCTGCTCCTGTTACGCACAGAACATGGCCTACGGGGTGCGCCCACCGGCGCTGGGCGAGACGATCGTCAACCTCGGCGAAGCCGCTGAGTTCATGTTCGACCACAACATCTTCCAGGAGAACCTGGTCGGTGTCGACTACTGCGAGAAGATGGTCGCCGAGACCAACCCCGGGGTCCTCGAGCAGGCCAACCGGGCCGAAGCGCCACACGCCGCCGACCACGGATACCGGACCATTGGCGACATCATGCGGGCACTCAACCCCTTCACCGGGGACTTCTACCGCGAGGCCCTCCAGGTCAGCCGCTACACCCGGGAGATGTTCTGCCTGATGGAGGGCCGCCACGTGCACCCCTCCACGCTGTACCCGGGCGGGGTCGGGACCACGGCGACGATTCAGCTCTTCACCGACTACTACACGCGGCTCCAGCGCTACGTCGAGTTCATGAAGCGGGTCGTGCCCATGCACGACGACCTGTTCGACTTCTTCTACCTGGCGATGCCGGGCTACGAAGAGGTGGGCAACCGCCGCATCCTGCTCGGGTGCTGGGGTGCCTTCCAGGATCCCGACGTGTGCAACTTCAAGTACGGCGACATGACCCGGTGGGGCCGGGCCATGGGCGTGACCCCCGGCGTCGTGGTCGATGGCAAGCTCGTCACCAACGACCTGGTGGACATCAACCTCGGCATCCGGATCCTGCTCGGCAGCTCGTACTACGACAGCTGGGAGGGCCGCGAGATGTTCGTGACCCACGACCCGCTGGGCAACCCGGTGGACCGCAACCACCCCTGGAACCAGCACACCATCCCCCAGCCCCAGAAGCGGGACTTCGACGACAAGTACAGCTGGGTCATGTCGCCACGGTGGTACGACGGTCAGGATCACCTCGCTCTTGATACCGGGGGCGGCCCTCTGGCCCGCCTGTGGTCGACCGCCCTGTCGGGACTGGTCAACACGGACCATCTCCAGGCCACCGGCAACAGCGTCGTCATCAACCTCCCGAAGACGGCGTTGAAGCCCCCGGTGACCTTCGAGTGGAAGATCCCGCAGTGGTCCAACACCATCGAGCGTAACCGGGCCCGTACCTACTTCCAGGCCTACGCAGCAGCCGCCGCCCTGGACTACATCGAAGTGGCGCTGGCCGAGGTCCGGGCCGGACGCACCAAGACGTGGGAGCCCTTCAAGGTGCCGGAGGAAGGCATCGGTTGCGGCTTCACCGAAGCGGTCCGGGGGGTGCTCTCCCACCACATGGTGATCAAGGAGGGCAAGATCGCCAACTACCACCCATATCCGCCGACCCCTTGGAACGCCAATCCCCGCGACATCTACGGGACCCCCGGTCCCTACGAGGACGCGGTCACCGACTGCCCGATCTTCGAGGAGAACACCTTGGACAACTTCAAGGGGATCGACATCATGCGCACGGTCCGAAGCTTCGATCCGTGCCTGCCCTGTGGCGTCCACATGTACCTCGGCAAGGGGAAGGTGCTCAAGAAGATGCACTCTCCGACCGGGCTCAGCGATCCACTCGGCTGAAGAGGTGATCCGTCCGACTACCGCTGGTGAGCGGATCGAGGAACTGCTGGAGAAGCTGGCCGCAACCGGCGAAAGCCCCGTTCGGGGCTTAGCCGAAGAGCTGCTCCGCGCCGTCAGTGATCTCTACGGTTCGGGTTTGGCCCGGATCGTGGAGATCGTCGCCCACGTGGCCCCCGAGGCGTTGAGCGAGCTTGTGGCCGACGACCTGGTTTCCGGCCTGTTGTCCTTGCACGACCTGCATCCCGAGGACCTTTCGGTGCGGATCATGGCCGCCCTGGACTCCGTTCGCCCCATGCTGGCTCAGCATGGTGGTGACGTGGAGTTGCTGGGCATCGACGAGGAGGCGGGGGCGGTGCACCTGCGGCTGCTCGGCAGCTGTGACGGCTGCCCCTCGTCCTCGGCGACCCTTACCGGAGCGATCGAGGTCGCACTTGCTCAGCACGCTCCCGAGATCGTCATCTTGGACGTGGAGGAGCCCGAGGCCGCCGAGTCGCCTGGGACGCCCATCCTCCTGGGGACGAAACCGGTCTACGGCACCTGTCCGACGGAGGGGGGCAACGCCTCGGTGCGCGAGTCCGTTTCGTGACCGATCCGATGGCCGTCCTGCAGCGCATCCGCGCTGGACGACCCGTGCCGTCAGCGCCGGCCAGTGAGGTCTGCGATCTGTGCGCCGAACCCATCAGCGACGAGCACGGCCATCTGGTCGACGTCGTGAGTCGCACCCTGAAGTGCTCCTGTCGGGGGTGCTACATGCTGTTCACTGCGTCGGGAGCCGCAGGAGGCCACTTCCGCTCCGTACCGGATCGGTATTTGTCTTTTCCGGACTTCGAGCTCACGCCTTCGCGGTGGGAGGCGTTGCAGATTCCCGTGGGCGTGGCGTTCTTCTTCCTCAACTCGGAGCTCGATCGGGTCGCCGCGTTCTATCCCGGTCCAGCCGGGGCCACGGAGTCCCTCCTGTCCCTGGACACCTGGAACGAGATCGTGGCCGCCCAACCCACGCTGGCCACACTCGAGCCCGACGTCGAAGCGTTCCTCGTGCGGGTGGGCCACGGGCCCGGCTCTGTGGCGAAAGCCGGCAGCCCGGGAGCCGAGGGAAGGCCCGATTGCTATCTGGTGCCGATCGACGCCTGCTACGACCTGGTTGGCCGCCTGCGGCAGGTGTGGCGGGGTTTCGACGGCGGCACTGAGGCCCGTCGGGCACTCGACGACTTCTTCGAGGAGGTGGCAGCCAAGGCTCGTCCGGCTCGGGGCAGCGATGCCCCCTCTGAGGTTCCTGACCTCGAATGGGAAGACCGGGTCGGATGACGGCGCTGTCCTTCGAAGCGCTCGACGCTCGGGCTGAGCCCTACGCGGCTGTACCCACCCTGATGCTCCGGCTTCGCATCACCGAAGCCGACGGTCGCCCCGTGCACGCGGTGACCCTACGTTGCCAGATCATGATCGAGCCGCAGCGCCGGGTATATGGGGAGGCCGAGGAACGACGTCTGGTGGAGATGTTCGGCGAGACGCCCCGGTGGGGCGAGACCCTCCGCCCCTTCCTGTGGACCAACACAGCCACCACCGTCAGCGGGTTCCAGGGGCAGACCGAGATCGATCTGCCCATCACCTGCACCTACGACTTCGAGATCGCCGCGGCAAAGTACCTCCACGCCCTCGACAACGGCGAGATCCCCCTCACGATGCTGTTCTCAGGAACGACGTTCACCCGGGGGTCCGCCGGCTTCACGGCCGAACCGGTGGCATGGCACGAGGAGGCGTCGTTCCGCCTGCCGGTGCGAACCTGGCGCACCCTGATGGATCAGTACTTTCCGGGCGGTGGATGGCTGCGGCTGAGCCGGGAGACGATCGACGCCCTTCAGCGCTACAAGGTGAGCCGTGCCGTGCCGACCTGGGATGACGCCTTCGAGGGCCTGCTGAAAGAGGCGGGTGAGGACACATGACGACCCGATCCGACCCGTTCACGGCGGCAAGATCGGTGGCGGAGACCGTTCTCTACGAGGGCTACGTCCTCTACCCGTATCGGGCATCGGCGCGCAAGAACCAGCTCCGGTGGCAGTTTGGCGTGCTCGTCCCCCAGCCGTGCGCGGATGTCGACGGCCCCGAGCGAGCCTGCAACCGCACAGAGGTCATCGTGGCGTGTGGAGAGGATCCGATCCTCGACGTGCGAGTGCGCTGCCTTCAGGTCCAGAGACGTTCGGTTGAGGCGGCAGTGCCCGGTGGCGGGTTCGTCGCCGTCGACCAGGTGGAGGTCGACGGCACACCAGTGAGCGCCTGGGATGAGGCGCTCGACCATGAGATCGACGTGAGCGGTGTCGTGCTGCGATCCCTGATCGACAACCCATGCACCGTGTCCTTCGAGTTGCCGGAGAGCGACGAGGACGAGTTGCTCCTTGACGCCGCCGGCAAGACGGCGGGAAGGGTACGGCGGCGCGTCGAAGCTGTGCAGGGGTCGGTGCTCCTCGGGGCGCACACCGTCGAGCGCAGCGAGACCTCGCCGGGTGACGACAGCAACGGCTCACTGCGCCTGTCGGTGAGCGTGGCCAACCTGACTCCGTGGCCGCCCTCGGACGGCGAGGGGAACGGCCTGCGGGAGGTGGTCATGCGCTACTCGCTGGTCGCTGCCCACACGCTGCTGGCGGTCGGCGATGGCGTCTTCATCTCCTCGCTCGACCCGCCCGACGACTACGGCCAGGCGGTGACCGCCTGCACCAACGAGGGCACCTTCCCGGTTCTGGTGGGCGGCGCGTCGGCCAGCCAGTCCGAGCAGCTGGTCCTGGCTGCACCGATCATCCTCTACGACCACCCGGCCATCGCCCCGGAGAGTGAAGGCGATCTGTGCGACGCCACGGAGATCGACGAGATCCTCGCCCTGCGGGTCCTGACCCTCACCGACGAGGAGAAGTCCGAGGCTCGGGCCACCGACCCGAGGTCGGCGGCGATCGTCGACCGCTGCGACTCGATGACCCCCGATGCATGGGCGTTGCTGCACGGCACCTTCCGACCGATCGGCGAGACGCTGACGCCGGCGGCGACCATCGGCGAGTTCGGCGAGCTCGACGCCTTCGACCCCTATGACCTTCCTCCGTCCCTGGTCTTGGGTGAGCCCGGGGCGACCGGTGAGCCTGGGACCGGCGCCGTGACAGGTGAGGGGGAGGCCGCTCCGTGGTGGGACCCGGGCGTGGACGGCGCCGTGGATCCCTGGACGGACACGTTGTTGATCCAAGGTGTCGCGGTGGCCAAGGGAAGCAAGGTCCGGCTGGTGCCGTGCCGGCGAGCGGACGCCCACGACCTGTTCATCGCTGGCAAATCGGCCACGGTGGCTGGCGTCTTCCACGATGTCGATGGCGAACAGCACGTGGCCGTCACCCTCGACGACGATCCCGCCAGGGACGTCTTTGCTTGGCAAGGCCGGTTCTTGTACTTCGCCCCCGACGAGGTCGTCCCCATCACCAGCCCGGAGGGGGAGCCGTGACCGCCCTCGCTGCGGAGGACGCAGCGGCGGAGTCCTCGACCCGCCCCGACGTCTTGGTGGCGGGGATCGGCAACATCTTCCTGGGCGATGACGGCTTCGGCGTTGAGGTGGCCAACCGGCTGAAGGCACGGCCTTCCCGCGAAGGGGTGCGCGTCGTCGAGTACGGCATACGCGGCCTGCACCTGGCGTACGAGCTCCTTGACGGTTACGACACCTTGGTGCTCATCGATGCGGTGTCGATCGGTGAGCCCCCCGGTACCGTCGCCGTGGTCGAGCCCGACCGCAGCGCGACGGCTGCGCCGGCCCTCGACGCCCACTCGATGAACCCCGAAGCGGTGCTCGGGATGCTCGACACCCTCGGTGGCCAGGTCCGGCGGGTCCTGGTCGTCGGCTGCCAGCCGGCCGTGATCAGCGAGACCATGGGACTGTCGTCGCCTGTGGCCAATGCTGTCGAAGAGGCCGTTGGTGTGGTAGAAGGGCTACTGGAGGAGTTTCACGCAACGACCAGAACGCAAACGAGCGAGGAGACAGGCTGATGAAGCGGTTTTTCATGATGGTGTTGTTCCTGGGGACCGTGGGAGGAGCGGCCTACAAGTCCGCCCCCGACCTGGCTCGCTACCTCAAGATCCGGAGCATGTAGCTGTCATGAGTTCGGTATACCGGGCTCACGGCGGCCCACGATCCGAACAACCAAACCACTGAGCGAAGGGAGGACGACGTCATGTGCCTCGGCATACCCGGCGAGATCGTCGAGATGAACACCGGTCACGAACACCTGGCTCGTGTCAACGTCACCGGAGTCACGCGTGTGATCAACATAGGTCTGCTCGAAGATGAGCGTCTGGAGTGTGGGGACTGGGTCCTCATCCACGTGGGATTCGCCATGTCGAAGATCGATGAGGCTGAGGCCCAGATGGCCCTGGAGGGGCTCCAGCTGATGGGTCAGGCCTACCAGGACGAGGTCGAGGCGATGGCTGCGTCCACGGTCACCACCGACGTGTCCTCACCCCCCGAGCCGGCCACCAGTCCAGCGGGGCTGGCATGAGGTTCGTCGACGAATACCGTGACCCGGCCGCAGCGCGCGCCCTGGTCAGCCAGATCACCGGGTTGGCCGACGGCAAGCACGTCAAGTTCATGGAGGTGTGCGGCGGTCACACCCACACCATCTACCGCCATGGGATCGAGCACCTCCTACCGGAGAACGTCGAGCTGGTGCACGGGCCTGGTTGCCCGGTTTGCGTGATCCCCATGGGCCGGGTCGACGATGCCATTGCCGTAGCAGAGACCCCGGGCGTCATCTTCACGTCTTTCGGGGACATGATGCGCGTTCCCGGAGGGAACGGCAGCCTCCTGCAGGCCAAGGCCCGGGGGGCGGATGTTCGCTTCGTGTACTCGCCCCTCGACGCCCTGCGCCTGGCCCAGGACAACCCGGACCGCCAAGTCGTGTTCTTCGCTGTGGGCTTCGAGACGACCGCCCCCTCCACAGCGCTGACCGTGCTGCGGGCCCGTCAGCTCGGGGTCACCAACTTCACGGTGTTCTGCAACCACGTCACCATCGTGCCGCCCATCAAGGCCATCCTGGAATCCCCCGACCTGCGCCTTGACGGGTTCCTCGGACCGGGTCACGTGTCGACGGTGGTTGGCAACCGGCCCTACCGCTTCGTCACCGAGCACTACGGCAAGCCGTTGGTCACGGCTGGCTTCGAGCCCCTCGACATCCTCGAGGCGGTAGCCATGCTCCTCACCCAGATCAGCCAGGGTCGCTGCGAGATCGAGAACCAGTACAAGAGGGTCGTTCGCGACGAAGGCAACCCCAGGGCACTGGCCGTGCTCGCCGAGGTGTTCGAGCTGCGTCCCCACTTCGAATGGCGGGGCCTGGGGTTCATCTCCCAGAGCGCACTCAAGCTGCGGCCCGAGCTCTCCGACTTCGACGCCGAACTGCGCTTCTCGGTTCCCGGAGTCCGGGTCGCCGACCCCAAAGCCTGCCAATGTGGCGAGGTGCTCAAGGGCGTCATCAAGCCGTGGGAGTGCAAGGTGTTCGGCACGGCGTGCACGCCCGAGACGCCCATCGGGACGTGCATGGTCTCGTCCGAGGGGGCGTGCGCGGCCTACTACAACTTCGGTCGGCTGCACCGGGAGGCGGCAGTCTCGTTGGGTCGTTCCTCCTGAGCGTCCCACCGGCGGGGCGGGTCTGACGTCCGTGAACGGTGTGAACGGTGTGAACGCCTGAGCGGTGATCTCTTTCGGTCCGCAGCGGTCGCTACCAGTCGTGAGCGAACCAATGGCGGGCCACATGGACGATCCGCAGATCGTCACGTGGCAGGTGTGGCGTGATGGTGGAGATCGGCGCCTCTCTGCCGTGCGACACGGTGACGTTGAGCGACACGGTGACGCTGAGCAACGGTATTCGACGATCTACGACACACCGTCGATGAACGACACCTCGTCACGATGGCCCGGCCCCGGCCCTCCACCGCCGACCGAGTTCACCACGGCCGCCCGAGACCGGCGCTGGTGATGGTCGAGATCGACAAGGATCAGTTCGAGGGGCTGCCCTTCGTGGTCGGCGACCTCGCCCCCCTGCACGCACGTGACACGACACTGGGAAGCGCGAACGCGGTCGGGGGTCGGTGCCCCTGACGAGACTGTTCTCGAACCCTGCCGAGCGCGGTGTCCTGAGTCCTGACCATCTGGTCGACCCATCCTGTCCGGTCGCGTGCCAGGAATCTTCGAGCCTCTTCGATCACCCGAAACTCGGCGTAAACGAGGTGGCGACTCACCCTGAGGGACCCCTCTGCACCGCAACAGGCCAGATTTCGAGGTCATCATGATCATCGGACGGACGCCGAAGCGCTGCGCTGACTCTGACGACTCGTAGGATCTGTCCTGTGGCTCGTTCCCGCACCGAGCAACTCGGACCGGCGGCACGGCCTGTGGCGGTTCCCGACGACCTTGACGTCCCCGGCGTGTCGAAGGCGAGTGGGCGGGTGGTTCTACCTCACTGGATTCGGTGGAGCGGGCCCACTGTCCTACGACTTGGCTGACCCATGCGACCGAGCACGGGTGTACGAGCAGGTGCTCCGGGAGGGGGCCGACGATGATGTGCGACGGTTCGTAGACGCGGATGAGCTGCTGTCCATGTGGGAGACCCTGGTGCTCCCGCCCCCGGTGCGGCGGGCTTGGGCGGGATGGTTCCGGCGCCATCGAGGCCTCGAACTGCCATGCTGAGCCGACTGCAGGAAGAAGTGGCTCTGACCATTGCCCGCCTGTCTGAGGCCCAGGAACTCGTCCTTGCTGGGGGCGCCGCACTCATCGCTCGGGGTGATGTGCTTCGGGGAACTGAGGACCTTGACTTCTTCGGCCTCGACCCGCGTAGCGTTGATGTGTTGTTGCCGTCGGTCCAGCAGGCCCTTCTCCAGCTTGGTCTCGACGTGCGGATCGTGCGAGCGGCACCGGGCTTCGCCCGCCTGTCCGTAGGGCGGGGAGATGAGCGGACCGAGGTGGATCTTGCCGCCGATGCTCGCCTCCTTCCGGCCTTGAGCATCTGTTCCATCTGGCCAAGGAGAAGGACCCCGGCTTCGATGGTGCTGTCTTCGCTGAGATGATTGTTCGCTTCGATCGGCTGAGGCGAGAGGAGTTCGAGGTCGATCCAGCTGGTTACGAGCGGCTCCGAGGGCAGATCGCCCTCTGGAAGGAAGGGATGCTTGATCGCGGGAACAGGCTCGGACGACGGTATGAACGCGACCGAGGGATCGACGATGATCTCGATATGGGCTTCTGAAACTTGCGTCTTACACCGGCTCCAGGCAGGAGGGATGTTTGACCAGTCGCTGTCATGACAACGGTCCGCTGTGAGTGCCCCCGGCAGGACTCGAACCTGCGACGCACGGTTTAGGAAACCGACGCTCTATCCTCTGAGCTACGGGGGCTGGTGGTCCTGACGTGGACGTTTACGGCGCAGTTCGGCTTAACTTAACAGCGATACGTCTAGGATGCGTCTAGGATCTCCTACACTGGTGGCAGCGCTTTGGGAAGGCGGTGTCCAGGTGCGAGGCACGAAGGACCGAGGTTAGAAGAGGTTAGACGTTTCGCCTCACCTCGCCCGTCGCTGGCACCTCGAGCGGTACGGGATGTCGGAGGGCCTTACGGGTGCAGACCCTCCCCGATCGGCTGCTGCGCCGGTGGCCCTGGGATGGCACCGTCGAGGACGAGTGACCGGCCTCCTTGGACGGTCTCGTCACCGATCTTGCTCGTCGAGCAGTCGGCGAAAGTCGGTCGGGGTGCACACCGGGATGCGTCCGGCCAATCCGAGCAGGTGCCGATCACCGGAAACGAGCATGGCCCGCTCATCCTGGGCGAGGGCGACGAGGTAGTCGTCATCCGGGTCTGGTGAGCGGACGGCTGGAGGCTCGATGGGGTCGTCCGCCATCCGAGCGGAGGCGGCCAGCAACTCGAGCACCTCCCTGCTCTCCTCTGCGGTGATGCGGGCCCGAAGCTTAGGGTAGGCGAGGGCGCGGTCCAGCGCGGCCAGAAGGGCGGGGGACAGGACCAGCTCGTAGGCGCCATGCTGCCACGCGCGGAGGACAATGGCGGGGCTCCCGGACGGGGAGAGCGGAGCGGAGATGATGACGTTGGGGTCGAGGACCGCCCGCACCTATTGGCGCCTGGGCGGTCGCGTCTGGTGCTGGGCTTCGACGGCCAACTCGGTTGCCTCCTGTTCGGACAGGTCGTTGCGGGCCCACATCCGGTCCAAGAGGTCGAGGCCGAGCTGGCGGCGCAGCGCTTCTTCGATGACCTCGCTGTCCCCTTGGCCGGTCCATGCGGCGCGCAGCTTCACGGCCCGGAGCACGTCGGGGTCGATGGTCAGGGTCGTGCGCGTCTTTGCCACCTCGGCATCGTAACATCGTGATGCCGAGATGCGGTCACCTCACGTTTGGGCGGCGTGGCACACGGTCCGAACCTCGCAGCGCCGGCACTGCGACCCGGGCGATGGTGTGTGGTCCCGGGACCGCAGCCGCTCTGCGGCGCCGAGGAGCCGCACCTCGGCGTCGTTGACCGCCTCCTCACCAACGTCGACGGGTGAGCGGGCGCCGGCGCCCAGGTCGTGCACGTAGACGCCCCGGATGTCAAGGCCCTCTCGTCGACCGGCGTCGGCGTACACCTGGAGCTGCAAGCCGTGGTCCGTGTCGGCACGCGTCGAAGTCTTGTAGTCGAGGATGGCCAGGCCCGTCGGCTCGCCTCCTTCGTGGTCGAGGTTCACGTCGGCCCGCCCACGACCGTGAGCCGTCGAGGTGCAGCTCGATCGCCTCCGGCCCGGGCACGACCCCGTCGCTGCGGGTCCGGTCGGCGACGGTGTGTAGCACGTGGTGGACGGCTTTGCTGTAGCCGAGCTCGGGGGCGAGTCGAGGCTGGAAGCCCAGGAGATTGCGAGTTTCTTCGAGGGGCGAGGAAAGCACCCTTGGCCGCGAGGGTCCGAGCCTGGCCCGGCTGGGAGTCGCTTTGGGAACGCCTCGCAGCGGACGAACAGCTCGACGCCTCCCTCGAGGAGATGGTGACCGCTGTCGCGCCGTTCGTTCAGGCCATCGACCTGACGTCGTGATCTAGTAACTCGGCCCGGGAGCCAGGTGGATCCTCTACTGCTCAACTATCGAGTGTTCTGCACGCGGGCTGGTGGTCCTGACCAGGACTTTTACAGTGAGGTGCGGTTTAAAACTCAACCGGGATACGTCTAGGACGCGTCTAGAATCAATACCGTTTACTTAAGGGATTGGAGTAGTCTTTAAGTAAACGGTATTGCGTCTAGAATAGGTTAGACCGGGTGTCTGGCGCCTGCGGGTCGTGACGGCTCATCGTCGCCGCCGAGAAGCCCTCCCCGGTCCTGGCCGCCGTCATCACCCTCGCTGCGCTGACCGGTGCCCGGCGAGGCGAGCTGTGCGGGCTGCGGTGGGGTGACTGGGACGAAGCCCGCGCAGCGCTGCTACCTCCTCACCTACGACCTGTCCAGCCGGGAGCCGATGCGTCCCGACAGCCTGAGCCAGGCGGCGCTCGCTCTTGCCTCTGCAGGCATTTGGGCGCTCCGGTATGGCTCATCAGTGACCGACGCGCCGACCCGGGCACGGCGGCTGGCCCGTTCTCATTTGGGGATCCGGCTACGGGACGGGCGGTAGATTGCGCCATGACCATTCGCACATCTCCGTGGGCCGCCGGCACACCTTCCTGGGCGGACATCAGCGTCCCGGAGCCCGACGCGGCCAAGGCCTTCTACACCTCCGTCCTCGGGTGGAGCTACACCGACGCAGGGGATGAGTTCGGCGGGTACGTCAGCGCCCTGATGGGATCGTCGGCGGTGGCTGGCATCGGCCCCCTCCAGCACGCCGGACCGGTCGCGTGGACCCTGTACCTGGCGACCGACGATACCGACGCGACCGCGCAGCTCATCGCTGCCAACGGCGGCACCGTCATACTTCCTCCGAGCGACGTCGGGGACCTAGGACGGATGGCGATGGCCGCCGACCCTTCGGGCGCGGTCTTCGGGGTGTGGCAGGCGGGCACCCACATCGGCGCAGGGCTCACCAACGAGCCGGGCGGCATCGTCTGGGAGGACCTCCGCTCCGCGGAGCCCGCTGCCGCATGGGCGTTCTTCGAAGCGGTGTTCGGCCACGAAACCCGTCCCCTCGAGATGGCCGGCCCCGATTACCGGACCTTCCACCATCGCGGTGATGAGGCGCCGCTCGGCGGCATGGGTGGGATGATGGGCGACGAGGGGGACTCGCACTGGCTCGTCTACTTCGGGGTGGCGTCCGCAGACGAGGCGGCAGCCAGCGCCGAGAGCTCCGGTGGGAGCGTGGTGACCCCGGCGTTCGACTCGCCCTTCGGCCGAATGGCCGGGATCGCCGATCCATTCGGGGCCCGGTTCATGGTCCACCAGGCTGAGCGGATCGGCTGACGCCACCGTCGTCGAAGCCAGCCGTTGCGAGCGGCGTCCCGCAAGCCCCTCCCCGCTCGGAACATGGCCACCCTCTCTGCGGCCGTTGGTCGGCCGAATGTGGCCGAGTCCACTGGTCCCATGCCGCGGCGGGCGACACCAACCTGGTCTACGTTGAGGAGCGTTTCCGAGACTGCCGTCCGGTGCACTTGTCGACCTGAGCGAGGGAGCAGCGAGTGGGGAGAGCCAGACAACCGGAGCCGGGGCGTCAGCACCAGGAGATCGATGGTGCGGCCAAGGGCCGCAGGGCCAGTCGAGAGGATGAGGTCCTTGAGCTGCAGCGTGCTGCCGGCAATCGGGCGACCGCAAGGATGGTCCAGGGCCACCTGGCAGCAGCGGCCCCGATTGCGGTGCAGACTTGGCCTTGGTCAAAGAAGAAGCCGGCGACGACCGCCTCAACCACGAAGGCGGCTGGGCCCACGGCTGATGGGGTCGGCCGGGCGGCCGAGGATGCGGTCTCCGTTGTCAGTCCGGCTGCCCCTTATGTCATCAAGATCGGTTCGGAGCAGGTCAGGGTGAGCGACGGCACGGAGGAGATGGAGGCTCGGGGGATCGTGTCCACCATCGAGTCGGCCTACGGGATAACGTTGTCGTCGTCGGCAACCATCAAGGCCATCAAGGCCGGTTACTCCAAGGTCTCGTCTGCGGAGAAGGCGAAGCTCAAGGGAGGCGTGTGGGAGATGAAGGAGCTTCGGGCTCTCTCCGCCGCTCTTCAGAGCTTCGCTCCCATTCTCGGGAAGAGACGGGAGTCGTCCACGCTAGCCAAGAAGGCTCAGGGTGTGACCACTATCGGTCGGCTTCAGGGGGCAATCGACGAGAACTCCAAGGCGGGGGCGATCGATGATTCGACGATGGGTGAATATTTCGGTAAGAAGAAGAATGTTGGCTTGTTCGATGCGGTCAGCGACCTTGCCGATGACCGTTATGTCCGGGCCGGAGCCAGCGGACCTGATAATGCCACCACCCTGCAAGCGAATTCAATCCATGAGATGGCTCACGGACTGATCGAACCGAGCCAGCTCGCAAAGTGGGTTAGCACTCTTACCTTCTGGAGCGACAGATTCACGGAGAGCGGCGACCTCGGCGCCGAAGAACCCCCAACTGAGTACGGTCACAGCAACTCGGCCGAGGATCTGTGCGAGTCGGTAGCCATCTACTTCGTCAACCGAGCCCATCTCTTGTCGGTGGCCCCTCTGCGATGCGCATTCCTCGACGCCATGGTCGCGGGCTGGACTCCACCCGTCAAAGCTGTAGCGGTCAAGAAGACCTTGGCGGCTACCGGATCCGGCTCGTGACCCGGCTCGATCAGATGCTGGCCTGGCGGTCCCTCGACGCGGACGGCGTGGCCGCCATGCTTGGCGTTGATGTCGGTACGCGGCGTCCTGTGAAGGGATATGGGGCGTTGCGCAATGTCGATGTCCTGGAGGATAAGGGCCGGGGAATCCGGTTCTATCTCGACGGCGACCATGTTGCCCTCATCTACATCGGGAGTGCCGGTTTGCCGGCCGGAACTGACGAGGGTGTTCTTGCCGGGGCGGCGGGCACTGACGGTGAGTTGTTGCGGTCCCGGCAGGGCAAGACGGCGACCTTGCACGTGGCTGCTCGCGCCGGGATGGCCTGGTCCGAGAGTGATGGTGCGCTGGGATGGCTCGAGCTTTTCGATTCCACGACACTCGAGGACTATCGCCGACGCATCTATCGAGAGCCACCCCTCTTTGTCCAATGACGGTCGGGTGGAGGCGCTCATCCTTCCGATGGATGGAAGAGCGGCCCCTCCGACCGTTACCTTCAGCAGTGACGTTGGTCCCGAGCGGGTTGGGCAAGACCCACATGTTGCATGCGACCATCTCTACCGGCACCGCGGTGGCCGAGACACGGCAGTCCCTCGACCCGCCGTTGGGCCATCTGCGTCAAGGGACCGGCCAACCCGCGGGGGAAACGGTTACAATGGCGGCACACGAGATTCGTGTGCAGAACTGGGGTGAGGGACTCGTGTCAATGTCAAACGTGGAGCACCAACTCGCGGATACGAAGGACGACATCAAGCTGGCTCTCGTTCAAGCCATCACCAAGGGTGCTCCGAGGGCTGTCAGCGAGGGGCAGTGCAAAGCCCTGCGAGACTTGGCCCAGGCATTCATCTTCCTTCCCGTCATGGGTGACCTACCTGACTTTGTCCATAGCCACGGCGGTGCTGCGGTCACTCCCGGTAATGCGACCCCACCCAGCAGTGGCCCCGCCCACGCACATGGTTCGCCGGCGACGGGGTCGGCTCAGAGCGCACACGGTTCTCATCACACGCCGTCCTCGGCTGACACCCCTCCTTTGCCGCCCGACCTCGAAGAGCGGTTGGACGAGATCATGGAGGACCCCGGCGGTGTCGAGGACGAGGCGTCAGAAGGCGGGGCCCCGGCTGTGCCGTCCGCACCTTCGCCGATCACCCCCGAGCAGATCCGGCTTGAAGATGAGTTGGAGGAGGCTCGGATCGCTCTTCTCGATGCGTTGGCCAAGTCAGCTCACAAGCCCCTTGAGAACAGCGCCTGCGTTGTTCTGCTCGCCGAAGCCTTCAACCTTCTTCCCCGGCCGATCGGCATGAGCGTGAGCGGCGGTGGCCAAGGCCAGGTCACACCACCCGCGCCTACACCGTCTCCTGGTCATTCCCACGGCTTGTAGCCAAGCGGGATGGTGGGAACCGACCGGGTGAGGGACCGGCATACGAGTTCTTTTTTGTTGTGCCGTGGGGTACGGCCCCTTCCACAGCCAGGTGCCCCTGGCTCGGGCCCTTGTCGCAGCGGGCCACGAGGTTGCCTTTGCCTCTGGAGGTGATTTTTGCCCATGGGTGGCGCGAGTTGGCTTCCCGGCTTTTCCTGTTGGCATGGCTGGACGGGTACTTCTGCAGGAGACAGCCAGTCGCTTTCCCTATTGGCCGACGAAGGTCCCCCCCGAGCGGCTGTTGCGGTTCTACCTGACCCGCACTGCGACGAGGGTCGCGGCACCTGCCACACTCATCGACCTACTGGCCGTCGTGCGGAGTTGGCGGCCCGATCTCATCGTCCACGATCCCGCCGAATTCGCAGCACCGATCGCGGCCGCTTGGGCGGGCACCCCCAGCATCAACCACAGCTGGGGCCCGCTGCTGCCAACGGAGGAGTACAAGTTGGCAGCGGCAGCAGTGGCGCCTCTGTGGACCAGGCTCGGAGTCGAGCCCCGCACACCGGGAGGCATGTTCGATCACCTCTACCTCGACATCTGCCCCCCAAGTCTCCAGACTCCCGAGATCAGCGACATCGACCCAGTAGTCGGCCTGCGACCCGTTCCCGTTCACCTGCGGCCGGGTCGCCACCCGGAACGGGGTGGTTCCCTCCCTGCGTGGGTGGACGACCTCCCGTCGAGGCCGGTGGTGTACGCAACCCTGGGTACGGTCTTCAACACTCCTGGCCTCCTTGCCACCCTGGCGGAGGGGCTGTCTGCCCTCGACGTGAATGTCGTGTTGGCCATTGGGCTCAATGGCGATCCAGCTCTGTTTGAACATCACTCTGCGAAGGTTCATGTCGCACGTTTTGTCCCGCAGTCGCAGATCCTTCCCCGCTGTGACGTGGTCGTCTGCCACGGGGGCGCAGGCACCCTCCTGGCCGCCATGGACGCCGGTGTCCCCGTGCTGAGCCTGCCCATCGGCCTCGATCAGTTTCACAACGCCCGGTGCTGCGCCGCAGCGGGAGCAGGACGGTGGCTGCGTCCGTCGCAGGTCGCCGGAGCCTCGGTGCGCCGAGAGATCCGCGTCCTGCTGGACGACCCCACCTACCGTCGCCGTGCCGGAATCGTGCAGGCCGAGATCCGGGCCATGCCGGGCCCTCACCAGGCCGTGGCGCACCTCGAGCGACTAGCAGACGACTAGCAGCCTCTCGCCGGCCCGCACGGACGGATCGTCGGATGTACTGAGCAGGGCGCCCGATGGGGCCTCGGCTTCAGTGCCTACCGTCGCCGAGTTGACGTCCTCGATCTGTGAGGGCCGCCGTACTTGTGAACTGCACCTATGCTGTCCCAGAGTGAACGTGGAACACATGCGGGGAAGTTCGTCTCGTGAGCATCCTCGCGTAGTGCCGACGTGAGCGAGGCAGGTCAGCCCAAGGGTCCCGTGGCCGATCCGTCTATTGCGGGCGAGGTGCTCTTCGCTCGGTACGCCTTTCCACCGAACGAGCTGGGATACTGCGGCACGGGCGACGGACGGGAACTCCTCGACCTGACGTCCGGCATCGGCGCCGGCCCCGCCGAGGTAGCCGCCCACGCTCGCCGCTTCGACGGTGCATGGCCGTACCTGGAGATGATCGCCTCCTCGTCGGGAATCGACGATCCCCTGGATGTCCGAGTCGTCGAGGCCTACTGGGTGGGGAACGCCTTGCTCGATGCCGTAGACCCTGCCTACTTCGCCGGGGAGGTACGCCGGCATTTCGCTACGCAATCAGGCGCGGACTGGAACTCCTTGGACGGTGTTCAGCCCCGGTCCGCCGTACCCCATCATTGCTTCCACGTCTTCGTCATCTATCCGTGGATGGGAATCCTCAGGAGGGGCCATCGTGGTCCGGCCTTGAGAGTGCTTGACGGTTGCCGAATCCGTTGGGGTCAAGTCGTCAGCGTGGGCAACGAACACCTACAGGTGAGCTGTCAGAGCCTGACCTGGGACGGCAGCACGCTCGGCCTCGGCGAACCTCGGGTGGAAACGGCGAGATGGGCCGATTCGGGACGTTCGCTTTCGGCGGCCGTGACCTCAGGAGCGTGGGTGTCGCTGCATTGGGACTGGGTGTGTGACGTGTTGACGGCGCCGCAGGTTGAAGCTCTGCGGGACTTCACGACCCGTCAGCTTGAGCGGAGCAACCGGTCCCCCTCCACCTGAGAAGGATGAGGGTCTCCGACGGCACGCTTGCATGCCCTGCTGGCGTCCCCACGCGGGGGGTCGGCGCGGGGCGCCAGCAAAGCCGCAGGCGACGATTGAAGACGTCCCCAGGTCCGACGGTATGAACCCGTCCGACACGTCGACTATAGTGCTTTCACACTGTGCAGGCTGGCCGGGCCTGTGGGTGGATCGGTTGGCTCCTGTTGCTTCGGTCGCAGGCGGCGATTACCTTCCAGCGGTGGTGGCGACCCAGTCTGAACACGTCCTCGGACTCAACTCGCTGGTCGCGCAGATCTCTGACTCTACGTTGCCTGCCGTTTCGAGACTTGCGGCCACGAACATCGCCCGCACGTACCTCGAGGCTGTCACCAGAAGCCTGATCGCTGAGGCGCGCGAGCAGGGAACGACATGGCTCGAGATCGCCGATCTGTTCGCCACAAGTGAGCAGAACATCAAGGCACGCTTCGGACCGCTCCGCGACTACGACGCATGACGGGCGGAGCGGTCCTCCCGATTCCTCGGTCTCGTGATCGATGCGCGGGTCCTCGTTCGCCGATCAGGCTGTTGAGGGCTTGAAGGCCCCGGCTGCCCGCTGGTGGCGCCGCAACGTCAAACCACCTTCGTAGAGTGCCCAGGCGAGCAGCGTCAGGCACCACGCCGGCCAACGTCCCAACCACGACAGGTCGAACGCCAAGAAGTATCCGACGGAGCCGAACACGGCGGAGACGCTCGCCGCCGTCATCCACTCCGCGCGGCGGTCCACCGGTGCCACCAGCCGGATGGCGAGCACACCGACGACGATGCCCACCATGTAGGCGGGGGTGGTGCGTGCTGCAGGAATGGTGTTGTAGTGGACGAGGAGCACGGCGATGCCCCAACCGACCACCGACAGGCCGCTCGCAATCAGGTAGCGGATCGTCCCTACCAGCCCGGCGACGACCGCCGTCAGGCCGACGAACAGCGGGGTGATGTAGAAGGTCGCACCGCCGGGGCCCTCCACCAGGGCGTAGACACCGGCACCCGCGCCCATCACCAGGACCGACCATAGAGCGCGCACCTCGGTTTCCCCAGAACGTTCCACCCGAGCAATCTATGGGCAGCGCCCGCCTATGTGGTCGCACCTGGCGGCCAGACCATACCGATCCCCCGCGCCGTCGCGGCATGGCCGGATGGTTTGGAGGACCCCGCTTGGATCGGGTCATACTGTGACCATGAGAATTGGGGTGGCGGGGAAGGGCGGAGTGGGCAAGACGACGATCTCCGCAGTGCTGGCCCGGTCCCTGGCCGGCCGGGGGCATCGGGTGGTCGCCATCGACTGCGACTCTGACCCGAACCTGGCCGCCAACGTCGGCTTGAGCAACGATGACGTTGCCGCCATGCGACCCATCCTGGATCAGTCGGGCCCGGTTCGGTCTGTTCCCGTCGATGTAAGCGCGCCATCTCTTCTCCAGAGCCATGGGCACGCCGGTCCTGATGATGTGACGCTGATGCTTGCCGCCCGCGCCGAGAAGGCCGGGTCCGGGTGAACGGGAGGAGCGCATGTCACGGTCCGTGACTTCCTTGAGCGATCCGACACCGAGTTGGCCGGCTCCGTTGTGGTGGCCGACATGGAAGCCGGTCTCGAGCACCTCTCGTGGGCCGGCGGGACGCTTCGGCATGTGGATCTGCTCCTTGTCGTGGTCGAGGTCCAGCCCAAGGCGCTGCTGACGGCGAAGCGCATCATCGCCTTGGCCCGCCAACTGGGGATCCCGACGACGGCACTGGTCGGCAATCGCGTCCGGCACGGGGACCGGCAACGACTCGAAGGCTTCGGTGCCGAGCATGGGTGTGCCCTGCTTGGTGTCATCCCCGACGACGCGGCCATGCGCTGGGCCGACCGCACCGGAACCTGCCCAGTCGACTCGGTGCCCGCTTCGGCCGCTGTTCAGGCGATAACCGACCTGGCCGGGGTCTTGCAGAGCCGATTCATGGACGGACGTCCCAGCTCGGACCGCTCGGGCTCGTGACTGCCCTGAGCGTCCTCGACCAGTCGCTCATCCCTTCCGGTTCGACCGCGGCCGAGGCCTTGCGGGGGACGGTCGCCCTTGCTCGAGAATCGGAGAGGCTCGGGTATCGGCGGTTCTGGTTGGCCGAGCATCACAACAGCGGATCCGTCGCCGGGACGGCACCCGAGGTCCTCTCCAGCTACGTGGCGTCTCGGACTTCGTCGATACGAGTCGGTTCCGGCGGGATCCTGATGTCGCACTACAGCCCCCTCAAGGTCGCAGAGGTCTTCCGCACGCTCGAAGCGCTGTTCCCCGGTCGCATCGACCTTGCCTTGGGGCGCACCCCAGGTGCTGATCCTTTGGCCAGCGAAGCCTTGCACGATGGCCCGGGAGCTTTTGTCGATGAGGACTATCCCGGTCGGGTGGCCGACGTGATCGACTTCCTCCACGACACGCTGAGCCCGGACCATCGCTTCGCCGGGGTGCGGGCCATGCCTGATGGCCCCAGCGCTCCGGAGGCATGGGTGCTCGGCTCGAGCAGCTATGGCTCTGCACTGGCCGCCAGGATGGGGCTGCCGTTCTCCTTCGCCCATTTCGTGTCGCCCCGATTCGGCCCCCAGGTGATGGCGGCCTACCGGCGGCGGTTCCGGCCCTCGCCGCTCTGCCCATTGCCGGTGGCCAGCGTCGGCGTGTCTGTCGTGTGCGCCGACAGCGACGCCGAGGCCGAGCGATTGGCCATCAGTGACGACCTCTGGCATCTACGGCCCGAGGGTGCTGAGCGGGGCTGCCTCCTGCCTGTCGAAGAAGCTGAAGCGTTCCCCCTGACCGACCTGGAACACGAGTTGATGGTCCAGCAACAGTTTCGGAGGGTGGTGGGCGCGCCGGACCGCGTCCGTGCCCTCCTCCTGAACATCGCCGACGCCTACGGGGTAGAGGAACTGGTGGTGCGGACCGTCTCCCATGACCCTGACGCCCGTCTCCGCTCGTACCGCCTGCTCGCCGCTGCGTTTGACCTGACGCTCAACCGGGAGGCTTGACGCTGCGGCATCCGACTGCCGTTGGACAGCCACTGTTGTGGCCGTCCTCGACCAGACTGGTGGACGATGGCATCGTGGGCGAAGATCACTCAACCGACGGTGACTCGACCCGGTGGTCCGCAAACCGATGTACGACGGTGGTCCACCTTCGATCCTCGGCGGTGGGGATCGAGTGCCGATGATGTGGTCTCCTTCGGACTTGTACGCGCTCGGGTCCTGGCTGTCCTGCGGCTCGCCAACGTGTGTGTCTTCTCCGTCGCCTTGGCCTTCGCTCTCGTCGACTGGATCAGCCCACCCAACCTGCTCCACCCAAGGCTGACCAGCTGGGCGGTGACCGAGCGCCGACTCGTCGTCGTGGACAGGACCGGAGACCCAGGGTGGCAGCACGCCGTTGCCGAAGCGTCCCTAAGCTGGGACCAGGCCGGCGCCGGGATCGGCCTCACCGCCAACGCCGACAGCGGGCCATGCCGGTATGAACGCGCGCTGATCGAGCTGTGTCAGGTCCCTTTCGCAGTCTTGGCCAGCAGCAATGTCCCGGACATCCAGGGGATGACGAAGACCGACCTTCATGGGGACATTATTCGAGGAGCGGTGATCGAGGTCTGTTCCGACTGCGACCTGAGCGCGGACCGTCGGCTGGTGATCGTCACCCACGAGCTTGGTCATGCCCTGGGCCTGGTCCACAGTCTCGATCCGACGTCGATGATGTATCCGGTAGGGGGTCCCGACCGACCGAGCGCGGCCGACAACGCCGTCCTTCGGAAGCTCTACCCTCCACAACGCTGATCGTAGAACGACGACTACTCGTATTCGGAGAGCCACACCTCGAGGGCCCCCTCGAGTGATGGACCCCAGACCACCCGCCGGGAGTCAGAGACCCGATCGCGATAGCCAATCCTCCAGGCTGGCTCCCGACCGGCTCCGCCGGGCTCGTAGACGGTGACCGCTTCGGCCTGGTCTTCGTTGCGTCGGGCTACGGCGATCAGGCGCTCCATCAAGGCGTTGACTCGTTCGCCCGCAGTGGCTTTGGCGGCCTCAGTGATGCCGTTGGGGTCATGCCACTCGTAGACGACCACCGTGAGGGCGGGTTCCTGGCGCATGGCCACCGGTCGGTAGGTGCCGATCGGAGCGTCGGGTTGGCCGGGGGCCCCCGGGAGATGGAGAGCATGATCGGCGCCGACGAGGAGTGCGGCCCCTTGATCTTCGGTGCGCTCCTGGCTGGTGCCTTTGAGCGGACCCCCGGTGAACTCGGCGCGGTGAGTCATCTGAGTCCTCATCTTTCCACCTGGCGGGCAGCCAGGGATCCACCATCTTCTCCTGCCATGGCCAGCGGGGATGCGTTGCGCTCCCAACGGGCTCGATGCTGCCGCAGGGGTCAGTCCGAGCGCTGACTTCTCTCCATCAACCTCAGAATCAGCGGAGTGAAGATCAGCTGCATGGCGAGCTCCATCTTCCCGCCGGGTACGACGATGATGTTTGGCCGGGACATGAACGAGTCGTGCAGCATGGACAGCAGGTAGGAGAAGTCGATGCCTTTTGGATTTGCGAAGCGGATGACCAGAAAGCTCTCGTCGGCGCTCGGGATGAACCGGGCAGTGAACGGGTTGGAGGTGTCCACGGTCGGCACCCGCTGGAAGTTGATGTGGGTGCGCGAGAACTGTGGGCAGATGTAGTTCACGTAGTCCGGCATCCGCGCCAGGATGGTTTCCATGACCGCTTCGCTGGAGTAGCCGCGGGTGCTCTTGTCCCGGTGCACCTTCTGGATCCATTCCAGGTTGATGATCGGTACCACACCGACGAGCAGGTCGACATGTTTGGCGACATTGATCTTGTCGGTGACCACGCCTCCGTGAAGCCCTTCGTAGAACAGGAGGTCGCTGGCCGGCTCGACGTTCTCCCAATCGGTGAACGTTCCGGGTTCCCGTTCGTAGGGCTCGGCTTCTGTAGCGTCATGAAGGTACTTGCGGACGCGGCCGCTGCCCTCGTGGCCGTACTTCGTGAAGAGGGCTTCGAGCTCCTCGAGGAGGTTGGCCTCCGGGCTGAAGTGGCAAAAATGGTGGTTACCAGCCTCAGCGGCTTCGGCGGTGGCCTCTTTCATCTCCGTTCGGTCATAGCGGTGGAAGGAGTCGCCCTCCACAATGGCGGCACTGATGGCTTCGCGCCGGAAGATGTGGGAGAAGGTTTTCGTGACGGACGATGTCCCCGCTCCTGATGAACCGGTGACGGCGACGACAGGATGTTTGGCCGACATGATCAGGTGGCGCCGAACAACGAGCGGGAGTTGAACAGCGAGAAGGCGGTCTCCTGAGGGACTTCTGCCAGCTCACGGTGGTAGCGCTCGATCAGCTCCACCTCGGTGCGCGGCCCGAAGATCAACGGCACCCGTTGGTGCAGGCGCTGCGGGGTCAGGCTCATCACCCGCTCATGGCCGGTGCTGGCCGCCCCGCCCGCCTGTTCGATGATGAAGGCGATCGGGTTGGCCTCATAGAGGAGGCGGAGCCGCCCCTCCTCATTGGGGTCCTTGGTGTCCTTCGGGTACAGGAAGACTCCACCGCGCACCAGGATTCGGAAGGTCTCCGCCACGAGAGACGCTACCCAGCGCATGTTGAAGTCCCGCTCCCGAGGGCCGGTCCCGCCCGCCAGGCACTCCTGGACATAGCGGCGCACCGGCGGCTCCCAGAAGCGCTCGTTGGAGGCGTTGATGGCGAACTCCTTGCAGTACTCCGGGATCCGCATCTGAGGATGGGTGAGGATGAACGCCCCGATCTCTCGATCCAGAGTGAATCCGTCCACCCCATTGCCGGTGGTCAGCACGAGCATCGTGGAGGGACCGTAGAGGGCGAAGCCGGCACAGACCTGCTCGACTCCCGGCTGCAGGAAGTCCTCCACCGGGGGTTGGTCGGCACTGGGGCTGCGCAGGATGGAGAAGATCGTGCCGACCGAGATGTCAACGTCGATGTTGCTGGAGCCGTCGAGCGGGTCGAACACCAGCAGGTACTTGCCCCGGCGATACCGAGCCGGGACGGGATAGACGTCTTCCATCTCCTCGGAGGCCATCCCGGCCAGGTGACCGGTCCACTCTGTCTCACCCATCATCACGTCGTTGCTCACCACGTCGAGGGTCTTCTGCGCCTCCCCCTGCACGTTCTCGGTGCCGGCACTGCCGAGGGCATCCATCAGCGCCCCCCGGTTGACGTGGTTGCTGATCACCTTGACGGCCGTCGCGACGGCGTTGAGCAGGCCTGAGAACTCGCCCGTCGTGGTTCCGTGGCGGTGCTCGTTCTCGATCGTGTAGCGAGTGAACGTTTCGCGACCCTGACGCGCGGAGTCGATCATCGTGGTGCACCTCCAGCGATCAGGTACGTCGACATGGTCGCTCGACGATCGGCGACACCGACCATGCTAACGGATCGACACTCCTCCACCTCACCCGCGTGGGGGGCCTGCCAGGTGACTTCTTGGTTCCACCACGGCGTGCACCAGTCGGGACTGCGGTCCGGGCCTCGGTCTGCTCCGTGATGTTGTCGTCGGGACGACGTCCAAGAGGCTCTGTGACAGACTCCGTCGACGTGGCCGGGGATCGCCACGATGGCGCTGGTGACGAGGGAGAGTCGATGGCAGATAGGGCCGACGCCGGTCGAAGAGCCGGAGGCGGGCCGTCAGGCGCTCTTCTGGCGGCGGCACTCCTCGTCGGTCTGTACGCCATGGCACCGGGCTTCTACCTTGCCGGGCTCCACGTCAAGGCGGGAGCGGAGGTGGTCGATCACGTCATCCCGGGGCTGGCCGTGCTGGCCCTGGTCTTCGTCGCCGTCCGCTGGGGTCGAGAGGTGCCTGCCCTGATGCTGCTGACCGGCGTCGGGATCCTCCTCGCCGGTCTGTGGATGACGGACGTCCACGTGGCTCTGGTCCGTCAAGCTATCCGTGGACAGGCTCCCGTCGGGGCGACGACCTACCACTCCTCGACGGCCTTTGTCGTCGACGTCGTGGGTGGGGGATGGCTGTGGCGCTACCGGCATGCGGGATCCCCGCGCAGCTGAGGAAGCGGGCGCGGGACGCGGACTCCCATCACTCCGAGGGGCTCGGGCGAGTGCCAGCGTTGAGCGGTGCCAGGCGCCTCGGCGATCCGGCCTTACCGGCCATGGCCGCGACCTCGTCGGAGGAGATCGTCTCTCGCTCGGCCAGCACACTGGCGATGGCCAGCAGCTTGTGTTGGTTGTCCCCCAGGATGGCCTGAGCCCGGGCTTCGGCGCCGGCCACCAAACGGCGCACCTCTTCGCCGCCGGCGCTCCCCTCCACGTACGCCAGATGATCAGGGCGCCGCCCCGACGCCAGCTCGAAACGTCCGGTCATCCCCCAGCGCTCGACCATCTGGCGGGCCAGAGCAGCGGCGTGCGCCAGGTCATCCTCGGCCTGGGTGCTCGGCTGGCCCAGGACGTTCAGCTCGGCTGCCCGACCGCCAAGGAGGAGCACGAGACGGGCCAACAGGTCGCGCTTGGTCAGCACCTCCCGCGCCTCGCCGGCACACCACGCTGAGGTGTCCGTAGCGTCCGAGCGACTCACGATCGACACCCGCGGCGGTGGCCGCACCCCTCGGAGCAGCTGTGACAGCAGCGCGTGGCCGGCCTCGTGGAGAGAGAGCAGCCACCGAGAGTTGTCGTCGATGATCTCCGAGCCCAGGCTGCCGGAGAGCTGCCGCACGCAGGCCTGTTCGACGTCTTGGGGCGCGATCTTCGTCTCATGCCGTCGGGCGGCGAGCAGGGCCGCCTCGTTGACGATGTTGGCCAGCTCGGAGGGGGCCAGGCCCACGGTGTGGGCCGCAACCCGGGCCCAGTCGATCCGACCACTGAAGGGACGGCTGAGAGCATGCAGCTCCAAGATGCGCTCCCGCCCATCACGGTCGGGACGGTCCACGCTGATCCGCCGGTCGAAGCGGCCGGAGCGCAACAATGCGGGATCCAGCAGCTCCGGGCGGTTGGTCGCTCCCACGATCAGCACACCCGCCGATCCCCCGAAGCCATCCAGCTCCACCAGCAACTGGTTGAGGGTGTGGTCGAACTCTGCGGTTCCCCCATTGGCGTCGTTTCGACTGCGACCCATGGCATCGAGCTCGTCAACGAAGATGATGGAGGGCGAACGGGTCTTGGCAGCTTCGAACAGCTGGCGGACCCGTGCTGCTCCGAGACCCACGTACTGCTCGACGAAGCTGGCTGCTGACACCGAGTAGAAGGGCACCCCCGTCTCACCGGCCAGAGCGCGAGCCAGCAGGGTCTTGCCGCAACCAGGCGGGCCGTGCAAGAGGATTCCCTTCGGCAGCTCGGCTCCCAGGGCCTGGTATCGACCTGGGTCGGACAGATAGTCGGCGACCTCTTGGAGCTCTTCGATGGCCGCTTCGAGCCCGGCCACATCGGCGAAGCGCAGCTTCGAGCGCTGCGGCGCAAGGCGGGTGAGGTGACCGGGACTCGTAGCCGCCAGTGCCGCCGGGTCGGAGTGGGCCAACGATGGATCGGACGCGTTCATGGGCGGTGCCTCCCTGGAGTAGCGAGGTACGGGGTCTGGCGGGGAGCTGGTGCGCCGGTGGCGACTCGTCACCAGGAGGACCAGGATGGGAATGACCACGATCAACACGATCGACCCGACCGCCAGGGCGATCATGATGGGCCTGGGCCCCCATCACATCGACGACCCATGGGCTCCTGGCCCACACGGTGGAGAGTGAGGATGCACCTGACGTTAGTGGCGTGCACCGATCCTCTCAGGGACCCTCTGCGTTCGATGGAGCTCGGTAGTCCAGCCCGCCGGGCTGGACTACCGGGGCTCGTAGCCTGGGGAGGGCGCCTCGTCCGATGCCATGCGGGCGCTCCGCATCGCCGCTTCGGGCACGGGGATGGCATGGCTTCGACGGGCGCGACGTAGGCGGAGCCCGTCCCAGTGGCCGAACTCGTTCTCCGGCAACCACTCGTTGGCCCACCCGTGCCACCGCTGGGCAACCGTTGCCAACTCGGTGGACTCCAGCAGCCTCCGGGACCCCTCCCGGTCCTTCCACAGTGCAAGCAGGTAGACCTCGCCAGGTGGACCGAAGCCTACTGTGGCGCGCAAGAAGCCCTCGTCGCCGCGGGCCTGGGTGCGGAGGCGACAGAGCGCCCGCCACATGGTCGGCGTCCGCACCGGAGATCCCGTGAGGCAGATCAACGCTCCGCTGGCCCCCCCCACCTCCGCACGCCGGCGTCGGGCCGCCGCCGTGCTCTCGTAGGATGCCGCCCCAGCGGGCCCCGTGGCCGCCTTGAGCCAGGGGAGATGGTCCAGCGCTCGGTCGAGAGCCTCGTTCGTCGCTCCCTGGGGGGCCGAATGCGGTCGTTCGTACTCAGGCTCGGGCTGGGCGATCGAACGGCCCCGCCACGTTCCTATCTCCAAGGGGCCGGGGCGCCAGCGCATCAACCAGAAGGAGGTCAGCCACCGGGAGAACAGCCACATGATCTCCTCGTGTGCACCAGAGCGCATGAATTCCTGCATGTCATGGCGGGTGTGCCAGACGGTCACGGTCCAGAACTCGGTCGGCCCGGCCACAACGCTGGCCCACCTGACGACCTCGTCGCTCTGCGCCAGCTGACGGCGGATCCGAAGCGAGGCGAGCATCATGGGCAGGAAGAACCGCGCCCCTCGCAGTCGCGAGCGCGTGGTCACGATGAACAACTGGTCAGCTCCGGCCGTCACTCCCCCTTTCGCTCCTCGAGCACCGCCCCGGGCTAGGCGCTCGGGGTCATCACCCCGTCGAGGAACGACAGGAGCTCCTCGACGGCTGCCCGTACCGGCTCGGCGCGCGCAGAGCCCAGGCGCTGGCCGGCCCGATCGGCGTCGACGACATCAGGGGAGAACGGGATCACCCCAGCCAGCACCACCGAATGCTCGGCGCAGCGATCCGCGAAGAACTCGGCGTCTTCGGGCAGACGAGCCTTGTTGCCTACGGCATAGGTCCGGGGGATCCCCAGCTCCTCGGCCAGCGCCACCGTGCGGGCCGCGGTGATCACGGACTTGCGGCTGGGCTCCATGATGACCAGGAGAACATCCGCGTGGGCCAGGGTGCCTCCCGAACGGCTCAGGTGCTCCAAGCCGGCCTCCATGTCGACCAGAGCCACATCGGCCTCGTCCTCCAGGGCGGCCCCGAGCAGGCTGCGGACCGTGGCGTGCCCTCCGCAGGTGCAGCCCGCTCCGGCCTCGGTGACCTTGATGGCCGACAGCAGCGTTGCTCCCGCCGGCGTTGCCCGGCCGTACTCGCTCAGCAAGCTGGATGCGGTGGCGCCACTGCCACCGGTCCCCACGATCAACGCTCGCGGCAGCACCGGCATCATTTCGGTCTCATCAAGCGTGAGGCCCAACGACACGCCAAGATTGGGGTTGGAGTCGGTGTCGATGGCCACCACCCGCTGACCCCGCCGGGTGTAGGCCTCAGCGATGAGAGCCGACGTGGTCGTCTTGCCGACCCCGCCCTTGCCGACGATCCCGAGCTTCATGCCGTCCACCTTCCGTGGTCGAGGTCTTCATTGTAGACGCCTTGAGGAGGTACCGGCCTCCCGATGGTCAGCGCGCCGGCCGCCCGGTGAGACCGGTCTTCACCCCGAAGATGAACGAGTGCTTGTCGCTGTTGTAGGTGGCCCCGCCGTCGACGTTGCTGGGGACGTTCGCCCACTGGTCGTACACGGAGCGCCGCCAGACGGTGTAGGTGTTGGGGTAGAAGAGGGCCAGGATGGGCAGGTCGTGGGCCACGATCTGCTGGATCTGGTTGATGAGCGGGCGCCGGGCGCCGGGGTCGAGGGTCGTCAGCTGTTGCTGGCACAGGCTGTCCAGCGTGGGGTTGACGTAGCCGGAGCCGGAGGTGTTGAAGTTGCTGGGCGCTACCGTCGACGAGAAGTGCTGGCGCAGGAGGTCGGGGTCGCCGACGTTGCCGCCGTCGAAGCCAACGGCCATCTCGTAGTTGCCTTTGGGGATCACCGAGAAGTAGGTGAGGACGTCGGTCAACTTGGGGGTCAGGTGCACGCCGATGGCGCTCAGGTAGCTGATCACCAGCTCCCCCGCCGCCGGCGACTGGCTGGTGACGACGAGCTCGAAGCTCAACGGCTTGCCGTCGGGTCCGTGGCGGACGCCGCCGGAGCCCATCGGGTAGCCGGCCTGGTCCAGGAGCCGCCTCGCCGCGGCCGGGTCGAAGGCGTACTGGGGGACCGGGGTGTAGTAGGGGTCGGCGGGGTTGATGAAGCCGGCGTTTCCCACCGTCCCCTGGCCGCCGAGCAGCCGCGAGACCATGGACTTGGTGTCGACGGCCATGGCGCAGGCCTGGCGGAAGCGGACGTCGGCCAGGGCCCCCCCCTTGGCCAGGTTCCACCGCAGGGTGGTGGTGAACGACGTGGGCGCCTGCTGCACCCCGTAGGACGGGTCGGACCGGAACGGTTGGAGGGCGTCGGGCCGTACCCCGCCGGGGGAGGTGCCACCAACGTCGATCTGGTTGGCCAGCAGGGCCTGTAGCTGGTCGGTGACCGGCGCGGTGGGGATGCGGGCCACGAAGGGGCGGCCGAGGAAGTAATCGTCTCTGGCGGTGAACAGGGCAGTGTTCTCGGCGGTGGAGAACGACGCCAACCTGTAGGGGCCGGTGCCGACCAGCAGCTTGGGGTCCTGGGCCTTGCGGGGATCGCTGATCCCCGACCACACGTGCCGGGGTGTCATGGGCAGGGTGGCGGCCACGTCCCAGCCGAAGGTGGCGATGGGGCTCGACAGTTGGACCACCACCGTGTGGGGATCACTGGCCCTGGCCTGGACGGGGATCGGCGGGACCCCGATCGTGGCCGCCGCCAGGGTGGCGGCGTGGGCCGCGTAGTACTCGAAGGTGAACACCACATCGTCGGCGGTGAAGGGTTGGCCGTCCGACCAGGTCACGTTGTTGCGTAGCTGGAAGGTCCACGTCAGCCCGTCCGGTGACGTGGTGTAGCTCGACGCCAGCCAGGGGAGGAACTTCCCCGTCTGGTCGGTCCACAGCAGGGTGTCGTAGAGCAGGACCACGTTGTAGTACCCGGCGGCGCCGAACTGGTAGGCGAACGGGGAGGGGAAGCCCGAGCCGACCCCGGAGTCCTGGCGGATGGTCGGCCGGGCACAGGGCTGGTTGATGGGGCAGCCGCCCCCTCCAGAGGAGGTCTGGGTCCGGGTGGAGCCGCACGCGCCGAGCATCACTGCTCCGGCCGCTCCCAGTCCCCCCAGCACGAACGCCCGCCTGTCTATGCCCATGGCTCCCATCAGATCCCCTCTGCTCTCTCGGCCCTTGCAGGTCCGGTCACGGTCTTGGCCTTCTCGACGAACACCCTTGAACGGGGGTTGAAGATGGGCTCCAGGCCCACACCAAGGAGAACGAAGCCCAGGATGGTCACGGTGATCGCCATCACCGGCGGCAGCAGCCACCACGTCCACAATGAGCTGAAGAACACGCCGGTGTGGCTGAAGGCGGCGTTGAAGATGGCGCCCCAGCTCACCTCCAGCGGATTGCCCAGCCCGAACAGCGCCAGGGCCGCCTCGAGAAAGATGGCGTTGGAGGCCCAGTTGACGAAGTCGGCCACGAGGATCGGCCCCAGGGCAGGGACCAGGTGGCGGCGGATGACGTAGAGCCGACCGCCCCCGAAGCCCTGGGCCGCTCCGACGAAGCCCCGCTGGCGCAGGCTCAGTGTCTGGCTGCGCAGGACTCGGGCTGTGCCCGGCCAAGCCAGAAGGCCGAGGGCGAGGATGATCTGTGTCTGACCCGCGCCGGCCAGGGCGCCGATCACGATCAGGAGGGGAAAGACGGGGAGCGCCATGAACAGGTCGGCCAGTCGCATGGCGACCTGTTCCACCGCCCCTCCCATCAGCCCCGCTCCCGCCCCGACGATGGTGCCCACGACCACGGTGAGACCGGCCGCGCCCACCCCGACGATGAGGGAGATGCGCGTCCCGTAGATGAGCTCGGAGAAGATGTCCTGGCCGACGGCGTTGGTGCCGAGGAGGTGCTGCGCCGAGGGGGAGAGGAAGGAGTCACCGGCGATGGCCACCGGGTCGTAGGGGGCGAGCAGGGGGGCGAAGACAGCCACCAGCACCAGGAGGGCGACGATGCCTCCGCCTACGAGCACCGCGGTCGATCGTGACAGCTGCCTGAGCGGGCTGCTCATGCCGTCGTCCGGGGGTCGAGGCGGGCGTAGACCAGGTCGGTCAGGAGGTTCATGGTGAGCACGAGCACGGCGACGAGCAGGAAGCAACCCTGCATGGTCGGGTAGTCGCGAGTGCCCACCGAGGTGGACATGAGGTTGCCCAGGCCCGGCCAGGCGAAGAGGCGCTCGACGATGAGGACGATCCCCACCGACCTGCCGAGTTGCACGCCGGTGGCGCTCACCCATGGGAGCAGGGCGTTGCGGGCCGCGTAGCGGTACTTGAGGCGGCGATCCCCGAGGCCCTTGGCCCGGCCCAGCTTCAGGTAGTCGGCACCCAGCTCGCTGACGACGGCCCCCCGCATGAGCAGGTACTGGTAGCCGACGACCACAAGGGTCAGGACCAGGGCCGGCAGGACAAGATGGTGGGCCACGTCGCCCACCTGGCCAAGAAAGCCGTGGGTGGCAAAGGGGGTGCTGCCCCCCGAGAGGGGGACGATCGGCAGCTTGACGGCCAGGAAGAACAGCGCCGGCGTGACCAGGAAGAGCACTGGTCCGTAGCCGAGCGTGTAGAAGATGCCCATGAGGCGCCGGTCGACAGCGGTGCCCCCCCTCCAGCCCGAGGTCACGCCGCCGATCACCGAGGCCACGCCGGCGAGTGCCATGCCGCTCACGACCAGCAGCGCGGTCCAGGGCAGGTGCTCGAGAACCAGCTTGGTGACGGGGGTGTTGGTGGTGATCGACACGCCCAGGTCGCCGTGCGCCAGGCCGCTCAGGTAGTGGCTGAACTGCGACCACAGGGGCCGGTCCAGCCCGTAGTAGTGGGCCAGGGCGGACCGGGTCGCCGGGTCGTTGACGAAAGCCGGGGAGTGCGGGTTGGCCACCAGCCCCACGAGAGGGTTGCCCGGCATGGCCCGGGGCAGGAAGAAGTTGATGACGATGAGGAACGCCAGGGTGGTGATGTAGCCGATCGCCCGCCTGACCCCCGCCGGTCCCCGTCGGGCGGCCCCGCCCACAGCAGCGAGACCCGGGGTCGCCCCCTCGGTGGCCTGCCCCACATCGGCCAGGTTCGGTGTCAGCGTCATGCGGACCGTGCTCCCATCGGCAAGGTGCATCTAGGTGCAAAACGCACTTTCAGGCTGCTCGTCGTGGGCGGACACTACTGCGACGCCGACGGCCAGGTCATCGCAGAACGGCCTGGGTCTGGGTGACCCGGGCTGACAGCCGGCCCGTGTCGTCGGCGACGTCGGTCTCCACCACGATCACGGTCCGGCCGACGTGGAGCGGTCGGGAATGGGCCTCGACCCAACCGGAGCGCACCGCCCGCAAGAAGTTGGTCTTGGATTCGATGGTGGCGGTGCCGAGCGATCCCTCCGGCAGGTTCAGGAAGGCGCAGCTCGCCCCGGTGGTGTCGGCCAGGGCCATGACTGCGCCCCCGTGCAGGATCCCGTCGCCCGTGCAGCGCTCCTCGGCCCATCCCATGCGAACCCGAACCTCATCCGGGCCACTGGTCATGACCTCCAGGCCCAGGGCGGCGGCGAAGGGCATCGCCTGGCGGAGCGCGTCGGTCGCGGGCTGGTCCATGGCACGCACTGTAGGCACGGCGCCCCGACGCATCTCAGTCCCGGGTGAACGGTCGCTGGCGTTGGGCCAGCTCCTCGAGCAGCCCGACCGCCGCCTCAGGGCCGGGCATGGCTTCGATCTCCGCCTTGACGCGCTGGGCGCCAGCCCGGTAGCTGGGTCGCCCCAGCAGCTCAAGGGCGGCCTCCCGTACCGCTGCGGGCGTGATGGCGTTCGGGGAGAGGGTGATGCCCGCCCCCAGAGCGGCGCATCGGTCTCCGTTCCAGTGCTGGTTGGCTCCCTGGGGCAGGATCAACAGGGGCAGCCCGTGGGCCAGGGCGGCGAGGGTCGTGCCCGCCCCGCCGTGACAGACGACGAGGTCGCAGTGGGGGAACAGCAGCGACTGCGGCAGGTAGTGCTCGACTCGGACGTTGTCCGGCTGTTCGCCCAGATCGCCGGGATGGCGATCTCGCCCGACGGTGACGACAACGTTGGCAGGCTCGGCGCCCAGGGCCTCCAGCACCGTCTCGAAGAGCCCCGCCGTGTGGTTGAAGACGGTCCCCAGAGTGACATAGACGGTCGGGAGATCACGGAGATGACCCACCCAGTCTGGTAACCGAGTCGTTCCAGAGGCATCGAAGATGACGGGGCGAAGGCGTCGGGCAACGGCGACGCCGGCGATGCGGGGCGCCTGGAGGGCGGGGGGGCAGATGTCGAGATAGAGGTAGCGGAACATCCCGCCCGCCGGTCCCGGCCTCACGCCCCATTCCCGCCACGTGGGCGCCATCAGGGCCGCGGCGCGGTCCCACAGCTCGGAAGGTTGCAGTGCGCCGAAGCTGTGGCCGGCCCAGGGCAGTCCGGCGTGGGCGGCCGCTACGGGGGCCCCGAAGTCGACGGTGTCGTGGACCACCACGCTCGGCCCCCAGGCGTCGATCACCCTGGCCAGATCGGCGACCTTGGCGGGCCCGGCCACCCCGGCGAACATGCGGGCTCCCATGGCGGCGTCCGAGAGGCTCGCGTCGCCGTCGGATGGGGCGTTCACCATCAGCTCCTCGACCTCGGGCGGACTGAGGCCGGCGGGAAACACCTCGAAGCCGGTGGGCGCCACCACGCGCCGGCAGAAGCGCTCAGCGGTGGCGAAAGCCACCTGATGGCCGGCGTCGGACAGTGCTTGAGCCAGCGGGACCATGGGATGGAAGTGGCCGAGACCGGGGAGGCAGCTGAACAGGGCGCGCACGTTCTCGACGATGCCAAACGAGGAACCTCTTGGGGTGGCATCCTTTTTTCTTTGCTTTGCACGGCCGCACTGCTTAGGATCACTGGCCGTTCGGCGACTTCTGGGGAGGCAACGTGGAGGAGGACAGCCCGCGGTCAGCCGCTGTCACCAGCGCTACCTCCCGCCACGGCTCGAAGGGCTGACCGACGTCGGGCGGCCTCCAGCGGCACCGCCGGGAGTGGGAGGACCTGGCGAGGCGCGACCCCCTATGGGCCATCCTCTCCTACCGGCGACACAAGTTCGGCCGATGGGACGGCGACGAGTTCCTGGCCACCGGGATCCGCCAGGGGCAGGTGTTGCTGGCACGGTGCCGGGCCTTGAGGCACCCGCAGAGATGGGACCGCGCCCTCGACTTCGGTTGCGGGGTGGGGCGGCTGGTCCCGGCTCTGTCAGGAGCCTTCGATCACTACGTGGGAGCGGACATCTCCGAGTCCATGGTCACCCAGGCTCGGGCCCTGCACGCGTCGAGCTCGAACTGCAGCTTCGTCACCGTTGCCGACACCGACGAGCGTCTCCGACGATGGCCCGACCGGTCCTTCGACCTGGTCTACAGCTTCCATGTCCTCCAGCACCTCGACTCCCCCCCGACGATCGTCGCCTACCTCGCCAGCCTCCTGCGGCTCCTGGCACCCGGTGGACTCTGGGTGGTGCAGCTTCCGGCCCACATGCCGAGGGCTGAGCGGCGTGCCTACGACACACGCCGCGCCCTCTACGCCGGCCTGGCGCAGGCCGGAGTGCCCCCGGCGTTCCTCTACCGCCGTCTGGGCCTGTTCCCCATGACCATGAACTTCCTTCCCGAAGCCCAGGTGATGGCTCTGGTCCGCCGGGCCGGCGGCCGGGTCCTCGAGGTCGACCGGGCACGGGTGGGCATCGCCATAAGAGACCGGACGTACTACGTGACCCGGGACCGTTGACGACCGCGCCATCACCTCCGGGCTGGCGAGCCTATGGCCAGGCCTGGCCCTGGTTGGTCGGCGCTGCGTTGGCCCTGGCCGTGGTGGGGCCGGCCCTGCGCAGTGGCAACCTCTTCCTGCTCGACGCCACCTTCGTGCACGATTTCCCCGTGCCCTCAGGGATCTGGGGGCTGGGCCCCGAGCTGCCCCGCCGGGTGCCCCTCGGCCTTGCCCTCGCCTGGTTCTCCGCCGTCCTCGGTGGCGCAGCTTCGGCCGCCATGGTGATGGGAGCGGCGGTCATGGTCGCATTCGCGGGCGCCGCCCGCTTGGCGGCCGGGGCCCCCGGGGTGGCCAGGCTGGGGGCGGGCCTGGTCTATGGCGTCTCTCCGTTCCTGCTCACGCGCCTCGGTGCCGGCCAGTTGAACGTCCTGGCCGCCACCGCCGTGCTGCCCTGGGCGCTGCCGTCCCTGCTTGCGCCGGGGAAACGGCCCGCCACGACGTTCCTGTGGGCGGCCGCCATGGCCGCCACGGGCTCGGTGGGGGGGAGCTTCGTCGCCGTGGCGGTGCTGGTGGGACTCGTCGCCGAGCGCAGCGCCGCTGCAGTGGCCGGCACCGCCTTGGCGGCGGTGGCCCAGCTCCCATGGCTGGTGCCGGGGCTGGTGGTGGCATCGGCCGGTGGCTTGCGGCTGGCCGGGTCGACGGCCTTCCCCACCCACGCCCACGGCGTCGGTGGAGCCCTCCGGCTGCTGGCCGGCCAGGGGTTCTGGCGGGTCGCCAGCCAGGTGGGTGGCGACGCCGGGCCCGGTGCCGCCGTCCTCGGCACCGTCCTCGGCGTCCTCGCTGTCCTCGGCGCTTCGGCACTGCCGAGAGCGTGGCGCTGGCGGGCGCTGGCCCTGGCCGGCCTGGGTGTCGTCATCGCCCTGGCCGGCGTCCTGCCGGGACTTCGAACGATCGATCGGGCCTTCTCCGCCACCGTGGTCGGGGCGTCGTTTCGCGAAGGCCAGCGGGCCATGGCCTTCACCTTGGTGTGGGTGGCACCTGCCGCCGCGTTCGGCGCGGTCCGCCTGGGCGCCGCCCGGGGCCGTCTGGCACCGACCCTGGTGCGCTGCGCCCCGGCCGCGGCTGCCGGCGTCCTCGCCTTCCCCGGCCTGTGGGGTGTCGGGGAGCGGCTGCGGCCCGCTGGCACTCCCGCGGGGTGGAGCCGTGCTCGGGCCGAGATCCACCGCCGGCCCGGGCCCGTGCTCGCCCTTCCCTTCGATCGCCACCTGCCCCTGGCCGTCGCCGGGGGACAGGAGGTGCTCAACCCCCTCCCCGACGCGCTGGGCGGCGACGTCATCAGCTCCCCGGCACTCGGGGCGCCGGCGGACGTCGAGCTGGCCGACCCCCGGTTGGCTGCCCTGGGCCCGGTGCTGCGCCGAGCCCGTGGTGCCGAGCCCGTGGCCGGGGATCTGGCCCGCGTCGGCGTTCGCTGGGTCGTCCTTCTCCACTCCGCCGACTGGCGGGCCTATCGGGGGCTGCGGGCCGATCCGGGCCTGGCCGAGGTGGTGAACGACACCTCCCTGCAGCTCTTCGAGGTCGGGCCGTGGGCCGGTCCCCTGGTCGGCGCCGACGGTCATCGGGCGGTCCTGGCGACGGTGGTGGCGCCCCTGCGGAGGCTGCCCCCATCAGGGCCGCTGGTGTGGGA
>JALYZO010000154.1 GCA_030945745.1 Actinomycetota bacterium
GGCCGTCACCGAGGAGTTGGTGGCCCACCTCGCCGCAGAGCTGCGAGGCTCCGCCCGGCTCGAGTACGACGGCAAGGACGTCGACCTCACGCCGCCGTGGCGGCGGGCGACGATGCAGGAGCTGATCGAGGAGCACACCGGGCGCCGGCTGAGCGTCGAGACGGACACTGACGAGCTGGCCAAGGTGGCCGCCGCGCTTGGAGTGCCAACCGAGGAATCGTGGGGCCCGGGCAAGCTTCTTCTCGAGATCTACGAGAAGACGGTGGAACCCCACCTGTGGGGCCCGGTCTTCGTATTGGACTACCCCCTCGAGGTCTCGCCCCTCGCTCGTGCTCACCGAACCCAACCTGGGCTCGTCGAGCGCTTCGAAGCAGTCGTCGCGGGCCGTGAGCTCGCCAACGCGTTCAGTGAGCTGATCGACCCCGACGACCAACGCTCACGATTCGAAGCCCAGGCCGCCGAGCGCGCCGCCGGCGACGAGGATGCCATGGCGTTCGACCATGACTACGTCAGGGCGCTGGAATACGGCCTTCCACCCACCGCAGGGCTGGGCATCGGTATCGACCGCCTGGCGATGTTGCTCACCGGCGCGACGAACATTCGCGATGTGATCCTGTTCCCCACGATGCGCCCCGAACGCGGAGCCTGATCCGTGGCCAGAGGTCTACGCCGGCAGGCACCGATGCCGCGCCCCATCTTCACGGAGTGGTGGTGGCCCCCCTCACCCACCGTGTACCGCACAGTCCCGATGGGATACAGCAGCTTCGAGAACCTCGTCGTACCCGAGGTCGAACTCAGTCCAGGTGCTGGCTATCTCTGGGCCCACGGGTTCAAGCTCGTGGGCGGCGGCGGCGGCCACGTCGGGTTCCAAACCGACGGTAGCGACAAGCGCGCCATCTTCCTCATCGAGGGGGGCCGGTCCGCGGCCGGCAACGGTTTCGGGAACGGGAGCAGCATCGCATTTCCGTGGGTCGCCGGGCGGGAGTACGCGCTGCGCGTCTGGACCGACGAGCCTGGATGGTGGGGAGCGCTCGTGCAGGACCAGACCGACGGGCGTGAGTTCGAGATCGGCAGGATAATCGTGCCCGCCGACTGGCGCCGCCTCACGAGCTGGTCGGTGATGTCGACGGAATACCTCGGCGCGCCGCCTCTTAGCTGTGATGGAGTGCCGCACTCCAGCGTGGTCTTCGGGGAGCCGACCGCCAACGAAGGACGGGTGGCACCGGAGCGATCGAGTAACCGCCTCGGCGACGGCACCTGTGAGACATCGTGGGTGGAACCGGTCGGCGGAGGCGTACGTCACCAGATGGGCTCACGCTGACAATCGACGCCGTTCTCAGGCGGGGACACTCTCTTCCAGGTGCACCGGCAACGAGCGGAGAGCGCTGAGAACCGCACTGTCCCCCAGTATGTCGAGGTTGTCGGATGCCTCCGCGGCGTACCGGCGCGCCACGGCGCGCGCCGAGCCGACCGCGCCGTTGGAGCGGATGAGAGCACGGGCCTTGTCGACGGCTGGACGGTCGAGCGGCCCGGTGAGCAGCGCCCGCAGCTCGTCGGCCTCTGCCGAGGCCAGGGCCCGGATCACCGGCAGTGTGTAGACACCCTCCATGAGGTCGTTGCCCGCCGGCTTGCCCAGCTCCTCGTCGGTCGCGACGACGTCGAGGATGTCATCGACGATCTGAAAGACCATGCCCAGGTCTTGGCCGTAGGAGGTCAACGCCTCGACCTGGGGCCGGTCAATGCCTGCGGTGATGGCACCGATGCGACACGCTGTCGCCATCAGTGCTGCCGTCTTCCCCGCGATCGAGGCCAGGTACGCCTCCTCGCTGCGACCGACGTCGAAGGTCTGGGATAGCTCCCGAACCTGGCCCTCACAGAGCCGGCCGATCGTCGTGGCCAGGAGTCCGGCGACCTCGGTGCCAAGCGACGCTGCGATCTCCGACGCCCGGGCCAGGAGGAAGTCCCCCGCGAGGATGGCCACCAGGTTGCCCCAACGGGAGTTGACGCTCTCGACGTTGCGGCGCGTCTTGGCCTCGTCCATCACGTCGTCGTGGTAGAGGGAGCCCATGTGGACGAGCTCCACGGCACACGCGCCCATGACGACGTCATCGGAGGCCGGGCCACCATCGAGCTCACCCACGCACAGGGCCAAGGCGGGACGTAGGCGCTTGCCGCCGGCCGGGACCAGGTGGCTGGCGACTTCGGTGAGGATCGGGTCGCCCGTCTGCACGGTGCGCAACAAGGCCGCTTCGACACGGGCCAGATCGTCCTCGAGATGGGGCAGGGGGAGCAGCGGCGCCAGGCTGGCCACGACTAGAAGCTACGCCACCCATCCGCAATAGCTGGAATCCGACGCTGTCCCAAGATGTTGCATCCGATTGCCCAGAGGCCCGCGTCACATGTACCAACCGCGCCGGTAGACTGACGGCTACGGACCCGCCGTCAACTGGAGAGGAGGGTTCCCTTGTTCGAACGATTTACAGACCGAGCCCGAAGGGTCGTCGTACTGGCCCAGGAAGAGGCGCGACTCCTCAACCATAACTACATCGGCACCGAGCACATTCTGCTGGGGCTGATCCACGAGGGTGAGGGCGTCGCGGCCCAGGCCCTCGAACAACTGGGAATCTCGTTGGAAGCGGTGCGAACCCAGGTCGAGGAGATCATCGGCCAGGGTGGGTCGTCGCCGAGCGGGCACATTCCGTTCACGCCCCGGGCCAAGAAGGTCCTCGAGCTGTCGCTCCGCGAAGCCCTGCAGCTCGGCCACAACTACATCGGCACCGAGCACATCCTCCTGGGCCTCATCCGGGAGGGCGAGGGCGTGGCTGCCCAGGTGCTGGTGAAGCTCGGCGCAGATCTGAGCCGCGTGCGCCAGCAGGTCATCCAGCTCCTCTCGGGCTACGCCGGCAAGGAGGGCGCCACCACCGGAGGCCCGAGCGGTGAATCCGCTCCCACCGGCTCGCTCGTCCTCGACCAGTTCGGGCGCAACCTCACCCAGCTGGCCCGGGAGAAGAAGCTCGACCCGGTAATCGGTCGCGAGCGCGAGATCGAGCGGGTCATGCAGGTGCTTTCCCGCCGCACTAAGAACAACCCCGTCCTGATCGGCGAGCCGGGCGTAGGCAAGACCGCCATCGTCGAGGGCTTCTCCCAGATGATCACCACCAACGACGTGCCGGAAACGCTCAAGGGCAAGCAGCTCTACACCCTCGACCTCGGCGCGCTGGTGGCCGGGTCCCGCTACCGCGGCGATTTCGAAGAGCGCCTGAAGAAGGTCCTCAAGGAGATCCGCACCCGCGGCGACATCATCCTGTTCATAGACGAGCTGCACACCTTGGTGGGCGCCGGCGCGGCTGAGGGTGCCATCGACGCGGCGTCGATCCTCAAGCCCATGCTCGCCCGCGGTGAGCTCCAGACCATCGGGGCCACCACGCTGGACGAGTACCGCAAGCACCTGGAGAAGGACGCCGCCCTGGAGCGCCGCTTCCAGCCCATCAAGGTGGAGGAGCCGTCGCTGGCGCACACCATCGAGATCCTCAAGGGCCTGCGCGACCGCTACGAGTCGCACCACGGCGTGACCATCACCGACCAGGCGGTGGTCGCTGCCGCCAACCTGGCTGACCGCTACATCGCCGACCGGTACCTGCCGGACAAGGCCATCGATCTCATCGATGAGGCCGGCAGCCGCCTGCGGATCCGGCGCATGGCCACCCCGCCCGACTACAAGGCCATCGAGGATGAGATCGCCTCGGTCCGCAAGGACAAGGAACTGGCCATCGAGAAGCAGAACTTCGAGCAGGCCAAGACGTTCCGGGAGCGCGAGGAGGATCTCCTGGCCCGCAAGGCGGCCAAGGAGCAGGAGTGGCGAGCCGAGGGGGTCGATCTCTTCGACGTCGTCGACGAGGAGGTCATCGCCGAGGTCCTGGCGAACTGGACGGGCATCCCCGTCTACAAGCTGACCGAGGAGGAGACGGCCAAGCTCCTGCGCATGGAAGAGGAGCTGCACAAGCGCGTCATCGGCCAGGAGGACGCGATCAAGGCGGTGTCCCAGGCCATACGGCGGACCCGGGCCGGCCTCAAGGATCCCAAGCGGCCCAGCGGCTCGTTCATCTTCCTGGGACCCTCGGGCGTCGGCAAGACCGAGACGGCCAAGACGCTGGCCCAGTTCCTCTTCGGCGACGAGACCTCGCTGATCCAGCTCGACATGTCCGAGTACATGGAGAAGCACACGGTCAGTCGCCTGGTCGGGTCCCCTCCCGGTTACGTCGGCTACGAAGAGGGCGGCCAGCTCACCGAGGCCGTGCGGCGCAAGCCGTTCTCGGTGGTCCTCTTCGACGAGATCGAAAAGGCCCACCCCGACGTGTTCAACGCCCTCCTGCAGATCCTCGAGGACGGGCATCTGACCGACTCGCAGGGCCGTTCGGTGGACTTCAAGAACACCGTGATCATCATGACCTCCAACCTGGGTACGGCCGATCTGCGCAAGGCCACCGTCGGGTTCTCCAAGACCAACGAGGCTCTCACCTACGAGAAGATGAAGCTCAAGGTCCACGATGCGCTGAAGAACCACTTCCGGCCGGAGTTCCTCAACCGCATCGACGACATCATCGTCTTCCACGAGCTCACCAAGGACGAGGTCACCGAGATCATCGACCTGATGATCCGCCGGGTGCGCGAGCAGCTGGAGAGCCAGGGTCTGGGCTTCGAGATGACCCAGCAGGCCAAGTTCCTGGTCGTCGAGCGCGGCTACGATCCCCAGCTCGGCGCCAGGCCTCTGCGCCGGGCCCTGCAGCGCCTGGTCGAGGATCCGCTGTCGGAGAAGATCCTGTGGAAGGAGTTCCGGGCCGGCGAGACGATCATCGTCGACGCCGAGGGCGAGGGCGAGGAGGCGGCCATCGCCTTCCGGGCCGTCGAGGGCTTCGAGCCCCCGGCGGTCGAGCTGGCCGGTGCCGGCTCCGGCGACTGACCCGGTCCTCCTCCGACCTCGAAGCGTTGCCATCCCCCGGGTGCGGAGGTGGGACAGGGCGGCTCTGGCGGTGCTCGCCGCGCTGATCTCTGCTGTCGCCGCCGGGTGCGGTGTGGCCACCAACATCGACGTCACCGTCCGGCCCGACGGCAGCGGAACAGTGGGGGTCACCGTCACCTTGGACCGGGCCGCCCAGACCCAGGTCGGAGATCTCGCGTCGCAGCTGCAGACCTCGGATCTGGCTCAGGCCGGATGGACCGTGACCGGGCCAACTGCCGGTGGCGACGGGACCGTGGTGGTGCGGGCCACCAAGGACTTCGCCACCCCGGCCGGCGCCGGCGCCGACGTGGCCGCGCTGGCCGGGAGCGGGCCGGCGCCCACCCGGCCGTTCCGCCTGATGGTGACCCGCCGGCACAGCTTGTGGCGCACGTCCCTGGCTGTCGCCGGGACCGTCGACCTGACGTGTGGGCCGGGCTGCTTCGGCGACGCCGGCCTGGCCAAGCGGCTGGGTTCGGCCGTCGGGGTCGATCCCGGATCGCTCAGCTCCGCCAGTGGCCAGACGGCGGCCCAGGTCCTGACCTTCTCGGTGACGGTCCGCCTGCCGGGGCAGGTCCGGGCGACCGCTCCAGGGTTGGTCAACGGCCACGACGTCACGTGGAAGCCGGTGCTCGGCCAGGCCGTGGCCCTCTCCGCGTCCTCGCAGTCGGTGAACACTGTGGCAGTCACCGGGGCCTTCGTCGGTGCCGCGGTCGTCGCGGTCCTTCTCCTCCTCGTCGTGATCCTCATCTTTCGCCGGCGCCGCCGGGCCCGAAAGACCCGGTGAGGTCGCAGCGCCTCTCTAGGGTGATCCCATGTCCAGGACCAGGACCGTGCACCGCTGCTCGGAGTGTGGGTCGGCGAGCCCGCAGTGGGTGGGCCGCTGCCCGGGCTGCGAGGCCTGGGGCACGTTGGTGGAGGAGGCGACCCGGCCCGCGGAGCGGCCTGGGCGCCCGGGCGCTCTGAGCGCCGGCGGCCCCGGTGGCATCGACGCGGTTCCGATGCGCCTGGCCGACCTCGACCTCGGGGCGGGTGCGCCGTTCCCCACCGGGATCGACGAGCTCGACCGGGTGCTGGGCGGCGGGCTGGTCCCCGGTTCGGTGACCCTGGTCGGTGGCGAGCCGGGCATCGGCAAGTCCACGCTGCTGCTGCAGGCCCTGGCGGCCATGGCCCGGCGAGGCCGGCGGGCGTTGCTGGTCTCCGCCGAGGAATCCGCCCAGCAGGTGGGCCGGCGGGCGGCCCGGCTGGGCCTGGACGACCCCGAGCTGTGGTTGGTGTCGGAGACGACCCTGGCCGGGGTGGGCGCCGCGGTCGCCTCGGTCGGTCCCCAGGTGGTGGTGATCGACTCGATCCAGACGATCTGGGACCCGGAGCTGGAGTCGACACCCGGCTCGGTCACCCAGGTCCGGGGCTGCGCCCATGCCTTGGCCGGGCTGGCCCGCGATGGCAACGTGGCCGTGCTGCTCGTCGGCCACGTGACCAAGGACGGGGCCCTGGCTGGGCCTCGGGTCCTTGAGCACCTCGTCGACACGGTCATCAGCTTCGATGGCGACCGCCACCACGCGCTGCGGCTGGTGAGGACGCTCAAGCACCGCTTCGGCGCCACCGGCGAGCTGGGCCTGTTCGAGATGACCGAGGATGGCCTGATCGGCGTGCCCGACGCCAGCGGCCTGTTCCTCGGTGACCGGCGCGAGGGCACGCCCGGCTCGGTCGTCTTCCCAGCCATGGAGGGCTACCGGCCCCTTCTGGTGGAGATCCAGGCCCTGGTGACCGACACGTCACTGCGGCCCCCCCGGCGATCGGTCTCCGGCCTCGATGCCAACCGCCTGGCTCTCCTCGTGGCCGTCCTGGCCAACCGGGCGCAGATCAAGCTCACCGAGCAGGACGTGTACCTGTCCGCCGTCGGAGGGGTGCGCATCGCCGAGCCGGGGGCGGACCTCGCCGTGTGCCTGGCCTTGGCCTCGGCGGCCGAGAACGTGGCACTCCCGCACGATCTGATAGCCGTCGGTGAGGTCGGCCTGGGCGGCGAGCTTCGCCAGGTGGCGCACACCGCCCGGCGGTTGGCGGAGGCCAGCCGCCTCGGCTTCACCAGGGCCGTGGTTCCCCACTCAGCGCCCACAGGTGGGCCGCTCCGTGCTGTGCGGGCGACGACCTTGCAGGAGGCCATCGCCTCGGTCCTGGCGCCGTGTGGGCGAGCTGAGGCGGGGGAGGAGCCATGGGGTCGGTAGCATCGTCGGGTGCAGGCGCTCGCTCCGACCGTGATGGCGGCCCTGAGCACCATCTCCCCGGGGCGACCGCTGCGCGAGAGTCTCGACCGGATCCTGCAGGCCAACAAGGGGGCGCTGATCATCGTCGGCGACGGTCCCGAGGTGCTGGAGATCTGCTCCGGCGGCTTCCTGGTCGACTCCAGCTTCAGCCCGCAGCGCATGTCCGAGCTGGCCAAGATGGACGGCGCCATCATCCTGGCTTCCGATGCCGGGCGGATCGCCAGGGCCAACGTCCACCTGGTGCCCAACCCGACGGTGCACACCACGGAGACCGGGACCCGGCACCGCACGGCCGAACGGGTGGCGCGCAGCATCGACGTCCCGGTGATCGCCGTGTCCGAGGACATGCAGGTCATCACCTTGTACCGGGGCGCCCACAAGCACGTGCTGGCCACCGTGGCCCGGCTGCTGGGCCGGGCCAACCAGGCGTTGCAGACCCTGGAGCGCTACCGCCAGCGGCTCGACGCCGTGACCACGTCGCTCTCCGCGCTCGAGGTGGAGGACCTGGTCACCCAGCGCGACGTCACCACCGTGCTGCAACGCGCGGAGATGGTGCGGCGCATCGCCGCCGAGGTGGCCGGCTACATCGTCGAGCTGGGGACCGACGGTCGCCTGATCCGCCTCCAGGTCGACGAGCTCCTGGCCGGCGTGGAGGACGACCGTCGTGACGTCATCCGCGACTATCTGGTCGGCGAGTCAGCCGACACCGTCGACGTCGCCCTCCGTGCCCTGCAGGGTCTGGAGACCGACCAGCTCCTCGATGCCGGCCTGGTGGCCGACACCGTCGCCCTGGCCGGCCGCCACCGCGGCGCCGTGGACCTCGACGCCAGCGCCGCCCCTCGCGGTTACCGGTTGCTGGGCCGCATCCTCCGCCTGCCGCCGCTGGTGATCGCCCACATCGTGGAGCGGTGCGGCAACCTGCAGAAGGTGATGGGGGCGACCGTTGACGAGCTGGCTGCCATCGACGGGGTCGGCGACGTCACTGCTGTGACCGTCAAGGACGGCCTGGCCCGGTTGGCCGAGTCGAGCATCCTCGACCGCTACAGCTGAGCACCTGGGGCCGCAGAGAGCGGCCCCCAACACCGATCGTGCCCGGCGCTCAACGGGAGCGCTGGGCCAGGCGTTCCCGGGCCACGATGCGGTACTTCCGGTCCATCTGCTCGATCCAGCCGAGGCGGATGAAGGCGGCGATGGACTTGTTGACCCGTTCGCGCGACGCCCCCACCAGGCCCGCGAGCTCCTCTTGGGTGATGGGCAGGACGAACTCGTCGGCGGCGCCGGCCAGCTCGAGGAGCCGCTTGGCCGTCCGACCGGTCACATCGAGGAACACCGCGTCGGCGAGAGCCGAGTCCGTGGACCGCAGCCGGTGGGCGAGAAGGTTGACCACGTCCCAAAGCAGGTTGGGGCGGGCGTCGAGCTCGGTGCGGACCAGGGAGAACGGGATGCCGAGCACCTCGGAGGACTCGAGGGCCCTCGCCGATGCGGAGCGGTCACCGGAATCGAACAGGGGCATCTCCCCGAAGAGATCACCGGCCTCCATGAGTGCGACGAGCGACTCGCGACCGTCGGGGGAGCGCCGTCCGATGGCGATGCGCCCGGAGCGGACCACGAACAGCTCGCCGGCGTCGTCACCCTCGGCGAAGATGGTCTGGTTCCGGTCGCAGCGCAATGATCGGGCCCCGGTCAGCAACCTGTTGAGGGCGTCCCCATCGAACGCAGAGAACAGATCAGATCGTGCCAGAAGCGCCAGGTCGTCCATGCCGAACGAAACGTTACTGGGCTGATCCCCTCGGGGACGCCCCGACCGGCGAACTGGTCCTGATCCCGTGGTCCGGTATCCTGGGTTGCCCCCACTGCTGCGCCTTGGAGCCTCATGCCGTTCGATGTTGGAGACAAAGTTGTCTATCCCCACCACGGTGCTGCAGTCGTGGAACGCCGAGAGATCAAGGAGGCTTTCGGCGAGAAGAAGGAGTACCTGGTGCTCCGACTGGCGTACGGCGACCTGGTCCTCATGGTCCCGGCGGACAACACCGACGAGGTAGGTCTGCGCGAGGTGATCAATGACGAAGAGGTCGAAGAGGTCTTCGACGTGCTCCGCAAGAAGGACGTGCGGATGCCGACGAACTGGTCGCGTCGCTACAAGAACCACGTGGAGAAGCTGAAGTCCGGTGACATCTACCAGGTGGCCGAGGTGGTCCGGAACCTCTCCAGCCGGGACAAGGACAAAGGCCTGTCAGCGGGTGAGAAGCGGATGTTGAACCGGGCCCGGCAGATCCTGGTGTCGGAGCTGACCTTCGCCATCGGTGTGTCGGAGGAGCAGGCCGAGGAGAAGCTGGACGAGGCCCTGCCCTGAACCTCACCGCCCAGCCTGAACAGGAGCGGAGACCCGGGGCGCACCGCCCGCAGGCCTGGGCCGTGGTCGTCGCTGGCGGGAGCGGCAATCGCTTCGGGGCGCCGAAGCAGTTCGCCGAACTGGGCGGCCGTTCCGTCCTGGCCTGGTCGCTGGCGTCGGCCGCTGAGGTGTGCCAGGGCGTCGTGGCCGTGCTGCCCGAGGCCGACATCGTCGCCGGTGCGTGGGAGGCCGATGTCGTCGTGGCCGGCGGTACGAGCCGCTCCGCGTCCGTGCGGTCCGGACTGCGCGCCGTGCCGCTCGATGCCGAGATCATCGCCGTGCACGACGCCGCCCGCCCTCTGGTCCCCGTCTCGGTGTGGAAAGCGGTGCTGGCCGCCGTCGACGCTGGGGCGGATGGCGCCATACCGGTGCTGGCGGTGACCGACACCGTGAAGGAGGTGGCCACCGACGGCACCCTTCGCACCCTCGACCGCAGCCGGCTGGTAGCGGTCCAGACGCCGCAGGCCTTCCGGGCTTCGATCCTGCGTCGAGCCCACTCTGCAGGTACCGACGCCACCGACGACGCCGCCCTGGTGGAGGCACTCGGAGGCCGGGTCGAGCGGGTGGCCGGCAGCAGCCGCAGCATGAAGATCACCGATCGCGACGATCTGGTGGTGGCCGCCGCCCTGCTCAGCCCGGCCCCCGGCGCCGGACCCGGCGCCCTGCCCGGTGGCCGGGCACGCAGACAGGAGCCGACATGACGCTGCCCAGGATCGGCCAGGGCTTCGACATCCACCCCTTCAGCGACGACCCGGCCTGCCGTCTGGTGCTCGGAGGGGTGGCCATCGACGCGCCTGGCCTGGTCGGTCACAGCGACGCCGACGTGGTCGCCCATGCCGTGGCCGACGCCCTGTTGGGAGCGGCGGGCGAGGGAGACCTGGGGACGATGTTCCCGGCCTCGGAGTCGGCGTGGGCCGACGCCGACAGCATGGTCCTGCTCGCCCAGGTGATGGAACAGAGGATCACCCCGGCGTGGGTGGTCGGCAACGTCGACGTCACCATCATCGCCGAGGCCCCTCGCCTGGCCCCCCACATCGCGGCCATGACCGAACGGGTCGCTCAGGTTGTGGGAGCCGACGTGACCATCAAGGCCAAGCGGGCGGAGACCCTCGGTGCCCTCGGGCGCCAAGAGGGCATCGCCTGCCTGGCCGTCACCGTCCTGGGCCGGCGGTGACCGCTCGGGGCGCCCGTGGCAGCCGGTCGGGTGGCGGTCGGTCGGGTGGCAGCCGGTCGGGTGGCGGTCGGTCGGGTGGCGGTCGGTCGGGTGGCGGTCGTGGTGACGCCGGGACGGGCGGCCAGCGGAAGGCAGGGGATCAGGGCCGCCATCCCGGATCTCCGGGCCGAAGCCCGAACCGTCGCTCCGACGAGCTCGGCGGTGACCAGGTGGAGGGGCGCCAGGCCGTCCTCGAGCTGCTCCGCGCCGGGCGCCGGCCGGTCCATCAGATCCTCGTTGCCGAGGGCTCCGACGCCGACGGCCCCACTGCCGAGATCGTGGCCCTGGCTGACCGCCGGGGCATCACCGTTCGCTCCGTGGCTCGGGGTCGCATCGATGCGGCAGCCGGCACCGAGGCTCCCCAGGGCGTGGTGGCTTCCGCTGACCCGGTGCAGCCGGCAGGACTCGACGACCTGGCGCGCCGGCCCAGTGCTGGGGGCGCGCCGCCGCTGATCGTCGTGTTGGACGGGATCACCGATCCGCACAACCTCGGGGCCATCATGCGCTCCGCGGTGTGCGCTGGAGCATCGGGCCTGGTGATCGGACGCCATCGTGCGGCGCGGCTCACCCCGGCGGCGGTGAAGGCGGCGGCCGGAGCGGTCGAGCACCTCCCGGTCGCCGTGGCCACTGGGATCCCCGCCGCCCTACGGGACCTGGCGGCAGCTGGTGTGTGGACCGTCGGCCTGGATGCCGATGCCGACACCAGGCTGTGGGACCTGGGAGTGGCGTCACAGGCGGTCGCCGTGGTCCTGGGCGCCGAAGGCCGAGGACTGTCCCGACTCACCCATGACGTGTGTGAGCTGACGGTGTCGATCCCCCTCGCCGGACCACTCGGGTCGCTCAACGTGTCGGCGGCGGCGGCGCTCGCCTGCTTTGAGGTCGCCCGAGGGCGCGCTCGAGCCTGACTCCCGCGTCCGGCTCCTGGCCAGCTTGGCCTCGGTGGCGCGTCCTTAGCTCCCAAGAGCAGATTGTTTGGCCCTTTTGCGCTAGCGAATTCAGGAAAATTCGCCCGCGCAACCGTTGACACCGTCTGGAGAGCTAGGTACAAGTGACTAGGTACAAGTGACTAGTCCGTTCGAGCTGGTTCGACCGTCTGAACAGGTCAAACACGGCAATTGTGGCACTTCCTCCTCCCGGGACGCTTCGGAGAAGGCACCGCACCTGACCACGACCGTCGCCGGCGGCCGTTACCCCGAGGACAACATGGCCTTGCTTCACTCCCTCCCCGTACTGACCGACCTTGACGACGAGGCGCTCGTCTCCCGCTTCCAGGCCGGAGATGAGGACGCCCTCGAGGTGCTGATCGCCCGATACCGACGCTTCGCCCGTTCGAAGGCCCGAACCTACTTCCTGGTCGGGGCCGACGATGACGATGTCGAGCAAGAAGGCATGATCGGCTTGTTCAAGGCGGCCCGGGACTATCGCTTCGACCGCCAGGCCTCGTTCCGAGCGTTCGCCGAGGTGTGTGTCACCCGCCAGGTGATCACTGCCATCAAGGCCGCCACCCGTCACAAGCACCAGCCGTTGAACCGATCGGTGTCCATCTCCGCAGTGGGCCCCGGCGACGAGCTCAGCGAAACCGCACTGGGTGGTCTCCTCGACGACCACGTCTCCGACCCCGCCGAAGAGGTCATCCGAGCCGATCAGGTCGGTGCTCTGCGCCGGACCATGGCGGAGGTGCTGTCGGGCTTTGAGGTCGACGTCCTGCGGCTCTACGTGGCCGGCAGGTCCTACGAGGAGATCGCCGTCAACCTCGGTCGACACGCCAAGGCCGTGGACAATGCCCTGCAGCGGATCAAGCGCAAGCTCGGCTTCCAACTCGACGGTGGTCTGGCCACGCAGGCGCTGGCCGCCTGAGAAGACCCGCCCGGGCGCAGGGTTCCTCCGGCCATCCTCCTCGTTCGACACGGCGAGTCGGCGGCCGTCTCGATCAAAGAACTCCTTGACAGCCGGGGTCCTCCATAGGGAATCAGGAACCCGTGACGGGTCAGCGGGCGACCGTCGTGGCTCCGGTGGATCGGCTCCAGCTGATGCGCCCGGAGACGAAGGTGTTCTGTCGACCCCCGGGAATGGCGTATTCGTCGCTGGTCGGGTAGCCGAGAGCGCTGCGCTCCCAGCCCAGGGCCGCCCAACGGTCGCGGATGGCGCCGTGGACCGACCATGCCCCGGTCGCCGGGGTCCAGTAGATGGAACCATTGTTGGAGAAGTGGTTGTACCGGCCGATCCCGTCGGGGGTGCCGTTCTCGTCGGTGACGGGGAACCCGAGGAACCCGGTGGGTCCCCCCAGGGCCAGGTAGTGGTACAGGATTGCCCCGTGGACGGCATGAGCGCCGGTTCCCGCCGACCAGTAGATTGACCCGCCGCCGAAGTCCTGGGCCTCGCCGCCGCCCACCGGATGCGGGCTGTCGGTGGGTTCGCCCAGATAAGAGCCGCTGCCCCCGAGCTGCGCGTAGTAGCTGGTCACCGGGTTGTTGTTGGCCAGAGCCAGGAGCTGGGCTGGTGGACCGATGAAGACATCCTGGTCGCCCGGGAAGACACCGCGGTCGGCGTTCTGCCAGAAGACGTAGCTGGCCCACCCTGCCGGCAGAGGGTAGGGAGACGAGCTGTAGTTGGCGATCCACAGCGGGTCCTGGGCGGCGAAGCTGGCGCTGTTGCCGGTGCAGGTGCTCCACCAGTCGGTGGTGGTGTAGATGACCGCCCATCGCCCGGTGTCAGCGTGGTACTCGTTGACGAACGAGGTGACCCACGCCACCATCTGGGTCGGGGACAGGCCGTAGCACTCCGACCCGTACGGGTTGTACTCGATGTCGACCATGCCGGGCAGGGTGTGGTTGTCGGCGGACCACGCTCCGCCATGGGCGACGAAGAAGTCAGCCTGGGCGGCCCCTGCCGAGTTGTCCGGAATGGCGAAGTGGTAGGCGCCTCGGATGAGCCCCTGGCCGGCCGCTCCCTGGTACTGCTGGCTGAAGTAGGGGCTGATGTACGAGGTCCCCTCACTGGCCTTGGCGTAGGCGAACTGCCCACCGCTCGCCGCCACCTGGGCCCAGTCGACGTTGCCCTGATAGGAGCTGACGTCGAGGCCGCTGGCGGAATGGGTGGAGGTCTGGGCGGTCGCACTGTGGACCGGGGCGCGGGCGGGCCCAGGTGGCCTTGCCGCGCTCGCCGCGGCGTGGTCGGCGTCCGGGTGGGTGATTGTTTCGGGCCGGCCGGCGTGCGGCAGACGGAGGGTCGAGGCCAGGCGGGCGGTGGCGGTGGCGGCCTGAGCGTCGAGCTGGGTTGCAGCCGGGACGGCAGGTTGCTGCCCGCGGAGACTGGCCTTTGCGGAAAAGCTCGCCACTCCGACGCCGGAACCCACCACGACCACGACCGCTGCGATCCGCGCCGCCAACGGTAACCCTGCCGTGAACCGTCTGGTCATCAGCTGTGAACTCCAGTTGCTCCGAGGTCGCGACGCGGTCCCCGATATGGTGGTCGAACCCGCCGCCCGCAGCTTGAACCTACGTCTCCAACAAGCTACGCACTGGGCGCCGTCCTGGCAAGGCATCCGGCGTCCCGAGACGGCAACATTCGACCCGGCCGCCAGGCTTGCGCCCTCGACCCGCGGGGTCCAACACTGCGGCATTGGTTGCCGGCGTCACCGACGCGACGGCAGGGGGAGGGGACGGCGGCGCCGCCGGGGGTGTCCGCCTGGCCTCGACCCTCCCCGCCACCCCACCCGGGCGTCCGCTGGACCCGGCCAAAAACGGCGCGCCTGCACCCCGCCCACCGCTGCCTGCTCAGGTGAAGTCGTCCGCCCGGCTGGCCTTCTGGGCGGCGGACAATGCCTCGATCTCTCAGCTCATCGTCGGCGCTGGCCACCGGGCCGTGCGTCGCTTCAACGACACCAGCCACCTGACACGTGCGGCCAGGAATCCTCCGTAGGGCCCGCCGATGGCTGCCGGCCGCCACCACCCTCTAGCCTGGACCAGTGCGTCAACGCTGGTTTTCCAAGCGAGCGCTGCTGTGGCACGTGCTCCTCCTCATCATCGTCCCCAGCTGCCTCTACGCTGGCTGGTGGCAGGCCCATCGGGCCATCGGCGGCAACACCCTCAGTTGGGCCTACACGGTGGAGTGGCCCGTCTTCGCCATCGTCGCCATCATCGGCTGGTGGCAGCTGATCATGGAGGATCCCTCGGAGGTGGAGGGCCGGCGCCAGGAGCGCGTCCGCCGAGCACAGCCCCGCGCCGTCGTGACCGCCACCCCGCAGTTGCTGGCCGCCAACCGAGCCGCCCTGGAGATGCACCGCGCCCGTCTCGGTCCAGCCGCTGCCCCCGGCGGAGACCTGGCTGTCATCGACGAGGGGGACGGCGGGCCGGCTCGGCCGGTGGCCAGCGGTGGCATGAACGCCTACAACTCCTATCTGGCCACGTTGGCCACCCAGGGTCGAGCCAAGACCTGGCGGAACCCACGAGGGATGCCGGAGCGTCCAGAGGAGTCCCGATGAGCGGTGCCCTGATGCGCTACCGGGTGATGGCCTACGTCGTCGGCTTCGGTCTCATCCTGCTCGTCCTCGTCGGCATGCCCCTCAAATACGGCGCCGGTGTGGATGTCGTCGTCACCGTCGTCGGTCCCCTGCACGGCGCCCTCTACATCGCGTACCTGTTGGTGGCAGTCGATCTGGTGCGTCGGACCCGCCTGTCGTTGTGGGTGCTGGCGGCCATGGTCGCCGCCGGGCTGGTGCCGTTCGTGGCCTTCATCGTCGAGCGACGAGTCACGGCCTTGCTGGGCGAACCGCGGGTGACCTGAGCAGGGACGACCCGGCGAGGCTCCTCGCCGACCCGGTGCAGCCAACCCTGTCCAGCAGGATCGAGCAGGCCAAGGGGATGGTCTCCCAGTATCACGGCGTCATGGTCGACGATGCTTTCGCCCGGCTCCGCCATCACGCTCGCAGCACCAACCGGCTGCTGACCGATGTCTGCTTCCGAGGTGGTCTCCGGTACGCTCGGGTTGGATCTGATCGTCGCGCCGCTTCAGCGCTCCTAGACCCCGGGCGACCACACCACTGTCTGCCACCTTCCGGCAGACGCTCGATGCAGGCTCGTCAAACCCCTGTCCCCGGCTTTGCGGCCGGGGCCTTGGGTGCTCGGGTCAGCAGCAGCACCGTGCAACGCCCCGTATCGGCCTGGTCCCAGGTCCCATCTCCGAGAGTGAGAGCACCCCCATGATCACGACCGATGCCAGGGTCGAGACCCCGATGGCCGTTCCGACGGACTCCGAGGTCGAGGCGGACCTGAAGCGTCCCTGGGAGCAGGTGGCGCTGGCACTGTTCATCGCCGTGCCGTTCGTGGCCGTCCTGGCCGTCGTCCCCCTCCTCTGGGGATGGGGTCTCTCGTGGCGCGACGCGGTGATCGCCCTGGCGATGTATGCCATCACCGGGCATGGGATCACCGTCGGTTTCCACCGGCACTTCACCCACCGGGCCTTCAAGGCCAGACGATGGTTGAGGGTGACCCTGGCGGTGGCCGGGAGCATGGCCATCCAGGGGCCGATCGTCCGGTGGGTCTCGGATCACCGCAAGCACCACCGGTTCTCCGATCGGGACGGCGATCCCCACTCGCCATGGCGCTATGGGACCAGCCTCCGTGCCCTCACCAAGGGTTTCTGTTGGGCCCATCTGGGGTGGCTGTTCGACGTCGAGCAGACCTCCCAGGAGCGCTACGCTCCCGAGCTGCTCGAGGACAAGGCCATCGCCGGAGTCAACCGCTCGTTCCACTGGCTGGTCGTGGCCTCCATGCTGCTGCCTCCTCTCGTCGGCGGCCTGTGGGGCTGGTCGTTCAAGTCCGCCCTCACTGCGTTCTTCTGGGGCAGCCTGGTGCGGGTCTCCCTGCTCCACCACGTCACCTTCTCCATCAACTCGATCTGCCATCTGACCGGGAAGCACCCGTTCAAGGTCAAGGATCGCAGCGGCAACGTGTGGTGGCTGGCCATCCCGTCGATGGGTGAGTCCTGGCACAACCTGCATCATGCCGATCCGCTCTCCGCTCGCCACGGCGTCTTGCGGGGCCAGATCGACTCAAGCGCCAGGATCATCTGGATCCTCGAGCGGCTGCGGATGGTCGAAGCCGTCCGCTGGCCGGACGCGCAGAGCCTCCGGCGCCGCCGACTTCCGGCCGGCGCTCCCAGCTGAGCGGTCCGAAGCTACAGGACGGGGTTGAGGCGGCGACGAGGGGAGAAGTCGGGCCGCAGTGGCATGCCGGCCTGACCGTCCTCCGTGCGGGTGGCAAGCACCTGGTGCAACTCTATGCGTCGCTCCTCGAATCCGAGGCGGGATCCGGCCAGGTAGAGCCTCCACACCCGGGCCCGTCCCTCGCCGACCTCGGCCACCGCCTCGGGCCAATGAGCGTCGAGGTTGGCTGACCACGCGCCGGTCGTCCTGGCGTAGTGCTCCCGGAGGTTCTCGTCGTGACGGACCTCCAGCCCGGCGTCCTGCAGCGCGCCGACGATGGTGCCGACCGCCTCGATCTCGCCGTCAGGAAACACGTAGCGGTTGATGAAGCCCCGACGGCTTCTCACGGGGGCGGTGGTGGTGGGTCGGGTGATGCAATGGTTGAGCAGGCGGCCCTGGGGGCGCAACCTGGTCGCCAGGAAGCCGGCGTATGAGGGAAGGTTCCTCGACCCGATGTGCTCGGTGAGCCCGATGCTGCTGATGGCGTCAAAGTCGGTCTCGGCGACGCTGCGGTAGTCGGCGTGGCGGATCTCGGCAAGGTGGTCGAGACCAGCGTCCACAAGCTGCCGACGCCCGTAGTCCGCCTGCTGGCGTGACAGGGTGACGCCGAGAGCCCGGACCCCGTAGTGCCTGGCAGCGTGGCGGACCATCGTCCCCCATCCGCAGCCCACGTCGAGCAACCTCTGACCGGGCTGGAGGTCGAGCTTGCGGCACACCAGGTCCACCTTCTCCTCCTGGGCCGCCTCCAGCGACGCATCATCGTTGGGGTAGACGGCGCACGTGTATGCCATCGAGGGGCCCAGCACCCATGCGTAGAACCTGTTGGAGACGTCGTAGTGATGGCTCACCGCCCGCGAGTCACGCGACAGCGAGTGGCGGAGCCCCCACAGCAGCCCGGGGCGGACCTCCTCGGCCGGTGGTCGGACGGGGCGCAGGACGCTGGGGCCCAGGCCGTGGAGGATCTTCGCTCGTTCCGCCAAGGTCAAGGCGCCAACGGCCGTCCCGGCCAGGAAGCTCAAGGTCGTGTAGGTGTCGCCCTCCACGTCGAGGTACCCCGACACGTAGGCACGCGCCAGACCGAGATCGCCAGGGGCGGTGACCATGGCGTTGAGGGCCAGACGATGACGGACGTGGATGGACACGACCGGATCCGACGGACCGGCGGTACTGCCATCGAAGGCGGTGTAGGCGATCGGAGCCGCCGGACCGACCACCTTTTGGAGGATCTCGGCGACGGGGAGATGACCGGACACGAATGTTCTCCTTGCTCCGGTCGGCATTCAGCGGGCCTGAACGCATTTGGCGTACAGATCGAGAAGTCGGTCCGATCGGTCGTAGCGAGCCTTCAACTCGCGGTACACGGGTCCGTTGTAGAGCTCCCAGAAGGTGGCTTCGTCATAGAATGCCGTCGAGTACAGCGACTTGCGCCCGCCGAGACGCCGGACCTCGTCTTCCACCCAGCGGTTGTGGTGGGTGGGATCCATGCCGTCGGCCAGAGCGACGGTCGACCACAAGCCGACGTTGACGTACAGCTCGGAGGGATCGAGGTGGTAGAGGTCCCACACGACCGAGGGATCACGCTGTCGCAGCGGGCAGAGCCACAGGGGGGAGATCGGTACCTCCCGCTCCATCCCGGCCACGAACTCGGCCAGCCTGGCCAGTGGTACCTCGATGTCCTGAATCACGCTCTCGCGACTGGGAAGTCCCCGCCGTCGGTCGATGGCTTCCTTGATGTGATGACGTCGCTCGAAAGCGGCGATCTTCCAGTAGACGCTGCTGCGCAGCAGGCGGGGGCCGAGGAGCCGGCGGACCCACGGTCGCTGCACCCCGAAGGCCCGGGAACACCAGAACCAGTCGGTGTCCCACCGCCACAGGTAGTCCCGCACACTCAGCCAGTCCTGATCACGGTGCTGGAGAGACCGATAATAGATCTCCGTGCGGGTGTAGTCGCTTACCGCCGGGGCGGTGTCCGCCCACGATCCCAAGGTGAGGTAGCACTCGCCAGGCCCGAACACGGTGCCGTCGATGAAGCTCACCTCTTCATGCGCATGGCGACCGTCGGTGCAGATCGCCTCGAGTGCCTTGGCCAGCGCCTCCGTGGTCCCAAAACGCAGGTGGCGAAGGTGCACGTAGGCGGAGACAGGCTCCAGCTCGATTTTGACCCGCAGGGCGTAGCCCAAGGTCCCGTAGGAGTTGGGGAACCCGAAGAACAGGTCACGGTGCTCGTTGTCGGGCCGGGCGGTGACCACAGACCCGTCGCCGGTGAGGATGTCCATCTCCAGGATCGACTCGTGCACCAAGCCGCTGCGAAACGACGAGCTCTCGATGCCCAACCCGCTGACGGCGCCGCCCACGGTGATGGTCTTCAGCTGGGGGACGACCAGAGGCATGAGGCCGAACGGGAGGGTGGCGTCGACCAGGTGCTCATAGGTGGTCATGGCGCCCACGTCGGCCGTGCGGGTGGCGACGTCGATGGCGATCACCCTGTCGAAGGCGGCGACGTGGAGGCCGGGGGTCGACATGCGTGGCCTGCTACGGAACAGATTGGAGGTCTTCTTGGCCAGCCGCACGTGGGCGTCTGGCGCCAGGGACGTCAGTTGTCGACACACGTCGGCCGCCTGCTCGTCGTAGGCCACCCACCCGGTCTCCGTGGTGACCCGGGGACCGCTACGTTGCCATGCGCTGTTCACCACCGATGCCTCCTGATCGTCTCTCCCGGATTGCGCCAACCCTACCGACGGGTTCGCCACCCCATGCCGTGTGGCGCGAGGACGGACGTGGAAGGATCCACCACGTTCCGGCGGCAAGGCTGCCGTCTACGGTATCCACCGTCTACCAAACAAGTCTGGAGTGCTCATGTCGTGGGGCAGGATGTTCAAGCGAGCCAACTCATACGCGCAGGCCAAGGCCGAATCGGAGCTCGATGCCCGTGCCGACCCGCGGATCCAGGTTCAACAGGCCATCAGCGAGATGCAGGCCCATCACCGCGATCTGGAGGCGGCGGCGGCCCACGTCATCGCCCAGGACAAGCTGGCCAAGATGAAGCTGAGCGATCTCTCGACCCAGGAAGGGCGCTACACCAAGTCCGCTCTGGCCGCTCAGCAGCAGGGCAACATCGACGCTGCCCGGACCTTCGCCACCAAGGTGGCGAGCGTCCGAGAGCAGATCGCCAGCCTGTCCAACCAGATCCCTCAGCTGGAGGCGGCGGCGAACGACGCCAAAGAGGCCGTGCAGGAGTCTGCCGACCAGCTGCAGCAGAAGGTCAACGAGAAGGGGACCATCCTGGCGCAGGTGGACCAGACCCGCATGCAGCAGGAGATGGCATCGAGTCTCAAGGCCGTCACCGATCTCACGGGGAGCAATGCGGCCCCGTCCTTCGTCGAGATCAAGCAGAAGGTCGCCGGCCAGTTCGCCGAGGCTCAGGCGTCGACCGAGCTGTCGTCCGCCAGCCCTGAGGTCCTCGAGATGCACGCGCACCATGCGGAGCTCAACAGCGAGGCCGACGACATTCTGGCTCAGCTCAGCGCTGGGACACTCAAGCCGGCCGCTCTCTCGCCGGCACCGACTTCGGGGACAGCACCGACTTCGGGGACGGCACCGACTTCGGGGACAGCGCCGGCGTTGGAGACCAAGCTGCCGTAACGGCCGGTGGCGGCGAGCAGGCCGCCACGGTCGGGCCGGCCGGCTTCGTGCGCTCTCCGGCTCGACGAAGTGTCGTTCATCGACGGAGTGTCGTTCAGCGACGCATAGCGTCGCTCGGCGTCACCGCGTCGCTCAGCGACACTGCGTCCTCCGCAGTCCGAACCTCTGTGAGACCAGCAGGAATCCCAACGTGCTCTTGACGCCGGTCAAGTCGATCCCGACAGGGCTGGCGATTGGCTCGACGACCATCCACGCGCTGAGCCGAGCGTGCGGCAGCGACATCACGAGACTTGGCCCTGCGATGTCAGCCTGCTCGATGCACGGATCGTGGACCGCTCCCGCCTGCATGGTCCATGTCAGTGACGGACGCCCACCTGCTCGCCGTGGCAGCATCGGACGGTCCAGCAGTCCTCTGTCGACGACCTACTCGCGCTGATCGTTCGCTTCGGCTGGATCTACCAGCCGTCGTCCCCGCCTCCGCCGTCATAGGCGCCGCCCTCGTCGTCGCCACCCCAGCCGCCGCGCTCCTCATCGCCGCCGCCGAGCATCTCGCCGAGCACGCCGCCGCCGATCAGCCCTCCGAGGAGGCCGCCGGCAGCTCCAGCTCCCAGGGCCCCGCCGAGGCCGCCGTGGCGACGCCCTCGCTGGTCACCCCAGGCCGGGCCGCCCTGTTGGTCGGGCGCGGCAACCGGGGCGGGCACGGGGGCGGCGGGGTCGGGGCCGGGATCGAGCCCTCGACGGGTCCGGACCAAGCGTGTGGCATGGAGCCCTTCGACGACGATGGAGCGGGCCACGGCCAGCTGGCCGACCGTGGTGGCCTGACCGAGCTGTGCACCTGCGGTGTTGTAACGCTCGCCGGCGTCGACCATGGCCTGAGTGTTGGCGGGGTCGCCGCCGTCGTCAAGGGTCGACACGTCATGGCCGAGGCGGTTGTAGAGGGCCTCGGCTTCGGCGTGGGCGTCGAGGAACGCCGGATCAGGTTGGTCGCTGTGATGGTGACGGAACATGATCGTGCCTTCTTTCGATGGTCCTCGGTTGGGACCCTCCCTGGGCTGGGACCAACACCTACACACGAGCGTAGAGCAGCAGGGCTGTTAGCACGCGGTCATGCCCTCGCCCACATGATCGTCACATGTTCGACCCTTCATGCTGGTGGCATGCAGGAATCCACCAGTCCCCAGCGCCGCCGGTGGCGCCCACGCCCTCTGTACGCCGCCAGCCTGGCGCTGGCGGTCACCGGCTTGCTCGCCGCCTGTGGGTCATCTGCGTCGAAGGCCTCGAGCGCGACGACCGCCTCAGGCAATCCCGCCTCGAGCGCTCCCGCCTCCGGCAGCGCCGGGACGGCGGGGGCTGGCGCTGGGACTGGGGCTGGCACCGCGGCACCGGTCGAGTCGAGCCCGCCGGGTGACATCCCCGACACGGTCGCCTACCCGTCGTGGACCAGCCCGGACGGCAAGACGACCTTCGTCCATCCCGAAGGGTGGAGCCAGACCACAGTTCCCGGCGGGGTCACGTTCACCGACAAGCTCAACAGCGTGACGGTGACGTCGTCACCGGGTGTGCCCCCGACGGTGGCCAGCGTCGACAGCCAGGTCAACCCGACGCTCGGCGGTCCGGGTCGGGCGACCAAGGTCGTGCGCACCGAGGCGGCAACCCTGCCGGCGGGGCCCGCTGTGCGCATCACCTGGCAGGTCAACAGCCTCCCCGCCGAGGTGACCGGCAAGGTGTATCGGGACGAGGTCATGACCTATCTGGTCGGCCAAGGTGGTCGGGTGGTGAGGATGGACCTCTCCGGCGCCATCGGCTCGGACAACGTCGACCCGTACCGCAAGATGAGCCAGAGCCTGGTGCTGCGATGAGCGTCGCCGCAACGATCGACCATCCGGCCCAGGCGGCGGCAGCCGACGCGATGCCGGTCATCGACGCGCATCGCCTGTACCGCTTCTACCACGCCGGAGACGAGGAGGTCCTGGCCCTGCGCGGTGTCTCGTTGCAGGTGTTCCGGGCGGAGATGGTCGCCGTGGTGGGACCGTCCGGGTCGGGGAAGAGCACCCTGCTGGCATGCTTGGCCGGCCTGGACGACCCTGACGGTGGTCGCGTCTCCGTGGTCGGCCGGCGCATGAGCCGCGTGGGTGAGCGCCACAGGGCCAAGCTGCGCGCCGAGGTACTCGGTGTGCTGCTGCAGTCGGGCAACCTGGTCGGCCACCTCAGTGTCGCCGACAACGTGATGCTGGCTCGTCGCCTGGCCGGTCGCCGGGACCGGGCGCCGGTGGTCACCCTGCTTGCCCGGCTGGGTCTCCAAGACCGGGCCGCGGCCCTGCCTTCCGCCCTGTCAGGAGGCGAGGTGGCGCGGGCCGGCCTGGCCGTGGCGCTGGCCAACGACCCGCCCGTGTTGCTGGCGGACGAGCCGACCGGCGAGCTCGACCGCCAGACCGAGGAGGTCGTGGCCGATCTGCTCTCCGAGCAGGCCAGCGAGGGCCGTGCGGTGGTCGTCGTCACCCATTCCACCGTGCTGGCCGAGCGTGCCGACCGCATCCTCACCCTGACCGACGGTATCGTCAGCAACCCGGGATCGCCCACGCCCGGCCGACCGTCATGACCGCCCGGCTGGCCGGATCGCTCACCGCCGAACAACCCGGCAGCCCGACGGGGTCCCGACCGGTGGTGGCCTGCCGAGGGGCCACGGTCGCCTACCAGGTGGCGCGTTCGACGCGCACGGTCCTCCACGATGTGACCTGCGAGGTCCTCCCCGGCGCCCGCATCGGCATCATCGGGCCGTCGGGATCCGGCAAGACCAGCCTCGTGCACCTGTTGGCCGGCTTGGAGCCGCCGGCGTCGGGAACGATCTCGTGGCCGGCGCTCGGCGGACCCCCGTCGTCCTGCCCTGGCCGGGTCACCGTCGCCTTCCAGGCGCCCAGCCTGCTCAGCGCCCTCGACGTCACCGAGAACGTCGCCCTGCCGTTGGTCCTGGCCGGGGCCACGCAGAGCGACGCCCTCGAGCGATCCGCCCAGATGCTCGACCGGTTGCACCTCACCGCCATGGCCGCCCAGTTGCCCGAGGAGCTCTCCGGCGGTCAGGCCCAGCGGGTGGCCTTGGCCCGCGCCCTGGTCACCCGCCCGACCCTGCTGCTCTGTGACGAGCCGACCGGCCAGGTCGATCATGGCACGGCCGAGGAGCTCCTCGACCTGGTGCTGGCCGGAGCCTCCGAGGCCCAGACGGCTGTGGTCATCGCCACCCACGATCCGGCGGTCATCGATCGGCTCAGCACCGAGTGGGTCATCTCCGACGGAGTGGTGAGCGCATCGTGATCCCCGCAGGGATCTGGTGCCGCGGGTTGCTGCGTCGCCGGGCCGGGCGCCTTGCTGCGGTGGCCGTCGGGGTGGCTGTTTCGGTCGCCCTGCTGGCCAGCCTGGGCAGCTTCTTGTCGGCGGCCAAGGCCACGATGACCCGCCAGGCGATTCGTTCCGTGGCGGTGGACTGGCAGGTGGCGATCAGCCGGGGAACCGATGCGGCCGCCGCCCTGGGTGTCGTGCGCGCCGAGGCGGGGGTCAGGACGGCACAGCCCGTCGCCTTCGCCACCAGCGACGGATTGCGGACCACGACCGGGGGCTCCACCCACACGACCGGCACCGCCAGGGTCCTTGGTCTGCCACCCGGGTACTCTTCGACGTTCCCCGGCGAGATCCGTCCCCTGTCGGGAGTGCCCGCGCTGGCCACCGCCGACGCACTCGGGGCACCGCCGTCGGCCCTGCTGGCCCAGCAGACGGCCAGCAACTTGGCGGCGCGCGTCGGCGACGTGGTGGTCGTCGAACGGGCCGGGCTGGACCCGGTGGCCGTCACTGTGGCGGGGGTCATCGACCTGCCGCAGATCGACTCGCTGTTTCAGACCGTTGGCGCCCGTCCCGGTGCCCAGGCGTCCGCTCCCCCCGACAACGTGGTGCTCGTTGCTCAGGGGGCGTGGCACCAGGCGTTCGACCCCTTGGGCGTCGTCCGGCCCGATCTGGTGGCCGAGCAGATCCATGTGGTCCGCCGCCACCTGCTGTCGTCGGACCCCGCCGCTGCCTATGCTCAGGTCGTCGGAGCGGCCCACCATCTCGAAGCTCGCCTGGCCGGTGGCGGCACCGTGGGTGACAACCTGGCCGCCACCCTCGACGCCGCCCGCAAGGACGCCCTATATGCGCAGGTCCTGTTCGTGTTCCTCGGGCTTCCGGGCGCGGTGCTGGCTGCCGCGCTGACCGTGACGGTGGCCGCCGCCGGGGCCGGCCGACGCCGGCGCGAGCAGTCGCTCCTGCGCCTGCGGGGTGCTCGGGCCGCGCAGGTCCTCGGCTTGGCGGCGATCGAAGCTGCTGTGGTCGGCATCGGCGGAGCCGTTGTCGGGTTGGGGGCGGCTGTTGTCATCGGCGCTGCCTCCTTCGGCAACGCCGGTTTCGGTGCCACCACGGCCGGGGCGACCCTGTGGATGGTGGCGTCGGCGCTCGTCGGGTTGGTCATCGCTGCGGTGGCCGTGCTCATCCCGGCGCGTCGCGACCTGCGGGAAGCGACGGTGGCGGCGGGGCGCAGCGCAACGGCGCGGGCCGCCCGGCGTCGACGCCTGCCACCGGTCCTCCGCCTCGGTGGGGACCTGTGGTTGCTGGCTGGCGCCGGTGTCGTCTACGCCATCACCAGCCGGCAGGGCTACTCCCTGGTCCTGGCCCCCGAGGGGGTGCCGAGCATCTCGGTGAGCTACTGGGCTTTCGCCGGACCGGCCATGTTCTGGGCCGGCACCGCTCTGCTGACCTGGCGAATCGTCGACCTGGTCCTGCGCCGGGGAAGGCGGGTGATCGCCTGGGCCGCCCGCCCGCTCTCCGGACCGCTCTCCGGGTTGGCGGCGGCAACGGCCAGCCGGCAGCGAGCCCTCTTGGCCCGCTCGTCGGTGATCGCTGGTCTGGCCCTGGTCTTCGCGGCCAGCACCGCGGTGTTCAACAGCACCTACAAGGCCCAGGCCAGCGTGGACGCCCGCCTCACCAACGGGGCCGACGTGTCGATCACCAACCCGCCCGGTACCCAGATCCCTGCGGGCACCAGCTCACAGATCGCCGCCGCTCCCGGGGTGCGCAGCGTGGAGCCGCTCGTCCACCGCTACGCCTACATCGGCGCCGACCTCCAGGATCTCTACGGCGTCCGGCCGGCCACCATCGCCAAGGCCACCACCCTCCAGGACGCCTACTTCACCGGTGGCACGGCCAGCCAGCTGATCGGCCGGCTGGCCACCCGACCCGACTCCATCCTGGTCAGCTCGGAGACGGTCAAGGACTATCAGCTCCGCCTCGGTGATCCGCTCACGCTCCGCCTCCAAGACGCCCACACCCAACGCCTGATACCGGTGCTGTTCCACTATGCAGGAGTGGTGAAGGAGTTCCCCACAGCCCCCCACGACAGCTTCTTCGTCACCAACGTGGCTTACGTGGCCCACGCCAGCGGCGAGGCGTCGGCCGGGACCTTCCTGGTCAACACCACCGGCCACCCCCACCAGGTCGCCGGCCACCTCCGTTCCGTGCTGGGCTCGGGACCGGCCATCACCGACATCACCACCACCCGAACGGCGGTGGGCTCCAGCCTCACAGCCATCGACCTGGCCGGGCTCACCCGGGTGGAGCTGGGCTTCGGGCTGGTGCTGGCCGTCGCAGGTGGCGGGTTGGTCCTCGGCCTGGGCCTGGCCGAACGCCGACGCGACCTTGCCGTGGTCGCCGCCCTCGGAGCCCGCCGCGGACAGCTGCGCGCCCTGGTCCAGGTCGACACCGCAGTGGTGACCCTGGCAGCCCTGGGCGCCGGGTCTGTGGGGGGTGGCATCCTGGCGGAGATCCTGGTCAAGGTCCTCGCCGGCGTCTTCGATCCGCCACCCGCGGCGCTGTCGGTCCCGTGGCCCTACCTCCTGATCGTTGCCGGTCTCGCCATCGCCGGCATCAGTGGAGCTACCCGCCTGGTGTCCACACGGGCTTCGCACCGACTGTCCTCCAGCCTCCGGGAGCTGTGATGGGCCCATGCGGGTCCTGATCGTCGAGGACGAGCCCCGCATGGCCGCACTGTTGGAGCGAGGCCTGCAACGGCAGGGTTACGCCGTCGACGTCGCCGCCACCGGGACCGACGGGCTGTGGCTCGGGTTGGAGAACGACTACGACGCCGTGGTCCTCGATGGGATGCTGCCAGGCATCGACGGTTTCGACGTGTGCGCCCAGCTGCGAGCCAAGGGTCGTTGGGCACCCGTGCTGATGCTCACCGCCCGCGACGGGGTGACGGACCGCATCCGCGGCCTCGACGCCGGCGCCGACGACTACCTGGCCAAGCCGTTTGCCTTCGGGGAGCTGGCCGCCCGTCTCCGGGCCCTGGTCCGCCGGGGTGCGGTCGAACGCCCGACCGTTCTCGTTGTCGGTGATCTGCTCCTCGACCCCGCGGCGCGCACCGTCACCCGGGCCGGCGATCCCGTCGAGCTCACGGCCACCGAGCTGTCGTTGCTCGAGCTGCTCATGCGCCGCCCTGGCGAGGTTCTGACCCGGACCCAGATCCTCGACCACGTCTGGGATTTCGCCTACGACCCGGCCAGCAACGTGGTCGACCAGTACATCGGCTACCTGCGCCGCAAGCTCGACCGGCCCTACGGGCGAGAGGACATCGAGACGGTCCGGGGCAGCGGATACCGCCTGCGGGACGGAGACCCGCCGTGATCCGACCTCCCAACCTCAGGCCTCCGAACCTCAGGCCTCACAGCATCCGGGCCCGCCTGGTGGCCACCTACACCCTTGTGGCGATGATCCTGGCCGGCGCCGGACTGGTGCTGTTCTGGGTGCTCCTCCGCCGTGGGGCGACGGCGTCGCTCGATGCCGCCCTGAGCGCCAGGGTCAAGCCAGCGGTCCTCGACGTGCGATCAGGGGCCATGGCCCGTCCCTCGGCGACCGGCGACGGCCCGTTGACGCTGCCCGGCGGCGCCGTCGGGACGGACCGCTCCGACGCCCGGGGCACCGCGCCGCCGCCCGGCGCCAACCGCGTGGCTTCCACCGCCGACGCCTTCACCGCCGTGTACCGCCCGGACGGCCAGGTGGCAAGCCTGGAGCCCGGAGAGGTACGCGCCTCTCCTCTGTCGCCGGCCCAGGTGCGGGCGGCATCGGGTGGTACCCACCATCTGCTCGTCGCCCTCGGTGACGAGCAGGTCCGGGTCCTGGCGGTGCCGGTCCGCACCCCAGCAGGTACCTGGGTGGTGGCTGCCGGGACCAGTCTCGGCCCTTCCACGGGCGCCACCAACGAGGCCGTCCACCAGCTGGAGGTGGCCGTCCCGTTCCTGATCGTCCTGGCCGCCCTCAGTGCGTGGCTGCTGTCCGGCGCCGCCCTGCGGCCCGTCGAACGGATGCGAGCCGATGCCGATGCGCTGGGCGCGCACGATCCCGGCAGCAGGCTGACCGTGCCGGCCACCGACGATGAGCTGGCCAGCCTGGCCGTGACCTTCAACGCCCTGCTCGACCGCCTGCAGCGATCCCTGGACCGTCAGCGCGACCTCATCGCTGACGCCGGCCATGAGCTACGGACGCCCCTCTCGGTGCTGCGCATCGAGCTCGACCTGGCCGATGACCCGGCCTGCAGCCGGGCCGACCTGATGGATTCGGTGGCCCACGCCCGCCGGGAGGTCGAACGTCTCTCCACGCTCGCCGATGACCTCCTGTTCCTGGCCCGAGCCGACAGCGGCGGCCCCTTGGTGCGCCTCGACGAGACCGACATCGTCGCCGTGGTGTCCGATTCGGCCAGGGGGCATCGGGCCGGTGCCGCCAAGGGGGGGATCGATCTGGTGGCCGACGTCGCCGAGCATGCCATCACCCAGGCGGATCCGGCGGCCGTCCGGAGGGCCGTCGACAATCTGGTGGCCAACGCCCTGGCTGCCACACCACCGGGCGGGATCGTCACCGTCGCCGTGCACTCCCGGCCCCCAGGCACCACCATCGCCGTCGTCGACACCGGCACCGGATTTCCCGAAGCGTTCCTCGCTCATGCCTTCGAGCGCTTCGCCCGCCCCGACGCCGCCCGCGCCCCAGGAGCGGGAGGCGCCGGGCTCGGCCTGGCCATCGTTGCCGAGATCGTCACCGCCCATCACGGCACGGTCAGCGCCGTCAACAACGCCGGCGCGGGGGCGACCGTCACCATCGCCTTGCCCGGGGGCACCGTCGCCGCCGGTCAGCGGCCGGTTGGCGAGGGCCGGACCAGGCCCACGCCGTCGCCGATATCGGCTGGAAGCACCCGGCGCCGCTGATCGGCGAACGCCCGGACCCAACGCGTGGGGCGCTCCTCGGCGGGGGGCCACGTCGAGCATGACCATCCCACGGCCGGCCAGATGTGGGCCATCCGCGACTGCGGCCGGTTCCCCAGCCGCTACCAACGACCTGATCCGCTCGGAGTCGGTGCAGAATGCAACGGATCAGCCTCGCCACCCGGAGGGGTCGGCCGACGCCTGGCTCGGCTTGTTGTCGCTCGAGCCAAAGCCATCAAAGGAGGCGAAGATGCGCATCGCTGTCGCAGGTGGCACCGGCATGGTGGGTCGGTACGTGACCATGGCCGCTGAGCAGCGCGGCCACCAAGTGGTCGTCATCAGCCGGGCGCGAGGCGTCGACCTCCGGACCGGGAAGGGGCTGGACGGGGCTCTGGAGGGCGTCGAGGTGATCATCGACGTCACCAATGTGGTCACCACAAACAAGAAGAGGGCGACGGCGTTCTTCACGGAGGTCGCCGGTCGCCTGGCCACCGTCGGTGCGGACCGCGGCGTCCACCACGTGGTCACCCTGTCCATCGTCGGCTTGGAGCGAACAGCGGGGTACGGCTACTACCAGGCCAAGCTGTGCCACGAGCAGGCGGCGCTCGCCGGACCCGTCCCGGCCACCGTACTGCGGGCCACGCAGTTCCATGAGTTCGCCAGCCAGATCCTGGCCCGGACCCGCCGGGGCCCGCTGGCCTGCACGCCGACCATGTGGGTCCAGCCCGTGGCCGCCCGCACGGTGGGGGTGACGCTGATCGACCTGGCCGTCAGCGAGCCGGTCGGCATGGCCGGAGAGCTGGCCGGACCCGAACCCGCCGCCCTGGTCTCCCTCGCCCGGGCCCTGCTCCGCCAGCGGGGCGAGCGGGTCGCCGTTCTCTCGCTGCCCCTGCCTGGCGCGGCCGGCAAGGCCATGCGCAACGGGGCGCTCCTTCCGGGGCCGGGAGCCCGCCTGGAGGGACCGACCTTCGAGCAGTGGCTCACCGCCCCCGACGCCGTGTCGAGCACGTAAGGGACCGCGTCGTTCTCACGCAGCCTCTGAGGGGACACCTGACGCAGCGTCGCCCGCTTGGCGGCCCCTCACGCCTCATAGGGCAGGGTCTGGCCGTGTTGGCCCCGTCGAGGGCCGGCCAGGCCGGTCATCTGGACCACCGAGGTGCCATCGACGAGCGACTCGGTGTTGGAGCAGCCGCCCTCGGCAAACGCCTGGTACGTGGTCATCAACCCGGTGGGGGACAGCACACCACCGTCCGCCCGGCGGGCCCGTAGCTCGGACCACCGCACCGTCACCGGGGGATCGTCACAGCGGGCGAACATCTCCGTCCACATCACAGGCGATGTCAGCTCGGTGGCGTCGACCGCCAGCTCCCGCAGGGCCACCCCGCGCCCGTCGACCAGATCGGTGATCTCCGAGCGCCACGCCCCCGGCCGGCCCCGGGACACCGTGAGGCGGTAGGGCCGGGCAGGCTGCCACGGCCAGCGGAGGGTGTTGGCCGAGTCGACCTCAGGAAGGGCCGACGGTGTCCCGGCCAGCTCCCGCCCGCCGCGGTCATAGCCCCCCCAGTTGACCGCCCCGCCGGGCGCCGCCGGGTGCCATTGCAGACCCGTGTGACCGGCCCCGAGCGATCGGCCGTCGTGGGCGAAGCCGACCTGCAGTGCCCAGAAGTACAGGGACCCCACCGAGGGTGGGGTCACGACCTCCACCACGGCGCTGAGCTCGGTCAGGGTAGCGGGCGGAAGCTGCCACCACAGGTGGAACGACGAGGCTCCGTTTGGTGACGGCGGCGCTCCCGACAGGCGGACCTGTGGCTGTGGACGAGGCCAACGCAGCATCTCCGCACGGTAGCGATCGACGGGTCCGTTTGGGCTCTGCAATCCGTTCGGCGCCCTCGGCCGTATGGTTTGGCGTGCGTCGCGTCGGTCTTCCGTTGGACCAGCTCCCCGACGAGACACTTCTGGCCGGCCTGAGCGGGGACGATGCGGAGATCACGGTCGCGTTCGTCCGCCGCTTCCAGCGCAAGGTGTACGGCGTGGCCCTGTCGGTGCTCGGCGACCCTCGGCTTGCCGAGGATGTAGCCCAGCAGGCCTTCGAACGGGCCTGGCGCCATGCCCGCACCTACGATGCCCGCAAGGGATCGGTCGGCGCCTGGTTGACCGCCATCACCCGCAACCTGGCCATCGACACTGCCCGGGTCCGTCGACCGGTCCCCGCCGACCCCGACGAGCTGTTGGTGCGGGTGCAGACGAGCTTCGAGAGCCCGGAGCGCTCAGCGGTCGTCGGTGAGTCCGCCGAGGAGCTCCGCGCCGCCTTGCACCAGCTGCCACGCCACCAGGCCCGGGCCATCGTCCTGGCCGGCATCGTGGGCCTCTCCGCCAGCCAGGTGGCGGAGACCGAGGGGGTACCGCTGGGAACCGCCAAGACCCGGATCCGCACAGCCATGCAACGGCTGCGGACCACGCTCGTCTCCGAGGACCAAGACGATGACTGAGTGGGACTGCGAACAGTTCCGAGCGGAGAGCGCCGAGCTCGCTCTCGGCATCCTTGACGGTCGCGACCGCGCCGACGCGCTGGCGCACCTCGACCACTGCCCGGCCTGCCGCCACGAGCTGCTGCTGCTCGGGGACCTGGCGGACCGCTTGGTCGAGCTGACGCCGGCCGCCGAACCCGCAGCCGGCTTTGAGACGCGGGTGTTGGCCTCCATCTCCCCGCCTCGGCCTGCCCGGCGCCGGCACCGCCCGGCGGTGCTGGCTGCCGCCGCCGCGGTCGCTGCCGTGCTGGCCATCGGCGGCTGGGTGGTCGGTCACCGCGCGGTGCCGGCGCATCCGTCGATCGCCGGCAACCAGATCGTCACCGCCGACCTCGTCTCCGGGACCCACCACGTCGGTCAGGTCATCGCCACTGCCGGGGCCCACCCCTGGATCTCCATGGCCGTGGACACCGGCCTCGGCGATCAAACCGTCGTCTGCCAGCTTCGTGAGGGCGGAGCCATCGTCCCGGTAGGCTCGTTCGTGCTATCCCACGGCTACGGCTACTGGGGAGCACCGATTCCCCCCGCCTTCCCGCTGGCGGCGGCGAGCAGAGTCACCGGGGCGCAGCTGATCGACGCCGAGGGGCGCACGGTGGCCCGAGCCTCCTTCACGCTCAGAGGTACAAGCCGATGAGCCCGATCTGGCGCGGCGCGGCCCGGCCCGGCTGCGAGTGAGGGTGCTGTGGGGGGCAACGAGGCGGGGCTGGCCGGCGGAGAGGTCGTGGAGGCCGGCGGTCAGGACCTGGGCCCGGGGATGGCTCGTCGGGAGTTGGACGACGACGGTGCCCACCCAGAGCAGCACCCAGGTCGCCGACCACCAGCGGCGGCTCACCTCGGGGCCTTCGCAGCGGTGCCAGGCGAGGGCGCCGAGCACGGCGTAGGCCAGCACGGATCCGGGTGCTCCGGAGGCCAGGAGAGACAACCCGGTGTTCAGGGGTGGCCCAAGAGGGCAACCTTGATGGCGACTCGGAGGCGGACGGCGGCCAGGTTCCACCATGGCCAGTGGGCTACGAAGGGATCGATGCCGGCGAAGACGGAGCGGGTAGGTGCAGTCGAACTTGGCCGGCTCGGCGTGAAGGACGGAGTCGATCAACCACAGCACCCCGACGGCGGCGTGCAGTTGCCGCCGGTCGAGCAACTCCGCGCCCACGTCGTTGCGCCCGGCGGACCGTTGCCGCCGTCCCGTCGTCCACAGAATTGACCCAAGGGACTGCGAAGACATCTCCTTGCGCGGCCGTAGCGGTCCCTAGCGCTGCGCCATGGTCGCCACATCAGAGGCTTGTCGCAGAGCGCTCGATGTGAGATGTTCGTGTAAGGCTCGGGATAGGCAGCCCAGCCTTTGACGGAGGGTGCATCGTGGAGCATCGCAAGCTGGTCGCAGAAGCCCTGGGGACCGCGCTGTTGGTGATCGTGGCGGTCGGGGTGGCCACGATGAGCTTCGGGTTCAAGTTGACCGGCTCGTCCGCGTCGGCCGGGGTGGTCACCACCGCCCTGGCGTTCGGCTTCGTGCTCCTGGCCTTGGCCTACACGTTGGGCCCCGTGTCGGGATGCCACGTCAACCCGGCGGTCACCCTGGGGTTCGTGGTATCGGGGCGGATGGCGTTCGGCGAGGCCCTCGGGTACTGGGTGGCGCAGTTCGTCGGTGGGATCGTCGGTGCCCTGGCCCTGTGGGGCATCGTTTCTGGCTCACCCGACTACAGCCGCTCGGGTGTCGGGCTCGGTGCAGATGGTTGGGGGAGCAAGGCATCGATGATCGGCATCGGCGCGGGTGGCGCCTTCGCCGCTGAGGTGGTGCTGACGTTCATCTTCGTCCTCGTGGTGCTCGTCGCCACCAGCCGGGTGGGTTCGCCGGGGTTCGCAGGGTTGGCCATCGGCCTCGGCCTGGCCGTGGTGCACCTGATCGGCATCCCCTTGACCGGGACGTCGGTCAACCCGGCGCGGAGCCTCGGCCCGGCGATCATCGTTGGCCACCAGGCCCTGTCGCAGGTCTGGTTGTTCATCGTCGCCCCACTCGTGGGGGGCGCGATCGCTGCGCTCCTGTACCGCTATCTGCTCCCCGCCGAGCGGCAGTCGACGTCCCCCTCGGCCGTGGCCGAAGGCGACGTGCGGAGCACCACGGCCACCCCCTGATCCCGCGACAGCGGTGACCCTGGCTCCGACGGACCTTCGTCTCCGGTGGGCCGGCGTCGACGGCTGACCAGGATTCGGGCGACGAGAAGTTTCGGTTCCCCGGACTCTTGGACACCCGGTTGCGGCGTCCCTGGCCATCGCCGCGGAGAGGGGCAAGGTGACCGGTTCGGTTTGGAGAGCGTCGTAGGGGGAGCCGGCCCTCAATCAGGCGCATCTGGCCCGGCCCGAGAATGCCGACGACATGCTCAGGCCGCATGAACGGCTCCCATGAATGCTGCTGGGACGTGCCACTGTGGCTCCCATCGCCAACGCTCCCGGCATGCCACCGGCCTGTTCGACGGCCTGGCGGGCCCTCCCCCACCTGGCGAGTTGGCCCCATGCCTGGGCGGCGCCCACGATCGTCACTCCCCAGGAGCGCGGCTCTGCGAGCCAACCGGGCAGATCGGGGAGAGGAGCCATGTTCGGTGACTCGTCGATGAGCAGGAGAGCGTCACCGTTGCGTCGGCGCCGCTGTGCGGCGATGTCGAGTCAACCACTGGCGATGACGACGGTGGCACCGGTAGAGTTTTGGCCGGTGTCGCCAGCGGACAGCGGCTGGCGGCGATGGCAGAGGGGCACCATCACATGGCCGAGGAGTTCTGGGTCCTGATCGTCGCAACCGCGTATCACACCTGGTGTGGGGTCATCCGGTGGTACCTGGTGGCGGGCCCCCTCCGGGCCAACCTGCTGAGCGATCTCAGCGCCATCACCAACCTGCGCCACCGGGGCGGCAACTCGCCGCCGCGGGACCCGCCGCTCGGTGACGATCCCGAGCTGCAGCAAGTCCGTAGGCAGCTGCGGCCGAGGAACGGATGGCGCCGGGTCCGCAGCCACCTGCTCGGGATGATCTTCTGGCCAGGCAACGACGAGGTGCGCGCCCTGTACCTGCTCGCCGGCCTGCAGTACGAGGTCCCTTCGTACCTCGACGACGACGAGGTGGACGCCGCCCTCCTCAGTACCTCCGGGAAGCTGGCGGTCTACACCAGCAGGAGCTGCCAGGACCTCAGGACCCGCATCACCGCCGTCCTCGTGGCCATCGGGCACCTGCCGGCGCCGCTCCACGCGCAGCCGCCCGGGCCCCACGCCATCCCGATCGGCGAGCGGCGGGCGTTGCTCGGCGAGGCCCTGTCGGCCACGTACACCCCGCCCACGCGGTTTGCCGACCTGGCGTGGAACCGCAAGACGGAGCTCGTCCTGCTGACCGGACTCGGCGCAGCCGTCGCCCTCGCCTTCACCGCCGACCACGTCGGGAACGTGCTGCTCTACGGGGCCGTCGGCGGCCTGCTGCAACGTCTGTGGCAGCTGGTGTACCAGCGCGGCACCGCCCAGTCCAACCTCAACCCGGCGTACTGGTCGACGCTCTTCCTCTCACCGGTCGCCGGCGCCCTCGCGGCGGTCGGTGGGCTGCACCTCATCTCGCTGCTCGTGCAGGCGGGCTCCCTCACCGGGACGCTGGCCAGCCTGGGCTGGTTCGACGCCCTGCAGGGGCCGCACACCACGGAGAACCTCGCCGTGGCCTTTCTCCTCGGCTTCTCGGCCTCGCTGCTCGGCAAGCTCGTCAACCGCTCGGAGGCCGTCGCCGCCCCGACGTCCTGACCGCTGAACCCGCAACGGCCGCAGATCAGCCTCCGGTGTTACCACCGCGCCGGCGGTGGTCGCCCCGCAGGCGGCCTGCGCCTGGATGGCCTCCAACGCCATGCCCGCCTCTCGGAGACGGGTGAAGCAGGTGACACGTTGCCCGCTTCAGTCCAGCGCGGCCGCGGGCGCCGTCGAGGATCTCGTCCACCCCGGCCGCCGAAAGCGGCTCGCCGCGCCGGGCGCCCTTCAACACCACGAACACATGCTTGGTCGCAGATGTCGACGGGCGCTCGGACTCCAGGTAGTCACCGAGCGAAGAGAACAACCGGGCCGAGACTGGCACGACCCGCTGCCGTCCGCCCTTGCCCTCGGCCACGAACAGGCGTCGCTGCCCGGCGTCGATGTCCTCCAAGCGCAGACCGAGCACCTCGCAGCGGCGCAGGCCGCCCAGCACCATGGCGTCGACCATGGCCCGGTCGCGATGCGTCCGAAGCGCCGCCCGCAAAGGGTCGACCTCCGACGGCGCGAGCGTCTCCGGGAGCGGGCCGCACCGGAGAGTGGTTGATGCCGTCTCGGTCGAGATGTCGAGATGTCCCATCCAGGCCTGGCTCTGGCCACGGCGGTCTCCTACCCGTCAGTCGCCAACCAAGCGCCTCGGATGTGACGGCCGGTGCCGCGGTGGGTACAGGAGCGGGAGACGTGACCAAGGAAGGGCAGGGCGTCACATGGCGATCGCAACGATCAACCCAGCGACCGGGGAGACGCTCAAGACGTTCGACGAGTTGAGCGACACCGACATCGAAGGGCGTCTCGAGCGGGCAGCCAGGGCATTCGTCGGCTACCGGCAGACCAGCTTCGAGCAGCGGGCCGCTTGGATGCGCCGAGCGGCCGAGATCCTTGACGACCAGCGCGACGAGGTGGCGGCGATGATGACCACCGAGATGGGGAAGACCCTGACCGCCGCAGGCCAGGAGGTCGACAAGTGCGCCAACGCGTGTCGGTACTACGCCGAGCACGCCGAGGCATTCCTGGCCGACCAACCCGTCGACGTCGAGGCCGTCGGAGCGTCGACGGCTTACGCCCGCTACCAGCCGCTCGGGCCCGTGCTGGCCGTGATGCCGTGGAACTTCCCGCTGTGGCAGACCATGCGATTCGCGGCCCCGGCTCTCATGGCCGGCAATGTCGGCCTGCTCAAACATGCTTCGAACGTTCCCCAGACTGCCCTGTTCGTCGAGGAGCTGTTCCGCCACGCCGGCTTCCCTGACGGGACCTTCCAGACGTTGCTGGTCAGCTCGGGGAAGATCGAGGCCATCCTGCGCGATGACCGGGTCATCGCCGCCACCCTCACCGGGTCCAATGCCGCGGGTGAGTCGGTGGCGTCGATCTGCGGCAGCGAAGCGAAGAAGACGGTCCTCGAGCTCGGAGGCAGCGACCCGTTCATCGTGATGGGCTCGGTCGACTTGGACAAGGCGGCCGGCGTGGCGACCACGGCCCGGTGCCTCAACAACGGACAGTCGTGCATCGCCGCCAAGCGCTTCATCGTCGAGTCCTCGGTGGCCGACCGCTTCGAGCGGCTCTTCGTCGACAAGATGTCGTCGCTCACGGTGGGGGACCCGATGGCCGAAGGCACCGACGTCGGCCCACTGTCGTCGGACCAGCAACGCCAGGAGGTCGCCGACCTGGTCGACGACGCCCTGGCCAAGGGAGCCAAGGCGCTCTGTGGTGGCCGGACGCTCGACGGGCCTGGCTGGTACTACCCGCCGACCGTGTTGAGCGGGATCACGCCCGACATGCGGGTCCACCACGAGGAAGTCTTCGGTCCGGTGGCCACGTTGTACCGGGTGAACGACATCGAGGCGGCCATCGAGCTGGCCAACGACACCCCGTTCGGCCTCGGGGTGAGCGCCTGGACCGATGATCCTGGCGAGCAGGCCCGGTTCATCACCGGCCTCGATGCCGGGATGGTCTTCATCAACGGCAACGTGACCTCCTATCCAGAGCTGCCCTTCGGCGGCGTGAAACGCTCAGGCTATGGGCGCGAGCTCACCGAGCACGGGATCCGTGAGTTCTGCAACCTCAAGGCCGTATGGGTGGGCCCGTCGGGCAGCTGATGTCGATGAGCGTCCCTGCCGGGTACCCGACGTTGACCACCGGTCGGGGCCTCGCTCACGCTGTTCAACGAGCTCCGTCAGCTCTTGACCAGACAGCGACCGGGATGATCCAGATCAAGCCCCATCGAGATGAACATCCAGTGATCTCTCGGATGGGGTTCAGGGTCCTCCAGGCTGGGTATCGCTAGTCAGCCGGAGCAATGCTTTGCTCTCCAAGGGCCAAGATCTCGTCCGTGTGCCGGCCTTGTTCGAGGAGAACTCTTGTGGATGCCATCAAGTTGTTGAAAGCTGACCACCGGACAGTGGAAAAGCTGTTCAAGGCCTACGAAGCGGCGGGTGATCGTGCCTTCGCCACGAAGGCGAAGCTCGTCGAGTCCATGATCTCCGAGCTGTCGGTACATGCCAGCATCGAGGAGATGGTCTTCTACCCCGCAGCGCGAAGGTCAGCCAGGCAGACCACCTCGATGGTGTTGGAGTCCCTCGAGGAGCACCTGGGAGCGAAGCGCCTGCTGGCCGACCTGGAGAAGATGGAGCCGAAGGATGAGCGCTTCAACGCCAAGGTCACGGTGCTGATGGAACAGATCCGCCACCACGTCAGCGAGGAGGAGGAAGACCTGTTCCCGGCGGTCGCCGACGCCTTGAGCGAAGAGCGTCTGAAAGAGCTGGGGGAAGCACTGGAGTCGGCCAAGGCGACCGCGCCGACCAGGCCACACCCTCACGCCTCGGACACTCCTCCTGGCAATGCCGTGACGGGTCTCGTCGCAGGTGCGGTTGACAGGACGAAAGACGTGATCAAAGGGGCCATGCCTTGACGGGATCACGATCCTGGCATCGCTGGCGGGCAGTCGGATCGGCGTCAAGGCTGGTCGCGTGCTGTTGAGGAGCGGTCTGCCGGCGCCACGCGGCGCGATCAGCGATGCCCTGATTGCCGGTCTCCGACACTCGCGACATCACCTGTCCGTGCCGCCGCCCCGATCGGATGATCCGATAGGCGACGAAGACTTGCAACTGGCCCTCTACTGCTGCTACGAGCTGTCCTATCAGGGCTTTCCGGACGTCGAGGACGACTGGGAGTGCGAGCCTTCTCTCGTGCAGGTCCGAGGGTCTCTCGAAGCCGCGTTCGAGGAGCAACTTCGCGACGAGGTGACCGACCCGAGGACCGGCGACCTTGACGTCGCCGGGCGGCTTTGGGAGATGACTCGGGGTGGTGGGGTTTCGCTGTCGGGCTGGGCGCTGGAGCAGGGCACGTATGGCCAGGCGCAGGAGTGGGCGATCCATCGTTCGGGATACCAGCTGAAGGAGGCAGACCCTCACACGTGGTGCCTGCCCCGGTTGACGGGCCGGGCGAAAGCGGCGATGGTGACGATCCAGGCCGACGAGTACGGCAACGGCGTCGCATCCGAGATGCACTGCACACTGTTCGCCCAGTCGATGAGAGCCTTGGGCCTCGACGACACCTACGGCGCCTACCTGGATCTGCTGCCAGCCGAGACGCTGGCCACCACGAACCTCATCTCGCTGTTTGGGTTGCACCGGCGGCTCCGAGGTGCGTTGGTTGGCCATCTTGGCCTCTTCGAGATGACATCGGTCGGGCCGATGGGCCGATACTCCGCATGGTTGCGGTCGCTTGGAGTGTCCGAAGCGGGGCGGCGGTTCTATGACGTCCATGTCGAAGCCGACGAGATCCATCAGTACCTCGCCGTTGACGACCTCGTCGGAGGGTTGCTGGACGCCGAGCCGGACCAGGCGGCCGCGGTGCTCTTCGGTGCGAACGCCTTGGGTCTGGTCGAGGGTCGCTTCTCCGCGCGCCTCATCGACTGCTGGAGCCAGCAACGCTCCTCGCTGCGATCTCCACAGCTGACCGACACCTTGGCCCGGTAACGGTGAGCGACCGGTTGCACCACGACCATCACGATGCTGCGTCGTATGGGATCAGGCTGGCCGACGACTATGACGACATCTATGACGGTGTCTTCGACACCGACGGAGCCGTCGAATGCCTCGTTGGGTTGGCGGAAGGTGGGCGGGTGCTGGAGCTCGGTGTGGGCACCGGCCGGATAGCCGTGCCTCTCGCCGAGCGGTCCCTCGACGTGTGGGGCGTAGACGGTTCGCAGGGCATGCTTGACCGTCTGGTCGAAAAGGCAGGCGGCGAGCGGGTCCACGTCGTGTGCGATGACTTCGCCACCACAACCGTTGAAGGTCACTTCGATCTTGTGTTGTTGTTGGTGAACACGATCTATGCCATGCCGACCCAGGACGACCAGGTCGCCTGTTTTGCCAACGCCGCCCGACACCTTCGCATCGGCGGACGGTTCGTGGTCGAAGCATGGGTTCCCGACCCGCCCCGGGACCGGCTCGGCCTGAAAGCACGGCGTCTCGCTCACGGGCTCGCCGGTCTGGTCATCGAAGACCACGACCCTGGTCTGCAGACCCTGTCGACCACCCAGATCGTCATCACCGAGACCGGCCAGACCCAGACGTTTCCTGTCGTGCACCGCTACGCATGGCCAGCGGAGCTTGATCTCATGGCCCGAATCAACGGCATGAGCCTTGAGCATCGTTGGGGCGACTGGCAGCGCCGTCCGTTCGATTGGCGCAGCACTGACCACATCTCTGTCTGGGCAAAGAACGGCCCCGACCAGCGAGACGCTTAGTCGTGCCTGATAACGATGCCCTCAAGGGGCTACATCCAGCTGAACAAGGAGAGATCGATGCTCAAAAGGATCATGGAATTCTTGACTCTGAAGTGGCTCTGGGACCGGCGCCGAGGTAGCGGTGGACGGAATCCGCGGTAGTGCCCGGACGGTTGCGGACGTTGACCTGGCGGTCGAGGACAGGTCGCCACGACCAACGCGGTACCAGCGGGCGTAGCGAGTCGATCGTGTAGTCTCGCCAAGAGGGGCACCCCGACGAGGTCTTGACGCCCTGAGAGGTCGGATCTGGTCCGGTCATCAGATGAACAACCTCCAGGAAGGGCCCGACGTGAGCAAGGAACCTCCGGCGAATCGCATCGGCGGCGCCTGTCCGACAGGGCCCACGGCCGGGCCATGACGACCGCCACGCCAGTCGGTGCCTCGCCGGTTCCATGACGGCGAGCGATTGGTTCCTCAGCCCAACAGAACGAGGGAACGGGTCGACGGTCCTCGATCGACGCCATCGAAGCGGGGACGCTTGGACATCGGGCAACAACGTCCAGGAGCTCGTGCACGGAGCGACCTACTTCGCTGCCCTGGTCACCGCGGTGCGCGCCATGCGCGCCGGCGACCTCCTGCTGTTCACCGACTGGCGAGGAGACCCCGACGAGCGTCTCGACCCCGACGGTACCCAGGTCGGCACCCTGCTGTGCGAGGCGGCAGCGTCGGGGGTGACGGTCCGAGGCCTGGTGTGGCGATCCCATCTCGACCGCCTGGCGTTCTCGGAGCAGGAGAACCGCCACCTCGGCGAGGAGATCGACGCCGCAGGAGGTGTCTGCCTGCTCGACATGCGGGTCCGCCCCGGTGGTTCACACCACCAGAAGTTCGTCGTCCTCCGCCACCCGGGGAGACCGGAGATGGACCGAGCGTTCGTCGGCGGGATCGACCTGTGCCACAGCCGCCACGACGATGCCACCCACGAGGGCGATCCCCAGAGCCAACCGATGGCGGCCGTCTACGGAGAACGGCCGCCCTGGCACGACATCCAGCTCCAGGTCCGCGGGCCCGCCGTCGGCGACGTCGAGGCGGTCTTCCGGGAACGTTGGGACGACCCCGCGCCCCTGTCCCGCAATCCCCTCCACCGGCTTCATGACCGCGTGGCGGGCCTCGACCCGAAACGGCGGGCCCTGCCCGCACAACTCCCCGATCCCGGCTCCTGCGGAAGCCAAGCTGTGCAGCTGCTCCGCACCTACCCGCCCCGAAAGCTCGGTTACCCCTTCGCCCCCGACGGGGAGCGAAGCGTCGCCCGGGGCATCAACAAGGTCCTGGGTCGGGCGCGCCGTCTCATCTACGTCGAGGATCAGTACCTGTGGTCCGCGGACGTGGCTGCCGGGTTCTGCGACGCCCTCATGGCCCAACCCGACCTCCTCATGATCGCCGTCCTGCCCTACTACCCCGACCAGGACGGCCGGTTCTCGACCACCCCGAACCTCATCGGCCGCTACGACGCCCTGCGGATGCTCCGTCGAGCAGGCGGCGATCGAGTGGCGGTGTACGGCGTCGAGAACCACCGGGGCACCCCGATCTACGTTCACGCCAAGGTCTGTGTCGTCGACGATCAATGGGCCAGCGTCGGCTCAGACAACTTCAACCGCCGATCTTGGACCCATGACTCGGAACTGTCCTGCGCGGTGGTCGATGAGGTACCGAGCAGCCCGAGGACCTCGACCGAGCGACCCTTTCCCCTCCAACTTCGCCTTACCCTCGCCCGAGAGCACCTCGACCGTGCTGCGGGCGATGACGTGGACCTCGAAGACCCGTCCCGGGCCCACGCGGCCTTTGCCATCGCCGCCGACGCGCTCGACGCCTGGCACGGCGCCGGCAGACGAGGGACCCGCCCACCAGGACGGCTTCGCCGCTACCCGACGCCCGCACTGTCACCCTTCTCCCGAGCGTGGTCAAGGCCGCTCTACCGGGCGATCTACGACCCCGACGGCCGATCACGGTCCCAGCGCGCCAGCAACCAGTTCTGACCGCACCCGATCGCAATCCCTTGCGGCTGTAGCCGAAGCGGGTGCGGCTCGCCATCGCCGCTCGATGACCTCGTCCGCTTGTCAGAGAGCGGCTGGTCGCCCGGGATCCTCGACGAAGGCGGACATCCCCGTGGTGGCGAGAGCCAGGAGCTCCTTGCCGTGCCGGCGCCCATAGGCGAAGGTGGCGACGAGGCCAGCGGCCACCCATGTCCAGCTGGAGGCCTGGTGGAACAGCAGGAACCAGTGGATGTCCTGAGTCAGGAGCAGCATGGCTGAGGTGGCCGCCGATCCGATGTAGACCAGCGCCCAAACCCATGAGAGGTGCCGGACGAGTCGGCGGTGGGTTCCGTGAGTGAGGCGGTCACCCAAGGCGGGCACGAAGTCTCGGGCCAGGCTGACCAGCAGCGGTCGGCCTACGGCCAGGGTGGCAACGAACAGGGTGCCGATGCCGACCGTCTCGGCCACGGGCACGGAGAAATACGTGAAGGTTGTCTGGTGAAGTGACCACGTGAGGCAGCGAACAGTGAGGGTGAACGCGGTGATCATGAGCAGGCCGGATGCCCTCCGGCTGGTGTAGAACTGGCGCGCCAGCACGAGGTACGCCCAGGCCAGGGAGGTGACGATGCCTGCCTTCATGTCAGCAACCGCTGAGACCCCGTAGAACAAGGCGAGGGGGATCAGCGTGGCGGTCATGACCGCCGGGAGGGCGCCGCGGACCACATGAAGCACCCGCTGCGCAACACTGCATGCTGGTGCTGCAGAGACGCCCACCCGATCGGCGGGGACCCCGTCGTTGCTCGGGCTTGCTGTCGTCTGCTCCAGCACGTGAGGCGCCTCCGGGTGATGTCCGCCTGAGGCATCACCGGGATCTTGGGCAACGACAAGAGCAGATGCTCCTACTTCTGCACGACTCTACCCTCACCCCGGGGCCGGCGGTGTTTCAGGCACGGATCCTTGAGGACGGGAAGCAGAGCCCGAGGTCGGAGTCGAACCGACGACCTGACGCTTACAAGGCGCCTGCTCTGACCAACTGAGCTACTCGGGCAGGATCCACGCCGGCCAGCAGGTCTGCGGCGGCGCTCGAGACACGGTACTTCCGGAGCCGGACGAGGGGCCGGGTACGGGCCTCGGTACGGTGGGACGAAGAAGTGCAGGGGTGCACCTTTTCGTCACACGGAACGGATCCGACCCGCCGCGACGGATCGGCCAGGCCAGCGGGGTTGAGCGACGCCGGCCGGCGATGAACGCCGTCACAACGCCAAGGAAAGCGAGGATGCTTGCTACCGAAGGGTGGGGATGGCAGGCTCACACGAATGGAACTCTCCGACCGCGACCGCGCGATCCTCGACTTCGAGGGGTCCTGGTGGACCGAGCAGGGTTCCAAGAGAGACGCCATCCGGACCACGTTGGCCCTGTCATCGACACGGTACTACCGCCTCCTCGGGACTCTGGTCGACTCACCCGAAGCGGTGGCCTACCAACCGCTCGTCGTCCTCCGGCTCCGTCGGGTGCGGGCCCTTCGTCGCCGGGAGCGCATCGAGGGTCGGCCGGCGACAGGGCGCCCGACGGGCGAGAGGCCCGTTCGATGAGCTCCCCCGGGCGTGGCGAGGACGGCTCGTTCACCCGCGAGGTGGGCACCCAGACCGGCAAGGCGATCGTCTTGATAGCCATCGCCGTCCTGGTGGCCGTGGTGTTGTTGCACCACCGGTCGGGGCCGACGACGGTGACCTCCAAGGCGTCGACGACGACGGCCCCGGCACCGCCGGCATCGGTGACCACGAGCACCGCTCCGCTGGCCGCCCCGAGCGGCATCAAGGTCCTCGTCCTCAACGGGACCGGCGCCGGGGTCCTGGCCGGGCAGTTCACCATGAAGTTGAAGGAGATGGGCTACCAGACCCAGACCCCGGACAACACGACCAAGACCGTCGACGGCTCGACGGTCTACGTCGTGAACCCGAAGTTCGCGGCGGAGGGCCAGTTCCTTGCCCAGCAGCTCGGTCTGCCATCGAGCGCGGTGGCCCCCAGCCTGCCCACCGATGCCCCCATCGCCAGCAGCGAGCAGAAGATCGCCGACATCATCCTCGTCGTGGGATCGGACCTGGCCAACAAGGCCTGAGCGGCGCTCTCCATGACGATGGCTCTCGACGCTCGGTTGTTGAGCCCGTTCCTGCGCCAGCCGCAACGATCCGCCGTCCTCACCGACTTCGACGGCACCTTGGCCCCGATCGTGGACGATCCTGCGGCGGCCGTCGCCGTGCCGGGCGCCGCCGAGATCCTGGCTCAGCTGGCGGAGCGTTACGGGGTGGTGGCGGTGATCTCCGGACGACCCGTGTCCTACCTCGTGAACCGTCTGGGCAAAGCGGCGTCGGCGATCACCCTGCGGGGGTTGTACGGGCTCGAACGCGTCGATGACGGCGTGGTGAGCGAACAGCCCGGCGTTGACGCCTGGCGTGCCATCCTCGGGCAAGTCGCCGACCAGGCCGACCGTGACTCCCCCCACGGGGTTGGGGTGGAGCGCAAGGGACTGGCCGTCACGCTCCATGTCCGCAACGTCCCGAGTGCTGCGGCGTGGGTCGAGCGCTTCGCAGCCACGGTGACGGCGAACACCGGCCTGGCCACCCATCCGGGGCGGATGTCGGTGGAGATCCGGCCGCCGGTGGCCACCGACAAGGGCACCGTGGTGGCCGAGCTGGGTGCGGGCAGGGACGCGGTGTGCTTCCTCGGCGACGACCGTGGTGACCTTCCGGCCTTCGCCGCCCTGGGTGACCTGCGCGCCGCCGGCGCAGCGACGCTTGCTGTGGCCGTCGCCAGCGCCGAGGCTCCTGGCGAGTTGCTCCGGCGGGCCGATGTGGTGGTCGACGGCCCTGAGGCGGCCGTGCGGCTCCTGGGTCAGCTGGCCGACGGCTGAGCCTCGGCGCCGGCGATCAGCCGATCCCACCAACGTCGAGGCGTCAGCTCTGCGGTGACGGCGCGCAGGGCCTGGGCCCGGGTGGCCCGTTCGGCGGCGGGAAGGGTCAGGGCGGTGGCCAACGCCTCGGCTGTGGCGGCGATGTCGAAGGGGTTGATCCCGAGGACATGGTCGCCGAGCAGGTCGAAGCTGCCCGCCTGCTTGCTGAGGACGACCGTGCCATGGCGTTCGTTGACCACCGGTCCCTCGACGGCCACCAGGTTGAGGCCGTCGCGGATCGGGTTGACGAGCAGGGCGTCATAGCGGCGCAGGGCGGCCACCGAGCGGGGATGGTTGTCGTCGGTGTCGAGCAGCACCGGCGTCCACCCCACCGTCGACCACTTGGCGTTCAGGTAGGCCACCAGGGTGGCGACCTCCTGGCCGTAGGCCTGATAGTCCGCCAGGCCCAGTCGGGACGGGTAGACGAACACCCCGAAGATCACGCCGTCGATCAGCTCCGGGTGGGCCTCGAGCATGGCGTCGAAGGCCCACAGGCCGCGCAGGATGTTCTTGGACAGCTCGATGCGGTCGACCCGGACGATGAAGCGCCGGCCACCGAGCTGGTCGTCCAGCCCGGCCAGCTCAGCGGTGCACGCCTCCGACGCCGCCACCCGGGTCAGGTCATCGGTGTCGGTGGCCGCCGGGGCCACGAACGCCTCCGCGCCCGGCCCCACCACCTCCTGGGCACAGGCCAGGTAACGGCTGGCCCAACGTTGCGAGTGGAACCCGCACGGACCGCCGCCGACCATGGTCCCGATGAGCTCGGCGCCGACCTCGTCGGGCAGCACCGCCAGCTCCTCGGGGGTGCACCAAGGCGTGTGCATGAACGTCGCCGTTCGCAGATCGGGGCGCTGCGCGGCCAGCATCCCGGCGACCAGTGCCAGGTGGTAGTCCTGGACCACGACGACGGCCCCGTCGGCCGCCACGTCGGCAACGGCGTCGGCGAAGCGACGGTTGACGCTGCGGTACCGGGCCCACGCCTGGTGCCAGTGCCGGTCGAAACGGGGCAGACGCACCCGGTCCCACAGCCCGTGGTTCAGGTACCACAGGGTGCCGTTGGCCACCACGTCGTAGTAGGCGGCGAAGTCGCCCGGGTCGATCACCAGGGAACGCAACCGGAAGCCCTCCGCTTGGGTGACCGTTCCTGCCGACTCGGCCTCCGCCGCCGCCTCCCGGTCGGCGTCGCCGAGCGCGGCCGCCACCCACAGGGCACCGCTGCTGGCCACGCCGGGACCGAGGGCGACGACCAGCCCGCCGGCCGCCCGCCTGACGGCCAGCCGGCCTTGAGGGTCCCGCCAGAAGTTGAGCGGACCGCGGTTGGAGACGACGATCGTTTGCCCAGGCATCGCGGCCCGACCCTAGTGAAGGTCGCCCTGGACCGGCCGCTTGACACCGAGGCCGTGTCGGCCAACATGGGGTCATGCCCCGCGTCGTCGCCGCCCCGGACAAGTTCCGTGGCACGGCTACGGGCCGCCAGGTGGCCGCGGCGGTCGCCGCGGCGGCGGCCGACGCCGGCTGGGACTGCGACGAGGTACCGGTGTCGGACGGCGGCGAAGGCTTCTGTGACGTGCTCGGAGGCCGGAGGAGGCTCGCCCGGGTCCACGGTCCGCTGGGAGAGGTGATGAGCGCCGAGTGGCGCCTCTTGGACGGCGACGCCACGGCCGTGGTGGAGATGGCGGCGGCATCCGGCCTGACCTTGACGGGGGGCGCTCAGGGCAATGACCCCGTCCGTGCCGACACCCGGGGAACCGGGGAGCTGATCGCTGCGGCGGTGAAGGCGGGCGTCCGGCAGGTCCTGGTGGGCATGGGTGGCTCAGCCAGCACGGACGGCGGTCTGGCGGCACTCGACGTGCTCGAACCGCACAGCAGGCTCAAGGGGGTGGATCTCACGGTGGCCTGCGACGTGACCACCACGTTCGTGGACGCGGCGCGCGTGTTCTCGCCCCAGAAGGGCGCGTCGCCGGCGCAGGCCGAGCTCCTGGCTCGGCGCCTCGAGCGCCTGGTTCAGGTCTACACCGACCGGTTCGGCACCGACGTCTCCGGCATGTCCGGCTCGGGGGCCGCCGGTGGTCTGGCCGGCGGTCTGGCCGCCATCGGGGCCACCCTGTCTCCGGGCTTCGAGGTGGTGGCCGAGGCCATTGACCTCCCTGGCTTCTTGGAAGGGGCGGATCTCGTGGTCACCGGCGAGGGATTTCTCGACGAGCAGTCTTTCAACGGCAAGGCCGTCGGCGGGGTGGCGGACCTCGCTGCCGAGTCGGGCGTGGCCGTCCTGGTTGTGGCTGGCGACGCCGACGGTGACCAGCCCGTGCCCTACTGCAGCCTCACTGACCGTTTCGGTCGGGACGCGGCTATGGCTGACACCGTGCGCCTGGTCCGCCAGGTGGTGGCCGAGGAGCTCAGGCGCTGAGGCTCAGGCGGGGCGGAGGTCGGCGTCGAGGCGGTACAGCGGCGGCAACGTGACCAGCGACACGGCCACATCGGGGGCATCGGGGCGGGTCAGGCTGGTGACCCAGCCGTCCTGGAAGGTCCCGGGGTCGACGCCCGCCCGGTCCAGGGCGACCTGGAGGATGGCCAGCGCCTGGGGGCCCAGTTGGGCCAGCGGCCGGTTGCGGTGGATCCGTTGGCCCAAGTTGCACTGAGCGACGGCGTCGGCGCCGCAGCGCTCCGACACGTCGATCAGCAGGCCCAGGTCGACGGCGTAGCCGCCGGCGAACGGCACCGCCTCGAGGACCTCCCGGCGGGCTGCAACCTCACCGGCAAGCGGCTGGACCACAGAGCTCAGGTGGGGAAACAGGGTGGCGATCAGGGGGCGGGCCATCAGCTCGGTGACCCGACCACCCTCCCCCGGGCGCCCCTCGAAGGACCGCCGGTAGTGCGCCTTGACGACGCCCAGGTCGGAGCGCTCGAGCAGCGGCCCGATCAGGCCGAGGACGAATGATCCGTCGAACTGGCGGACATCGGCGTCGCAGAAGGCCACGATGTCGCCGTCAGTGACGTGGACGGCCCGCCACATGGCCTCCCCCTTGCCCGGGCCGCTCGGGTAGCTGCGAAGGACGGCGGAGCTGTCCCACACCACGGCGCCGGCAGCCTCCGCCAACGCTGCGGTGGCGTCGGTGGAGGCATCGTCGACGACGACAACCTCGTCGATCAGGCCCGGACCCAACAGGTCGCCGACCAGCACCTCGACCACTTGGGCGATGGTGTCGGCCTCGTTGCGCGCCGGGACGCACACCGACACGCGCTGACCCCGCTTGGCCTCGAGGACCCGGGCGGGGGGGAAGTCCCGGGCGTCGAAGGAGCCGACCATGGCGCCCGCATCCTGCCACGGTTGGGGGATGGATTGACGACCGGTAGGAAACCGTGCCAACATTCACGGCGTCATCAAGAGCGGCTGAGGGACGGGCCCGTCGACGCCGCGGCAACCAGTCAGGGGACCACGTCCTCCGACCAGGTGCCAATGCCCGCTTCGATGAGGAGGAAGTCGTGCCGTTTGTTCAAGGACTCCGCTGTCGTGAATGCGCGCGTCCCTACCCGGCTGAAGCTCTGCATTTCTGTGAACACTGCTTCGGTCCCCTCGAGGTCGTCTACGACTACGACGCCATCGCCGCCCGCATCTCCGCCGAGAGCATCGCCGCCGGACCGCTGTCCATCTGGCGCTACGCCGATCTGCTCCCCTGCTCCCCCGACGGCGCCGTGGACCTGGGGGCGGGATTCACGCCCCTGGTCCGCGCCGACCGCCTGGCCGCCGAGCTGGGCCTGGGCGAGCTGTGGATCAAGAACGACACCCTGAACCCCACCGGTTCGTTCAAGGATCGGGTGGTGTCGGTGGCCCTGACCAAGGCTCAGGAGCTCGGCTTCAAGGTGGCGGCGTGCGCCTCGACGGGAAACCTGGCCAACTCGGTGGCGGCCCACGCCGCCCACGCCGGGCTGCGCTCCGTGGTCTGCATCCCCGCCGACCTGGAGCAGGGCAAGATCGTCAACACCGCCATCTTCGGCGGGACCCTGGTCGCCCTCAACGGCACCTACGACGAGGTCAACCGGCTGTGCGCAGAGCTGGCGGACACCCATCCGAGCTGGGCGTTTGTCAACGTCAACGTGAGGACCTACTACGCGGAGGGCTCCAAGACCCTGGCGTTCGAGGTGGCAGAGCAACTGGGCTGGCAGGCCCCCGACCACGTGGTCGTGCCCGTCGCCTCCGGCAGCCAGCTGGTCAAGATCGCCAAGGGCTTCTCCGAGCTGCACCGCGTCGGCCTGCTGCGCGACGAGCCGGCGGTGCGCATCTCGGGGGCTCAGGCCGCCGGCTGCTCACCCGTTGCCGCCGCCTTCGCCGAGGGACGGGACTTCGTCACCCCGGTCCGACCCGACACCATCGCCAAGTCCCTGGCCATCGGCAACCCGGCCGACGGGCCCTACGCCCTCGACGCCGTGCGCTCCTCGGGCGGCTCGTTCGAGTCGGTCACCGACGACGAGATCGTGGCCGGCATCCGCCTGCTGGCCCGCACCGAGGGGATCTTCGCGGAGACCGCAGGCGGGGTCACCATCGCCTGTCTGGCCAAGCTGGTCCGCTCCGGTGTCGTCCGCCCCGACGAGCGGGTCGTGGCCTACGTGACCGGCAACGGCCTCAAGACCATCGACGCCGTCGTCGAGCACTGCGGCCCGACCGTCACCATCGCCCCCACCGTGGCCGCCTTTGAGGCCGCCGTCGACATCGAAGCTCCGACCAACATCGAAGCTCCGATCGACCCAGAGACAGAAGAGGTCCGCTGAGCATGTCCGTCACCGTCCGGGTCCCCACCCAGCTCCGCTCCCTCTCCGGGGGGGAGGGCTCGCTCCGCGTCGAAGGGTCGACGGTGGCGGAGGTGCTCGCCGCCATCGACGCCGCCCATCCCGGTTTCAACGACCGGCTCTTCGACGAGAGCGGCAAGCTGCGTCGCTTCGTCAACGTGTTCGTCAACGACGAGGACATCCGGTTCCTGGGCGGCACCGACGCCTCGGTGGCTGAGGGCACGACGGTGTCGATCGTGCCTGCCGTCGCCGGCGGCTGACGCCGCCGTCCTGCCCGGGCCCCCATCGGCTGAGGCGGCGATCGTCGCAGCCCTCCGTAGTTGCATTAGCCGCCCAGAGACGGTTAACTGTTAGCACTCGACTTATGAGAGTGCTAACCCCGGGGTGTCACCCTGAGGTAGGCAACGCCAGGTCACCCAACGGAGGGACGATCCACCGATGTCCAAGATGATTGCGTTCGACGAGAACGCCCGCCGCTCCCTCGAGCGGGGGATGAACCAGCTGGCCGACGCCGTGCGCGTCACCCTCGGCCCGAAGGGCCGCAATGTGGTGCTCGACAAGAAGTGGGGAGCGCCCACCATCACCAACGATGGTGTGTCGATCGCTAAGGAGATCGAGCTCGAGGACCCATACGAGAACATCGGCGCCGAGCTGGTCAAAGAAGTAGCCAAGAAGACCGATGACGTCGCTGGTGACGGCACCACGACGGCCACCGTCCTGGCCTGGGCCATGGTCCGCGAGGGCCTGCGCAACGTGGCCGCCGGCGCCAACCCGATGTCGCTCAAGCGGGGCATCGAGGCCGCCGTCGAGGCCGCCGTCGCCGCCCTGCGGGAGATATCCAAGGAGACCGAGACCAAGGAGCAGATCGCTCAGGTCGCTTCCATCTCGGCCGCCGACAGCGAGATCGGTGGCCTCATCTCCGAGGCCATCGACAAGGTCGGCAAGGACGGGGTCATCACCGTCGAGGAGTCGCAGACCTTCGGCATGGAGATGGAGCTGGTCGAGGGCATGCGCCTCGACAAGGGCTACATCTCGCCCTACTTCGTCACCGACCCGGAGCGCATGGAGGCCGACCTCGACGACCCCTACATCCTCCTCGCCGGCTCGAAGATCTCCGCCGTCCGTGACCTGCTCCCGGTCCTCGAGAAGGTCATGCAGTCGGGCAAGGCCCTGCTGATCGTCACCGAGGACGTCGAGGGCGAGGCCCTGGCCACCCTGGTCGTCAACAAGATCCGCGGCACGTTCAAGTCGGTCGCCATCAAGGCCCCCGGCTTCGGCGAGCGCCGCAAGGCCCAGCTGCAGGACCTCGCCATCCTCACCGGCGGCCAGGTCATCACCGAGGACGTCGGCCTCAAGCTGGAGAACGTCACCCTCGACATGCTGGGCCGGGCCCGCAAGGTCACCGTCACCAAGGACGAGACCACCATCGTCGAGGGCGCCGGTTCCCCCGAGGAGATCAAGGGCCGGGTCGCCCAGCTCAAGGCCGAGATGGAGAACA
>JALYZO010000155.1 GCA_030945745.1 Actinomycetota bacterium
GGGTACTTCGCGGCGACGGCCGACCCGTCCCTTCTCCAGCACACCTGGTCGCTGGCCGTCGAGGAGCAGTTCTACCTCGTATGGCCCCTCGCGGTCGTGTGGGCGCTTCGCCGGTCGCAGCCGCGAGCCGCGCTGCTGAGCCTCGCCGCCGGGGGAGCCGCCGCCTCGGCGGCGCTCCAGATCGTCCTGGCGACCGCCGGTGCGAGCGCTGCGCGGTTGTACTTCGGCAGCGACACCCGGGCCCAGAGCCTGCTGGTGGGCGCGACCGTCGCCTGCCTGTTGGCCCGCATCCCGTCCTTCGAAGCGACGCGGCGGCAGCGGTGGGCCCTGCACGGCCTGGCCGGCTCGGGGCTCGCCGTCACTTCTTTGGGGGACCCGGAAAGGTGTCCCCAGTGTCCACCACGCTGTTCCCGAGGGCTGCCTGACCTCGCTGGGTACCATCCCCGGCGGCAGTGTCCCCAGCGCTTACGGTCGACCATGTTCACGGCGCAGCCAGTGACGATTGGTCCGGAGCGGCGCTCGTGGACGGTGACCGGTGCGGACTTCCTCCCGGTAGTGCCGGTGGAGGAGTTCCTCTCGTACTGCAGTGCCGTGGGCCGCTCACCCAACACCGTCGAGACCTACGCCTACGCGCTGGCGATCTTCTTCCGCTATCTCGACGGCGCGGGCCTCGACTGGGGCGAGCTGACGCTGGAGCAGGCGGCCCGCTTCGTCGAATGGCTGCAACGCCCGGCTCCCAACGTCATCGTCGTCGACCAATGGACGCCAGCTCGTCTGCGGGGCCGCAAGCCGGCGACGGTCAACAAGATCGTCGCCGCGACCTCCTTCTACGACTACCACGCGTCCAATGGCGTGGCCGTCATCGATCGCCTAGTCACCTGGCGCCACATCGCCAACCGCCGCTACAAGCCGTTCCTGCACCACATCAGCAAGATCAAGCCCATCCGTTGCTCCGACCTGCGACTCAAGGTGCCGAAGCTGCTCCCACGGACCCTGACGCCCGAACAGGTCCAGTCGCTCCTCGACGGGTGCCACCGGCTCCGGGACCGCCTGCTCATCGCCCTGCTGTACGAGACTGGCATGCGCATCGGCCAGGCTCTGGGCCTGCGCCACGCCGACGTGCGCACCTGGGACGAGCGCCTCGTGATCAGGCCCCGCGATGACAACGCCAACGGGGCTCGGGCCAAGACCCACGCCGAGCACGAGATCCAGGTCACTCCCGAGCTGGTCGAGCTGCACAGCGCCTACATGTTCGGTGAGTATGGCGACCTCGACAGCGACTACCTCTTCGTCAACCTGTGGGGCGGCCGACGGGGCGAGGCCATGAGCTACGACAACGTCATCAGCTTGTTCCGGGCACTGGAGCGCCGGACGGCCGTCAGGGCCCGACCGCACATGCTGCGCCACACCCACGCCACCGAGCTGCTGCGCTTCGGGGTGCGGACCGAGATCGTGGCCAGGCGCCTGACCCACGCCAGCACCACCAGCCTGTCGGTCTACGAGCATTTGGACCAGGGCGACATCCGGGCTTCTCTCGCCCCCTTCTGGGCCTCACGGGCCGCTGCAGCGGGAGCGGCCCGGTGAGCGTTCTGCGGGCCATACCGACCCCTGAGGGGACCAACGCCACCTACTGGGGCCGACTCGAGGCAGCGGTGAGGACCGAGTTCCGCGTCGACCGCTACCAGGCCGCCCCGGACGACCCCGTGCTCAGCCCGTCGAACCGCAGGGCCTGTCCGGTCCCACGTTGCCGCACCCTCCGAGCGGTGAAGGACCCCTACTGCGATCGTCACACCAGGCGATGGATCGACACGGGCAGCCCTCCCATGGCTGAGTTCCTGGACCAGGTGCCACCCGTCAATGTGGCACGGGTCGCCGGCTCCATGAAGTGTGGCGTCGAAACTTGTGACAACCCCCGGGCCAGTCACGGGTGGTGCCGCCTGCACACGGGGGAGTGGAGGAGGAGGGGCCAACCCGAGGACTTTGCCACCAGCGCCGCTGCCGTGGCGAAGATCGCCGCCTGTCGCGTCCCCGAGTGCCCACGCCCCGAGATCACCTCCCTCTACGGGCTCTGCGAGTGCCATCGCCAACGATGGAACGCCGCCGGCCGCCCGCCCCTGGAGGCGTTCGCCCTCACTGCGGACCCGGTCGGGCTCGTGGAGCAGATCTTCGTCTTCGCCGGGCTGCCGGCGGGTCCGAAGCTGGAGCTGCAGTACGCGCTCCAGCATCGCCGGGATGCCCAGGGTGCTCGAACCGTTCCGGGTCGCCTCGCCCCGCTCGTGAAGGGAATCATCGCCCACGACCCCCAATGCCGGTCCATCCTGGACCGCTCCCTCGATGAGTGGGAGACGCTGCTGGGCGGCACCCAGGGCAAACCCAGCGGTCATGCCTGGAGCTTCTTCAGATGGACCTACGCGGAGCTCTCCCTCCTCGTGGACGGCGACCCGTTCCTGCCAGACCGTTGGAACGTCCGCCGGGTCAAGCCCGGCACAATGCGCAGCTCCTTCTGCATCGACTGGTCCGAAATTCCCCAACCGTGGTTGCGGGAGGCAGCCAAACGATGGGGCCGGGTGCGGATGGCCACCAGGACGGCCAAAACCACGCACCGGGACTCCAAGGGCCTGATCGACTTCGCGCTGTTCCTCCACCACCACACGTCGGTGACGTCGTCAGGCGACATCTCACGCCGGGAGATCGAGGCTTACGTCTCCCACCTCAACGCCCATGCCAGCGACCAGCAGCGGGCGTCGCGCCTAGGCACCGTCAGACTGTTCCTACGCAACGCCCGTGAGCAGGAGCTGCTTGACCTCCAGGCGAACGCCACCGTCCGCCTCAACGACTTCCCACGACCGAAGGGTGCCGTCCCCCGCTTCCTTTCCGAGCCCGTGATGGCGGTGCTGGAGGCCCCCGAGAGCCTGGCCCTGCTCCCCCCGTGGTGCCACAACTTCATCCGGGTCCTGATCGGCACCGGCAGACGCGCCTCCGAGGCGTGCACCCTCGACTTCAACTCCCTGGTGGAGGGCCCCGACGGCGAGCCCTACCTGCGGTACTTCGCCGGCAAGGAGTCCAAGGAGCACATGATCCCGCTCGACCCGCCGACGGCCGCGGCCATCCGCGACCAACAGGCTGCGGTGCTGCGTAGGTGGCCCGGCGGATCGAAGTGGCTCTTCCCCAGGACACGGTGCAACCCGACGGCCGTCTATGGCCTGCCCTACGGGACGCTCCGGTCGCTCCTGGCCAGATGGGCTAAGCAGCTGGACCTCAGGGAGCCGCTCCCACCCGACGCCCCACCGGGAGCAGAGGCGCCCTTCATCCAGCTCACGTCGCACCGGTTCCGGCACACGATCGCCACGCGCATGATCAACGAGGACGTCCCCGAGTGCGTGATCCAGCGGTTCCTGGGCCACGAGTCGCCATCGATGACCCGCCGCTACGCAGCCATGCACGACAAGACGCTCAAGCAGGCCTTCGACAAGTACCGCGAGCGGGTCACTTCGGAAGGCAAAGTCGTCGTCTACAAGCCCGACTCGCCGATGACAGAGGGGATGCGCCTGAACGACCGCCTCAAGCGGGCCCGCCAGACGCTTGCCAACGGCTACTGCGCCCGGCCGCTGCAGACCGACTGCATCCATCCGAACTTCTGCTACGGCTGCAGCCAGTTCGCCTCGGACGTGACCTTCCTGCCGGTGCTGCGCGGCCAGCGCGATCGGGCCAGGGCGATCCGGGACCAGTGCGTCGAGGAGGGTCGGGAGAAGTGGGCCGAGCGCAACAACCGCGACATCGCCGCGCTGGAGCCCATCATCGCCACGCTTGAGGATCTCCCCGGGGCGACGGACTTTGCGTGACGACAACAGCCACTACCTCGTCGCCGCCCAGGCACACAAGCGGCCGAGCTCACGGAGAAGGTGAGGGCCGCGATCCGAGCCCTCGAC
>JALYZO010000171.1 GCA_030945745.1 Actinomycetota bacterium
GGGAAGGCCTGGTCGCCGCCGATCGTCCCGGGCGCGTTGCTGCCGCTCCCGCCGCCGCCTCCGGCGAAGCCGGAGCCACCCGGGTCCCCGGCGCCGCCGAGGCCGCCGCCGCCGCCACCGAACGTGCCGGTGACAAAGGTGCTGCCGGCACCACCGACCGACTTGTTGGCCGAAAGTTGCGAGTCGACGACGCTGACCGTGCCACCGTTCGAGAAGATCGCCCCGCCCAGACCGGCCCCACCGGCACCACCATCAGCACCGTTGCCGCCCGTTGCCGCCCCGCCGGAGAGCTTCACATCGAGCAAATGCAGGTTGCCGGTCGGCTCCACGTCGAAGATCCGAAACGTCGGCGCCCTCGCCGCCGGGGCGGCGGTTATCGGGGCCAGCGTGCCCGGTGTAGCGCTCTCCACGGTCACATCGGCGATGATTGGGGCCAGCCCGTCGCGCCCGTTGAACCCGCTGGCCACCTGGGTCAGCGTCGACCCGCCGGTCGGCGCCTTGATCACCCACGGCCCGTTGCCGGTGGGCGGCGTGCAACCCGAACCAGCAGGCGCGGCACCGGTGTTCGCCTCCGCCACCGCGTCGGCCAAGGTGCAGCCGGCACCGACCACAAGGATCGTCGGAGGTGTACCCGAAGTGGTGAACGTGAACTTGTCACCCGGGCTCACGGGGCTGATCCCCCCGGCGGTCGTCACCGTCACATCGACTGTCCCCGCGGAACCGACCGGGCTGGTCGCGGTGCAACTCGTCGTAGTGCTACACGTCACCCCTGACGCCCGGATCCCACCGAAGTCGACTCTCGTCGCTCCCTGGCCGGTGGGAAAACCGGTGCCGGTGATGCTCACGGTCGTCCCCCCAGCGGCCGAGCCGCCCGCCGGGGTAACCGAGGACACCGTGGGCACGGGTAGGTAGGCGAACTTGTCGGCCGGACTGGTGGCGCTGGTCCCCCCGGCGGTGGTCACCGTGACATCAACAGCGGTGTTGACAGTACCAGCCGGGCTGGTCGCCGTACACGTGGTGGTGCTGGCACACGAGACGCCGGTCGCCGCAGTGGAGCCGAAGGCGATCGTGGTAGCACCTGGCGCGGTGAGGAAACCTGCGCCGGTAACCGTGACCGTCGTGCCCCCGGCGGGCGGGCCACCGGTCGGGGAGAGCGCGCTCACTGTCGGCACATACGCGAACTTGTCGGCCGGACCGGTGGCGCTGGTACCGCCCGGTGTGGTCACCGTGACATCGACGACACCGGCGCCGGGCGGCGACGCGACCGTGCAGGTCGTGGCGCTACACGACTGCAGGTTTACCTGGGTCACCGCGTTGGCGCCGAAATGGACGGCGGTGGCCCCCTTCAGGTCCGTGCCGGTGATCGTCACCGTGGTGGAACCTTCCCCGGGCCCCGACATCGGGCTGACGGAGGTCACCACGGGGGCCGGCACCGTGTAGGTGAACGTGTCGGTGTTTGAGATCGCGCTCGTACCCCCGGGCGTGGACACCGTGACATCCACAGGCCCGGGCCCGGTCCCTGCGGGCGAACTGGCGGTGCAACTCGTCGGCGACGAGCAGGTGACGGGACCGGTGGACGGAGTAGACCCGAATCGAACGAACGTGGCCCCCGCCCTGGTGTCGAAACCGGTGCCGGAGATCGTCACGGGGGTCCCGCCAGGAAGCGGACCCTCAGAGGGAGCGACACCGCTCACCGCAGGGACCACACCAGTCGGCGGGAACACTTCGCGAACACTGTTATTGCCGTTGTCGGCGACAAAGATGTCACCGCTGGCGTCCACGGCCACGTCGTAGGGGCTGTCGATCTTCGCCTGGGTCGCAGGACCGCCGTCTCCGCTAAAACCTGCGGTGCCGTTGCCCGCTACGGTCGAGATGACGCCGGTGGCAGCTTGCACCTCGCGGATCCGGTTGTTCAAATAGTCCGCGATGAACAGGCTGCCGGCACCGTCAAGAGCTATGCCGAGCGGAAGGTTAAGCTGGGCGGATGTGGCATTGCCACCGTCGCCCAACGTGGTTCCCCCACCCGCCACGGTGGTGATGGTCTGAGTCGTAGCATCGACCTTACGGATCCGGTTGTTCGACCCGTCGGCGATGAACACATTCCTGGCGCTGTCAACAGTGACGCCGGCAGGAAAGTTCAGCTGAGCTGCGGTGGCCGCCATGCCGTCACCGCTGAAACCGGCGCCCAACGAGTTGTTGCCGGCGATGGTGTGGATGACTTTGGTCGTAGCGTCGACCTTGCGGACGACGTTGTTGTTCGAGTCCGTGATGAACAAGTTCCCGGCAGCGTCGACGGTGACATCGAACGGGCCATTCAGCTGCGCTGAGCTGGCCGCCATGCCATCGCCGCTGAAACCGGCACCCAACGAGTTGTCTCCCGCGACGGTGTGAATGATCTGGGTTCCAGCGTCGACCTCGCGGATGACATTGTTGCCGGTGTCGGCGATGAACAGGTTCCCGGCCGCGTCGACAGCCACACCGTTCGGACCATTCAGTTGAGCTGAGGTGGCTGCCATGCCGTCGCCGCTGAACCCGGCGCCCAAGGTCTCGTTGCCGGCGACCGTCTGAACGACATGGGTTGCGGCGTCGACCCTACGGACGTCGTTGTTGAAGCCGTCCGCTATGAACACGTTCCCACCGGCGTCCACGGCCACACCGACCACGTTGGAGAACGCCGCACTCGTGGCAGGACCGCCGTTGCCGGCGAAACCTGAGTTATTTTTGCTGCCCGCCACGGTGTTGATGAAGCCCGAACCCGGCACCGCTGACGCGAAACCCGGCGCCGCGGAGGCGGAACCCGGCGCTGCACCGAGGACGGTAGCTACCGCTAGCAACACCGTCAGAGGCCAGCCGAGCTTCGCAGATCGCCAGCGTGCGTTCATGGTGAATCCCCTTCGATGTGATGGTGGAACCGAACATTTGGTCGTGATCCTGTCCGCAACTGCGCGACCATCACCATCGCCGTCCTGCGGATGCTCACTCAATATCCCCGCTTCAATCTCAATCGTCGATACCCCGAAGTGGCCAGAAAGGTCCCGCCCGACAAGCAACACCGTTCCTGGTCTCCCGAAGAAGCTGTCAATTGCGATCAGCCAGCCGGGGCCTGTTTGGCGGGTCCCGGCTGGCTGATTGCGGTGTCACAAATCAAAACTGACCTCTAGCAGGTACCGGTCGTGTCGTAGCCGCCGTTGGAAAGAGGCGTGCAGTATGCAGGTGCATAACCGGTGGTCGCATTGTGGTAGAAGGCGAATACGAGCCCCTCGTCTACGTTCGTCGCACTGTTCCAGAAGGGAGCTCCGGCCAGGTAGGTCTGATAGCCGCTGCCGTCGAGGTCACCGGGGGCCGCGACGGTCCAACCCAAGTTGGGCCCTGCATCGGAGGCACTGCTCTGCTGGTAGTACGACGGCAACGGCAGATCCTCCAACAACGGCCGAGTCCCCGACGATGCCGAACCGAACACGTAGGCTCCTCCGTCCTCGTCGGTGCTAGCAGCACCGTGCGGGGAAGCGCCGACCAAGAGAGCCGGAGTGGTGGCGTTCCCGTCGGTCGTTGCGGTCATCGACCAGCCGAACTGCCGGCTATTGCCGCTCGGCGTGGCATGAGGGTCGTTGAGAGCGTAGAGCATGGCTCCAGTCGCCCCGTTGAAGACCCACGCCTCGCCCTGACCCGTGCCGATCGTCCCTGTCTGCAACCAGCCTTCCCCGTAGACGTCAGGCTTGGTGTCGGTGTTGACGTCGCCGGGCGAGTTCGGGGTGACATCTTGGAACCCGAAATAGGCGCCCTGTTGGGGGGTGGGGTCATCGATGGTCTGCAGGACGGTGCCGTCCTTGCCGCTGATGATATACATCCGGCCCTGACTGGTATGGCCTCCCACGGTGTCGTTGTAGGTGGGGGCACCGACCAGCTGGTCGGGCACGCCGTCACCGTTGGTGTCGCCCGGACCTTGCACCGACAGGCCGTAATTGCCACACGAACTCGTAGAGCTGCAGACCTGGCCCTTGGCAGGGTTGCTCAGGGTGCGCACCGGAGTGTTGCCCGTCTTGGGTGTCCCAGAATAGGAGCCCGGGTCGCCGTTGAAGATGTAGGCCTTGCCCACCCCCGGGTTCGTGGTCCCATCCTTGCTCGCCGATGCGCCGATGATGATCTCGGACTTCATGTCACCGGTGATCGGCGGCGTGCCGGTACCGACGAAGCCCTTGTTGGTCTTGTAGATGTCGCCGGCGTTGCCGATCCGAGACCCGAAGCGGTCACCACTCACCACGCCAGTCGGGGCGGTGATCGTGTAGAGAGAGGTCCCGTTGATGCCGCTGTACACGTAAACATGACCCGTGCCGATGTAACTACGGCCTGTCGGAGGGGTCGGGTTGTCTTGGGCGTCCTCGCCGACAGCCAGATCCGGCACACCGTCGCCGTTGACGTCACCGATGTTGGAGATCACGAAACCGAAGTGGCCGTTGATGGCCGGTGTCGGCGGATGGATCGTGTAGAGCACCGTCGGAGCGGTCTGGGTGCCGCCGCTGTTCGTGATCAGGCTCGACCCAGCGACCGCGTAGACCGTACCGGCCTCGGCCTGGGTGTCCGTGGCGTACGGGTCGGCCACCCACACGTCGTTCTTCGTAGAGCCCGTCGTGAGGTGGGCACCGGCGGCGACCGTGCGCTCCCCCCAACGGCCCTTCGCCTGCGGGCTCGGCGACTTGATGGCCGCCGGCGAACCAGGTGGGGTGGGCGGCGTCGGGTTGGCACTAGCCGGCGAACCGGTCAACGCCAGCGCGGTAACTGTAGCTGTGGTCATCGCCGCGCCAGTGACTGCGGCGCTGGTCAGAACTCGCAGAGCGCGCCAGCGCGGCAAACGGCCACCTTTCAAGTTTCGATCGTGACGGGTCATCCTGCCTCCTAAGGGCTGGTGATGGCGCTGCTCCACGCGCCGGCGCGTCGACAAGGGAAAGCTGCCGAAGGCTCTTACGCACTCACGCCTGGCGCTTTTGAGCAACTTGTCCAGGTTAGTACCTGCGAGGCCAAAAAGCAAACGAAACAGCCCGAACGGGACAATCCCAACACAGTGCCTGAGCTCTCCTCTATAGGTGAATCACGTAGATGCGTTTTGCAGTATGACCGATGTCCTTTCGCCGTCCCGCAATCACATTGCGAGCTCTTCATCGTTTGGGTGGCGGCCCCGCTCTCCCGGCACGTAGCATTTCGCCGATGACACGGACACGGCGCCCGTGGGCCGCTGCCGTGTTTATCTTGCTGGCGGTCTCCTACGGGTTGGCGGCCTGTGACAGCGCCGCCTCCGGTGTCCTCACGGGCAGGAGCAAGGCGTCGTTCTGCTCCGGGGAACGCACCATCAACGCCGGGCTGGAGCAGCGTGCCAAGGCCACCACCGACGACATGGGCTTGGGCGTCACGCTCAACCAGGCAAAAACGGAGATCGCCGACGCGGCCCGCTCCGGCCCGGCCTCGGTGCGGCCGAGACTCGCTCATTTGACCGAGGGGCTCCACCAGGCCATCGACGAAATCGTCACGGGCGGCATGGGACCGGCGCTCGACCCGATCGTCACCGAGATCCAAAAGGACCTCAACAGCTTCGGACGAACCTGCAAGAGCTGAGCAGTCTGAAACTGAAAGGGTGCGGCAGAAACGCCTGTCGTTCGCATGCCGGGGCCTGCCGGTCAGCGTGGCCGGGACTGTCTGCGTCGCCGTGCGATCACGGCCACTGCGACAACCACCACCGCCACTGGGGCCACGCTGGCGAGGAGGGCCGGCCGGTTGGACCCTGACCCGTCGTTGTCGCCCGGCGTGAACAGCTCGGCGGAAGGTCCGTAGTTTGCCGGGTCGGAGGGCCCGACGGTGCCTGCATCTCTCATGCTGGGACTGGCGTCGACTTTGACGCTTCCTCCGACCACCAGCACGGTGCCGTCTTTGAGCAGAGTGGCGGTGAACCCGCTCGGTCCGCCCTCGGGGCTCACCGCAAAGTCGCGACGGCCGCCTGTCGTGGTCGCAGCGAAGGACCAGCTGCCGGTCTTTTCGTTGTAGAGCTCGGCGACCGTACTGAGACGGGGCGAGGACGCGGTGCTGCGCAGAACCGCCGGGAACGCTTTGCCTCCCGTCACCATGACTTTGCCGTCACGCAGGCGGGTGGCAGTGGCCGCTCCGCCACCAAGGATCGGTGCTGCTCTCACCCACGTGCCACCCTTGACCGAAGGGTTCGCCGGATCCGGGCGGGCAACCGGATCGTAGATCATCGATCCGCCGAACGGGGCCGGCTCGACCACCAGCACTCTGCCATCGGCCAACACCGTCGCAGGGCTGTCGCTGTTGGGGACCGGTTCGGCGTTGCCGGTTGGCGACCAGGTGCCCCTCGCCGAGTCGTAGAGCTCGCCGGGTGTAGCACCATTGCCTCGGCCGGACACGAGGCCCGTCACCAGCACTCTGCCGGTCCGCAACAACACGGCGACCGGATGGCCCCGGTCGAACTGGGTTGCCCCGGTCGGGCTCCAGGTACCACGGCGCGGGTCGTACAGCTCGGCGTCGGTCGGGGCCGCCGACCCGACCGTCAGCTGTGGACACGCCACCACCAGAACCTTACCGCAGTTGTGGCCACCGACCGGATCTGTCCCCTCCCGTCCACGCCTGGAGGCAACGGCGCTCCGGCTCTAGAAAACTACGACTACCTGTGACCGGGGCTGGGCTCGCCGACCTGGTTTGAGTAACGCACCGGCTCGAACCTCGGCCCGAGACACACGTCCAACGTCGGGAAATAGCGCTCCCTCCCCGGACCGGAGAGAACTACGACTACCTGTGACCGGGGCTCGCCGACACCTGGTTTGAGTAACGCACCGGCTCGCTCGAATCTCGGCCCGGGACAGACGTCCAACGTCGGGAAATAGCGCTCCCTCCGCGGACAGGAGAGAACGATAGTTATCCGTAGCTCTCTGGCCATTATTCTGTCCCGGTAGACGGGACTTCTGAGCGTGACCTGGGTGTTGCTGAGTTTGCTGACCGTGAGTTGTGCGGTCCAACGACGGTGCTGGAGCCTCAGTTTTGCGCTCACCGAGGTGTCTCATGTTCAATGAGAGCACAAGACCCCGCTGGCCGCTCTGCGTCCAGTGGCGGCCGAGGTGCCAAAATCGGTCTCCACCGCCGACCCCTCCACCCGAACACCCGCCCCGGCGCCACCCCGGCCACGGGCAATATCCGCGGCCCGCACGGGGCGGCCGAGGGCGGGACCGTCGGCGTCAAGCATGTCGACCGTTCCGCCGAGGTTGCCTGAGTTCGCACGACAGTAGCGGTCAATGTCTCGATCGCAGGTGAGTCGCAGGGCTGGCGCTACCGTTGGCTCGTGACGAGCGCCGAGCAAGTCGACGGATCATCACCGCCGTCCGTCGCCGACCTGTCGTGGCTGGAGGACCTCCCGGTCGCCGATGTCGTGACTGTGCTCCTCTTTGGGTCGATCGCCCGGGGCGACGACGACGAGCGCAGTGACCTGGATGTGATGGTGGTCGTCGAGGACCGGGGAGCGGCGGCCGCGCTCGACCAGGCCATCTGTTCCGATCGGGACCAGCTGGTCGTGCCGTCCGTGCGGACCGTCGCCAGCCTGCTCGATGAGGTCCAGGAGCGCCCGTCGTTCATCGCCCCTTTGGTCGACGAGGGGCGGATTCTGCGCCAATCGCCTGCCTGGCCGCCTCTGCGGGCCCGGCTGGCCGAGGCATCGACCGACCACGACGCCCTGGCCGCCGAGGTACGTTACCGCCTTCAGCACCTCGAACCGTTCTCGCGGCTCGAACGGTTCCGGCTCAGCCCCGTTACCGTCTTGTCGCACCTGTGGGCGATCGCCCGTTCCGTGGTGATCGCCCAGTTGTTGCAGCAGGGAGTGCACGAGTACAGCTGGCGGCGGGCCTTCGATCGCTACGCTGAGCTGCGGCCCGACCTGCGGGGCGAGCTCGAGGCATTGAAACAGCTGCGGCCCTACTACGAGCGGGCGCGGGGACGTACGGGGAACGGACTACCCGAGGTTCAGATCGGCACCGACGACGTGCGCCGGCTGGTCGAGGCAGTGGAGCAGATCGGCATCATGTGAGCCCTGAGCCCGAGCAGGGAGGAGTGACCCTCGACTCGTTCGGCGTCGTCGCCGAGTTCGCCCGCGCGTGCACGGCCGGGACCCTCCCGGAGGGTGATCGAACCGTGCACGGCAGCCATCCGCTCGTCATCCTCGTGGAAGGTACCCTCGAGTCTCTTTCTGTGGCCCAGCTGCCGACCCCAGTCGTCGGCCTCAACCGTGGGTCGGAGGATCAGCTGATCGACGAGCGGCGCACCCTCGAGGATGGCGACGAGCGCGAGCCCCTCCAGCACCTGCTGTACAGCTTTGAGTAGCTGTGTGAGGTGGTGCGCACCGCCGGTTACCATGCCGACGGCGACGTCGACAACGATGGCGGGTTCTTCGTCAACCTGTTCCCCGACTGGCTCCTCCTGGTGAGCGCCTGGGCCACAGTGAGCATCATCACGACCTCGCCTCGGCAGCCTCGGATGCACGAGTGGCCTACCTGCCCATCGCTCGCCGGATCGTCCCTGCGGAGCCAGCTGCCGACTGAGTCGGCCGATGCCATGCCCCCGTTACCCGAGCTGCCCTTTGCCGACGACGTCATGGCCACGGCCTCGGGCGACCTCGACGCGTCACGGGCGCTGCTGCAACGACCTCTGTCCATCGGCGACGCCCTCTTTGCCTCGACCTTGACCGTCGCCAGCATCTTCACCGGAGTCGCACTCGGTGGCCACCAGCCGTAGGTCGTGTGGGCGGCCATCCCTGTCGTCGTCGCCCTGTGGTACCTGGACGGGGCCAACTGGGTTCGGTTCCGGCGGGTCGCCACCCGCATCCGAGATCTCGAAGGCCTGTTCCAGGCCTACGTGTCGGCCCTCCGCGAGACCGACGTGGTGAGGCCCGACGCGATTCGCCAGTTCCGGCGCCGCGTCGACCACTACCAGTTCGGCATTGAGCGCACGCTCAAGGTGTCCACACGGCAAGAGGTCTGGAAGGTCAACCGCTCCCGGCTCCGCTGGTGGCTCTATGGCGCCGTGGCGGTCATGCTCGTGCTCGCCGGGCTGCTCTGACGCCGCCGACGCATGAGTGAGCCCCCGGTGGGCATCTGGCGGAAGCGTTACCCAGTGTGGTCTGGGGGTCGTCTAAAGAAACAAGCCGGCCACTGGCCCTCTCCGGGTAGAGCCAGTTAAACCCGAAAGGTGCAGTAGGCCAGGCCTGGCTGTCGTCGAGGACCTCGCCCCTCGTTGCCCCCACGGTCTGGTTGCCTGAGGGACTGGCGTGCCCGTGTCACCCGGTTCTGATACTGGTCGGGTGCCGGAGCCACAAGCAGAGGGCCGTGGCGGGTGAGCTACGACCCCCCGAAGGGGCCGGTGAACGGACGAGTGTTCAGGATCCTGCACGGATCATCGTCACAGGCCGAAAGAACCCGGGGGATACTTCTTAGACCCAGCCACGGCCGGAGTAGTTACGGTGAGCCAGTCCAGCCTGACCGCCTTGAGCGCGCCGTCCGATAACCTCGCGCGCATGGCTGCTTGCCTGGTGTGGATCTCTGGGGCATCGAGCGGGATCGGGCAGGCGCTGGCCCGCACGGTCCCTTGGGAGGATGCCCGGGTGATCAACATCAGTCGCCGAGCGGCCTCCGGGACGGAACACCTCGACGCCGACCTGGTGGAACCCTCGGCATGGCCGAGGGTGGCGTCGTCGTTTCGAGAGGAGTTCGAAGGCTTCTCGGGGGAGCGAGTGGTGTTCGTCCATGCCGCAGGGACCGTCCAGCCGATCGGATTCGCTGGCGAGGTCGACACCACCGCCTACAGCGCCAACGTCGTGTTGAACAGCGCTGTTCCCCAGATCCTCGGCGGCCTCTTCCTGGCCGCCGCCCGGAAGGTCGATGCCCGCCGCCACCTGATCATGCTGAGCTCCGGGGCTGCCCACAGCGTGTACCCGGGCTGGTCGTCGTACGGGGCCGGCAAGGCTGCCGTGGACCAGTGGTGCCGCAACGTCGGTGCCGAGCAGTCCCGCCGCGGCGGTATCCAGGTGCTCTCGGTGGCCCCCGGGACGGTCGATACAGGAATGCAGGCCCAGCTCCGCAGTACCGACGAGGAGGACTTCCCGGAGCGCCGCAAGTTCGTGGACGTCCACAAGGCGAACAAGCTCAGCGACCCTGACGACATCGCTCGCAAAATATGGGGTGTGCTCGAGCGCGGCCTCGACAACGGCAGCGTCGTGGACCTGCGCGAGCTAGCCGGGACCTGAACCAAGCCCCGCCGAGTCCCTCGCTACACCCAACGAGCACAGCTTGGCGGCACGTTCGCTACGGAGATCGGGGGGGTTCTTGTTGGGGGCAACCTGATCACACCACGGACAGCTTCCAACGACTCTTCCCAGCCTGACGCTCTACCTTGGTCGAAGGGGCCCCAATGGTAGCGAGGAGGTCGAGATGAAGTTCCTGGTCGTGTGGAAGATGGAGATCTCGAGGGTGTCGATGGAGATGGCGAAGACCGTCTTGCGGATGCCCGACGTGGCCAAGCCGCTGGAGGAGTCCGGCAAGGTCATCGGGCGCTACCACATAGTGGGCTACCACGGCGGGGCGTGGATCTTCGACGTGGAGTCCAACGAAGAACTCGAGATGCTCCTGGCTCAGCTCCCCGTCTACAACTTCTCTCATTTCGACGTCTATCCCCTCGCTGACATGGCTTCGTCGCGCATCGTGCCCGGCCAGGAGTGACAGGTGGCCGTCCGCCCGGTGGGGAACGTCTTGCGGGCGGTCCGGTGCTATTCGTCGAGGTGCTGGTAGATGCCACCACGGGAGCCGACCCGCAGAATGAGCACGACGAGAATGTCCTCCTGGACTTCGTACACCACCCGGTAGCCACCGATACGAATGCGACGCCAGCCCGGAGACCCGGTCAAGGTCACCGATCCGGCCGGCCGCGGTTCTTGGCTCAGGTTGTCGATCGCCTCGAGCACTCGCCGCCGGGCGGAGACGTCAAGTCTGCGGACCTGCTTGCGGGCTGATGGTCTCCACTCGATCCCGTAGCTCCTTCCTCCCGAAGAACTCGATCGGGTCGTGGCGTGGGTTGATTCGATTGTCGGACAGTGGGGCCTCATGCGCCCCGATCCCCGCCTTTTCGGCTTCTCTGCGCCCCGGTTCGGGCTGTTCGGGCCCGTGGGGACGCGTCGAAGCCGGCGGGGCGGGATCAGGCGGCGGCAGCGTCGGGTGGTATCGGCCCGGGCGGCGGGTCAGGACTGGTCGAGGTCCGCCGTTTCGTAACGGCAACGTAACGCACGGGGTCGGGGAGACCGGCGGCGGGGGCGGCCGGGCGGTCGTCGGTGTAGATGAGAGCAGCGATCTTGACGCTGTTGTGGGCGAGGACGCCCAGTCCGCACCAGGTGGCCGCCCCGCCGAGACCGTCGAGGAGGGTGCGGTCCCAGCCCCAACGGCGCTTCAGATACGAGATGCGGCCCTCTGAGCCGGTCCGCCACTTGACCAGGCGGACGAAACCGCGGCGATGCTCGACGGCCCGGCGGGTGGCGGAGGGCTTTCCTTTGCGGGGGATGACCACGTTTTTGACGCCGAGACCGGCGAGCGCCTCGTCGATCTTGGCCTCCCCGTATCCCCGATCGGCGGTGACCGCCCGGGGGGCCCGGCCGGTCAGCTTCTTGATCCGGGCGATGGCGGGGGCGAGCAGGGGGGCGTCGGGCGGGTTGCCCTGGTGGACAGAGTGGTCGACGATGATCCCGTCGACG
>JALYZO010000014.1 GCA_030945745.1 Actinomycetota bacterium
AACCAGCGGAGGTGGACGCTGAGACCCTGGAACGACGTCGGGGCCGCGAGCGCAAGGGTCGCCCCGTCGGTCGCTACCTCATGATCGTCCATGTCGCTCCCCAGGCCACCCAGATCGCCGTGTTGGAGGGGCGCAACCTGGTCGAGCATTACGTGTCGCGTCCCACCGACGACGCCAACCAGATCGACGGCAACATCTACGTCGGTCGGGTCAAGAACGTCCTGCCCGGGATGGAAGCGGCGTTCGTCGACATCGGCACCCCGAAGAACGCCGTGCTGTACCGCGGTGATGTCCGCCATGACGGCGACGACCTCGACGGTCCCGACACGGATTTGTCCACCAAGAAGGGCGACGGGAAGGCGAAGCCCACCCGCGGCCACCTCTCGGGTGCCGCCAGGAACGCCCGCATCGAGCAGCTGCTGAGTCCCGGCCAGACCCTCGTCTGCCAGGTGACCAAGAACCCCATCGGCGCGAAGGGGGCGCGGCTGACCCAGGAGGTGTCCCTGGCGGGACGCTTCGTGGTGCTGGTCCCCAACAGCGACACCTACGGCATCTCCAAGCGGTTGGCCGACGACGAGCGCAAGCGGCTTCGGCGGATCCTCGACCGGGTCCGGCCCGAGGGCCACGGCCTCATCGTCCGTACCGCAGCCGAGGGTGCCACTCCCGACGAGCTCAGCCGCGATGTGGCCCGCCTGATGGACCAGTGGCGCCAGATCGAGGCGTTGGCGGGCACCGCCAGGGGCGCCGGGCTGGTCTACAAGGAGCCGGACCTCGCCGTCCGGGTCATCCGCGAGGAGTTCAACCGGAACTACCGGGGGGTGATCATCGACAACGAGGCCCTCTACCACGAGGTGAAGGGCTACGTGGCCAGCATCAGCCCGGAGCTGGCCGACAGGGTGGAGCTGGCCTCGGCCAGCGACGACCCCCTGCCCGTATTCGAGCGCAACCATGTGCACGAGCAGATCCACAAGGCTTTGGACCGCAAGGTGTGGTTGCCCTCCGGCGGCTCGCTGATCGTTGAGCGCACCGAGGCGCTCACCGTCATCGACGTTAACACCGGCAAGAACGTCGGGCGATCCAACCTGGAGGAGACGGTCTACCGCAACAACTTGGAGGCTGCGGAGGAGATCGCCCACCAGCTCCGACTGCGCGACATCGGCGGGATCATCGTCATCGACTTCATCGACATGGAGATCGCCGCCAACCGGGCCGAGGTCATCAAGGTCTTCCGGGCCGGCCTGGCCCGCGACAAGACCAGGACCCAGGTCTTTGACATCTCGGAGCTGGGTCTGGTGGAGATGACCCGCAAGCGCATCTCCGAGGGCCTCGTCGAGGCGTTCTCCAACACCTGCCCTACCTGTGGGGGTCGCGGGATCATCATCGACGAAACGCTGCTGTGAGCTTGGGCCAGCTCTGAGGAGGGACGCGCCGCCTGGGAGGAAGCGGCGCCTGTGTATGATCTTCCTCTTGTGTACGCAGTGATCAAGACCGGTGGCAAGCAGGAGCGCGTGGAAGAGGGCCAGACCCTGGCCGTCGAGCTCCTCGGGGCCGACGAGGGTGCCGAGGTCAGCTTCCGACCCCTCCTCGTCGTCGACGGCCCCACCGTCATCGCTGCACCCGACGTCCTGTCCGGCGCCCGGGTCTCCGCTCGGGTGATCGGTGAGGTCAAGGGCCCCAAGGTCCGGGGCTTCACCTACAAGCCCAAGACCCGGGGCCGCAAGGCCTGGGGCCACCGGCAGCGCTACACGACCATCGAGATCACCGGCATCAGCCGAGAGGGATGACAGATGTCCAAGACCAAGGGTGGCGGCTCCACTCGAAACGGGCGTGACTCCAATGCCCAGCGCCTGGGTGTCAAGGCCTACGACGGCACGGCGGTGACCGCGGGATCCATCATCGTCCGCCAGCGCGGCACCCACTTCCATCCCGGCGAGAACGTGGGCATCGGCAAGGACGACACGCTCTTCGCGCTCACCGACGGTCACGTCAAGTTCGGGTCGCGCAAGGGGCGCAAGCTGGTCGACATCCTGACCGACGGCGCGGCCACGGGTCAGCCGGTCAGCTCTCCGGCCTGAGGCGGCCGCCGGCCACCGGGCCGAGCGCAGCGCCGCCGTAGCCATCGCAGCATGTCCAACTTCGTCGATCAGGCCCAGGTCCATGTCAAGGCGGGCGATGGCGGCGCCGGCTCGGTCTCGTTCCGCCGGGAGGCGCATGTCGCCAAGGGGGGACCGGATGGCGGCGACGGTGGCAACGGGGGCGATGTCTGGCTCGTCGCCGATCGCAACGTCGCCTCGCTCTACACGTTCGGCAACCATCCGCACCACCAGGCGTCCAGCGGGGTGCACGGGATGGGCAAGGGGCGCCACGGCAAGGCCGGCGTCGACCTGGACGTGACGGTGCCGGAGGGCACGGTGGTGCGCAGCCTGGAGGGTGAGATCCTGGCCGACCTCTCGAACGTGGGCGACCGTTGGCTGGCGGCGCGCCGGGGCCAGGGCGGTCGGGGCAACGCCCGGTTCCTGTCCAACCGCCGCCGCGCTCCGGCATTCGCAGAGCAGGCCGAGAAGGGCGAGGACCGCTGGCTCAACCTCGAGCTGAAGCTGATGGCCGACGTGGCCCTGGTGGGCTTCCCCAACGCCGGCAAGAGCACCCTGATCTCGCGCATCTCGGCCGCCCGGCCCAAGATCGCCGACTATCCCTTCACCACCCTGGTTCCCCACCTGGGCGTCGTTCGCCTCGACGAGCACGAGATGGTGGTGGCCGACATCCCGGGCCTGATCGAAGGGGCGAGCGAGGGCAAGGGCCTGGGCCATCACTTCCTCCGCCACATCGAGCGGGCCCGGGTGCTGGTGGTGCTGGTCGACCTGGCTCCCACCGATGGGCGGACGCCGGCCGAGCAGGAGGAGATCCTCCTCGGTGAGCTGACCCGCTACCGCCACGAGCTGTCCACCAGACGCCGGATCGTCGTCGGGTCGAAGGCCGACGCGGCAACCGCGACGTGGGATGGGCCCACGGTGTCTGCGCTGACCGGGGAGGGCATCCGCCCTCTGCTCGGGCGCATGGCCCAAGAGGTGGCCGCGGCACGCACCGAGCAGGACCGTCCCCACAGCTTCGTGGTGCACCGCCCGGCTCCCGCCGGGGTCGTGGTTGAGCGCGGCGCCGACGGTGCCTGGGTGGTCAGGGGCCGGCCCGCAGAACGGGCCGTGGCTCTCTCGGACCTGTCCAACATCGATGCCCTGGCCTATGCCCAGGGCCGGTTGCGGAGCATGGGGGTGGACCGGGCCCTGCTGCGGGCCGGGGCGATGGAGGGCGACCGGGTGCGCATTGCCACCTTCGAGTTCGACTATCAGCCCAACTGACGGCCGCAGCCCAACTGACGGCCGCAGCCCAACAGGGGGCCCGCTCCCGCTGGCAGACTGGTCCCATGGCCGTGCGCAGCGTCGTCGTCAAGATCGGCACGTCGTCGATCACCGACGACCATGGCCTGATCAATCAGGCGGCCATCGCCACGTTGTGCGCCCAGGTGGCACGGGTCCGTGACACCGGCGCCCGGGTGGTGGTCGTCTCCAGCGGGGCCATCGCCGCCGGCCTGCCCGTGCTGGGCATGGGTGAGTGCCGGCCGAGCGATCTCGCCGTCCTCCAGGCCGTGTCCGCCGTGGGCCAGGGTCGCCTGCTGGGCGTCTACGAACGGGCCCTCTCGGAGCACGGCCTGATCGGTGGGCAGGTCCTCCTGGCCCCCCTGGACTTCGTCGATCGCCGCCAGTACCTCCACGCCCGCCAGACGCTCTCGGTGTTGCTCGACCTGGGGGTCGTGCCCATCGTCAACGAGAACGACGCGGTGGCCGACGACGAGATCCGCTTCGGCGACAACGACCGCCTGGCCGCCCTGGTCGCCCATCTGCTGTCCGCCGACCTGCTGCTCCTGCTCACCGACACGCCCGGCCTGCTGAGCGCCGATCCCCGGGTGGACTCCACCGCGTCGCTCATCGAGCAGATCGTGGAGAGCGACGTCGATCTCGAGGCCTTGGCCGGGGGAGCGGGAACAGCGCGGGGCAGCGGCGGCATGGCCTCCAAGCTGGCGGCCGGGCGCATGGCGGCATGGTCCGGGGTGCGGGCGGTCATCGCCTCGGCCACCCGACCGGAGGTGGTCGTCGAGGCGCTCGCCGGCACTCCTGGCGTCGGCACGGTGTTCGTGCCCCGCGCCCAGCGCCTCGGGGCCCGCAAGCTGTGGATCGCCTTCGCTGTTGGCTCCTCGGGCACGGTGGTCGTCGACCACGGCGCCCGACGGGCTCTGCTCGAGCGGGGAGTCTCACTGCTGCCGGCGGGAGTCGTCGACGTCGCCGGGTCCTTCGATGCCGATGACGCCGTGGAGATCGCCGGCCCCGACGGTGCGGTGTTCGCCAAGGGGTTGAGCCGGCATCCGTCAGGTCGCCTCAAGGAGTTGGCCGGCCGCCACACCAGCGACCTGCCGGTGGAGCTGCCCCGCGAGGTAGTCCACCGAGACGATCTGGTCCTGATGCCGTGACGCGCCCTCGGCACCGGTCGTGGAGGCGGCGGCTCTTGGCAATGACCGCCCTGGTCGCAGCGATCGTCATCGTCGGGGGCTGCGGCCTGATTGGTTCGGTCGTCACCACCACCACAGGTTTGCAGCATGCGGGCTTCTCGTCGGTCAAGGTCGGCCTCAACGCTGTTGCCTCCGGTCGCAACGCCGTCGATGTCAGCGTGACGGTCGACGCCACACCCTCGGAGCGAGCTGCCGAGACCGCAGCGCGCGTCGTGTGGAACGACCTGCACGAGCACTTCGACGAGCTGGACCTGACCGTGCACGGCCGGGGGCCAGCGTTGGCCCGCCACTACCGCTTCGGGGACCTGGTGACCCTCTTCGGGCCCCGCAACCCGGCGTGGGACCGCACGTCGGTCACCTCATCGGTCCGCAACCTGGGCTTCGGCGTGACCATCGGTCTGGCCGCGGTGGCCGCCTTGGTGGTCGTCATCATCCTGCTCGTCGTGCGCCGCCGTCGACGTCGAGGCCCCCCGCCGCCGTGGCCGGGCTTCGCCGCCACCGGCCCGGGACCGCCACCGCCGTGGCCCGGCTCTCCGCCGTCCGGCCCGGGAGAGGGCGCGCCTCCGCCTGCACCCGGATGGGGCCATCCGCCACCGCCTCGGGGATCCACCCCGGGCCCATCGGGAGGGCCGGAGTCCGGACCTTGGGGGCGCCGGCGCCCCCGGACTGAGCCCTCTGGTTGTCACTCGGGCCCCCACCGGGCAGGATGGCCTTGTCGGTCGCGGTCGCGACGTCGGAACAAGGAGGCAGTGCGTGCAACTCGGCATGGTGGGACTGGGCCGGATGGGTGCCAACCTGGTACGGCGCCTGCAGCGAGCCGGGCACACCTGTGTGGTCTACGACGTGAGCGCCGAGGCGGTGGCCATGCTGGTCACCGAGGGCGCCACCGGGGCGGAGAGCATCGACGACTTCGTGGCCAAGCTGGAGACCCCCAGGGCCGTTTGGGTCATGGTGCCCGCCGCCTTCACCGGTTCCACGGTCGAAGCGCTGGGGGCGGCGATGGACCACGACGACATCATCATCGACGGCGGCAACTCCCACTACCACGACGACATCCGCCGGGCCGCCGCCCTGGCCGAGCGCAGCATCCACTACGTTGACGTGGGTACCAGTGGCGGCGTGTTCGGGCTGGAGCGGGGCTACTGCTTGATGATCGGCGGTGAGGTGGACGTGGTCCACCACCTCGATCCGCTCTTCGCCACCATTGCCCCCGGCGTCGACACCGCCGCCCGCACGGAAGGTCGCAGCGGTCAGCCGTCGCCGGCGGAGAACGGCTACCTGCACTGCGGTCCCAACGGCGCCGGCCACTTCGTGAAGATGGTCCACAACGGGATCGAGTATGGCGTCATGGCCGCCTACGCCGAAGGGCTGGCCATCCTGGACAAGGCCAACATCGGGGCCGGCGAGCACGCCGGCGGCGATGCCGAGACGGCACCGCTGGCCGATCCGCAATTCTACCGCTACGACATCGACACGGCGGCGGTGGCCGAGGTGTGGCGGCGGGGCAGCGTCATCTCGTCGTGGCTGCTCGACCTCACCGCTCACGCCCTGGGCGCGGAGCCCGGCCTGGGCAGCTTCACCGGGCGGGTCTCCGATTCCGGGGAGGGCCGCTGGACCGTCAAGGCGGCGATCGACGAGGGCGTACCCGCCTACGTGCTGACCACAGCACTGATGGAGCGCTTCAGCTCCCGGGGTGAGGGTGACTTCGCCGATCGGGTGCTGTCGGCCATGCGCAAGGAGTTCGGCGGCCACGACGAAAGGACGTCCTGACCCCGAATTCCTCCCAGACGATTCGCCCGGCCGGTGGGAGGCCGTCACCTGGTCGCCACGGTGCGTTCACGCCGGCTGCGTACCGTCCGAGTCATGAACGACGCGCGAGGCTCCGTGATCGACCCGGCCGAGGGCGGCCTGTCCCGACGGGGATTCCTGATGGGTGGCATGGGCCTGGGAATCCTTGCCGGGGCCAGCGCGCTCGGCCTCGAGTTCTGGTTCGACTCCGGGCTGGCTTCGGCCGACACGTCGGGCACCTACCCGTTGCCCTCGACGACCGCTCCCGAACAGATCCACCTGCAGTGGGGCGCCCACCCTGCCCACGAGGTGGTCGTGTCGTGGGGCTCGGCCGGTGGGGTGCCCCAGCCCGACGCGTCGGTGGCGTTCGCCGACAGGCCGATCACCGCGGCCAACCCCGGTAAGGCGGCGCCCATCACCGTCAGGACCTTCACCGACGGGATCAACACGCAGACCACGTACTACTACCACGCCTCCCTGGCTGGGTTGAAGCCGTCGACGCGCTACTACTACGAGATCAGCGACGGAGCCACGCCACGAAGCGTGATCGGTTCGTCGTTCACGACCGCGCCGGTCGGGCGGGCGCCGTTCAGCTTCACCAGCTACGGCGACCTGGCCACGCCCACGGGGCATCTGAACAGCTCCGGGCACACCTGGGCATTGTCGTCCGACAACGCGTTCTACGCGGTCGGCGCCGTCGAAGCCGCTGCCCCGTTGTTCCACTTGCTCAACGGCGACCTGTGCTACGCCAACGTCAACTCCAACAACCAGCCCGGGGTGTGGCGGGACTTCGGCAACAACGTGCAGCGCTCCGCCGCCAGCCGGCCGTGGATGCCCTGTCTCGGCAACCACGAGCAGGAGTTCGGAGCCGACAACCAGGACGGCTCGGCCAACGCCACCGGCAACGGTGGGTGGAACGGCCCTTACGGCTACGGCAACTTCCAGACCCGCTACGCACTGCCCGACAATGAAGTACCCGGTTACGCCGGCAACTTCTACGGCTTCCAGGTGGGCACCGTGTTGTTCATCGCCCTCGACGCCGACGATGTCATCTACCAAGACGGCGGCTCCTTCGCGTTGGCGCCCCTCAACCAGGCAAACCCGTTCCCGCCCGCCAACCCCAACATCAGCATCGCTGCGGGGTTCTCCACCTACAACCGTGAGTACACCGGGACCCTGACGAGCGGGCCGAACGACACGGTGGTGGCGTCGCCAGGAGCGGGGGGCAACCGCCAGACCAAATGGCTGGAGGGCGAGCTCAAGCGAGCCCGCAAGGTCGGTTCGACGGTGGACATGATTGTCGTGCAGATGCACCAGTGCGCCCTGTCGTCCACCTCGGCGGGGAACGGTTCGGACCTCGGCCTGCGCCAGACCTGGCTCCCCCTGTTCGACCGCTACGGCGTCGACCTGGTGCTCTCCGGTCATGAGCACAACTACGAGCGGTCACTCCCGGTGCGGGGTTACGACGCCGGCTACGAGGCCAAGGTCGTCTTCCCCAACCCCGGTCAGGCCCCGGCCGGCACCCCGGTGCAGACCCGCCGGCCGACCGTCGTGGCGGGCGCCGGCCCTTTGGCCGACCCCGCCGATCCGACCATCCCGGCGTTCGACACGTCGAAGGGCACCGTGTACCTGGTCCTCGGCGGCGGGGGGACCGACGGGCCGTCGAACAGGTACGGGTTCGACGGTGCCGACAACCTTCCCCAGGCCAAGGTCATCACCGAGCGCAACCTGATCTACCGCAACTCCGCCGGCACCTGGATGAAGAACCCCGCCGACTCGGTGGAGGACGCCCCGTGGTCGGCCAGGACCGACACCACCGACGCCTATGGGATCGCCAGCTTCTCGGTCGACCCGGGGGCGGGTCCGGGCCAGACGACGATCCTCATGACCTACTCGCATGCCCCTCAGGCCGGCGGCAATCCCTCGACGGGCAACACCGGCTTTGTGGGAGCGACTACCTACAGCACCTACGAGAAGGTGCTCTTCGGCCACAACCTGCCCCAGGTCCCCTTCGGTGGGCCCCCGGCGGCCACCCCCGAGCTGCCGATGCCCGCCGTGGCCGTCGGCGCTGCGGCGCTGGCCGTCGGCGGGGGGGCCCTGTACCTGCATCAACGGGACCACGGAGACAACGATTCGTCGTCGGCTGAGGCCGACGCCTGATCAGCCCGGTCGCTCTCCGGCGACAGCGATCATCTCGCCGCCTGTGGGTTGGGCGGGCGAGCCGGCGAGCAGCCGGGACGGCCATCGTCGTGCTGGGTCTGATCGGTTGCGGGAGCGCCGGCTCGTCCTCTCCTGCCGCCGACGGTGCGGCCCGGGGCGCCTGCGATCAACTCGTCGGGCTCGGTCGTGCCCTGTCCGCCCACACCCCCATGGCGGGGACGGCCATCGATCGGCAGCTCCAGTCCGCCCAGGACGGTGTCGACAAGGCGGCACGTCTTGACTCAGCGCGGTGGAGGCGCCTGGATCATGCTGTGCACGACTTTGTCGTTGCTCTCCGGGCCGGGCATGCCCCGGGCGGTCCGACGGTCATCGAGGTGAGCGATGGCTGCAAGCAGTTCGCGCCACCGACATCCGGGGTCTCCGGCGGCTGAGCGCTGACCGAACGAGGCTCAAGCCTCCTTCGGGCGGTCTGTCGCCGGCTGGGCCGTGTCCGGATCGGGTGCGGCCGTTGTGGTCCCGAGTTCGCCGGCCGAAGCCGAGGCCAGGGAACGGTCCGGTGACGACCCTGGGCCCAGGCCCATCGACTGGCGCATCTCGGCCAGGCGGCTTTGGGCTTCCGAGCCCATGGCGGCCTGTTGGACCTCGAGCATCCGCGCCTCCGCCCCCTGTCCTCCGACCTCGGAGGTTCCCAGAGCTCGGGCGTAACGCTGTTCGATCTTGAGCCGCACCTGATCGAGCGTCGGCGTGTCCTGGTCGGCGGCGGCGCTCAGGCTGCCCATGGCGGTGTTGAGCTGCTCCTGCATCTTGGCCTGGTCCAGCTGTGACATCAGCTTCTGTCGCTCAGCCAGCTTCTGTTGCAGCGCGGTGGAGTTCTGCTGGACCGCGGCTTTGGCCTGCTGGGCTGCTTGTGCGGTCTGCAGGCTCATGGTCTTGAGGTCGTTGACCTGGTTCTCGGTGGCGATCAGGCGGTTGGCGAACGCCTCGGCAGTCTGGTTGTACTCCGTCGCCTTCTGGTTGTCCCCGTGGTCCCCCGCGTCGGCGGCCATGCGCAGGGCCTGACGGGTCGAGGAGGACACCCGCTCAAGTTCGTCCATGGCCCGGTTGAGTTGCATCTCGGTCTGCTTTTGGTTGGCGACCACGTTGGCGGCCTGCTCGACGAGGCGTCGATGCTGGTCCTGGGCCTCGGCGATCGCCTGCTCCAACTGAATCTTGGGGTCGGCGCGCTCCTCGAAGTCCCCGCTGGCCTTCGCCATGATGTACCGCCACCTGCGACGGAAGTAGTTGGGCATACCCGGGATGCTACGACGTGGCTGGAGCATCGGGCGTGGCAGAGTGCCCCGCCGGGCCAGCCGGTGGCAGCTCTCCGACACCGGTGACCGACTTCATGGCCGCCTCGCTGGTCTCCATGCCGGCGTGCAGGGCGGCAATCTCATCCAGGACTGCGGGGAGGGAGCTGCGCTGACCGTCGAAGGGGTCGAGATCAGAAGCGTCCATGGACAGCTCCACCAGGGCGGCCACCGCATCGTCGATGCGCGCCGCCAGCAGTCGGACCTGGTCCAGTGCCTCGGCGCTGACGGAGTCGGCGCGGCGCACGGCTCGCAGTTCTGTGGCGACGACCGACTCATGGCGAAGGGTCGCTGCGTCGAGACCGTCATGGCGCTGGGCCAGCCCTGCCAGCTCTGCAGAAAGAGCAGCCTTGCGGGCCGCGCGCTCGGGCGTGGTCAGCAGTGCGCCGCGCCGCGCCGTCACCGCCGCCGTTCGCACGCTGCGGTCGATGCGCTCGGACAAGGATCCCACCCGCTCGCGAGTCGGTCCTTCCTCCAGGGACGAGACCGCCAAGTCGAAACGGCGTTCGGCATCGACCACGGCTTTGAGGTGGTCCCTCCATGGCGGGGGCACGGACCACGGGTCGACCGGTGCCGGCTTGACCGGCCGCTGCCGGCGGGCCCGGCCGAGGACGGCCCAGCCCATGCGCCCCCCCCAACCGACGATGGCCAGGAGCACCGCCACGGACAGGGAGTGGTCCAGCAGACCGATGCCGGCCCCAGCGGCGGTGAGGGCGATGGCCGGTGGGCCCACGGCGGCGCGGACCACGCTGGGATGGGCCAGTACGGCGGGGACCCGGGACGGCATGATCCCAGGCTAGGACCGTCCAGGGTTGCTCCGGGCAGGTGCTTGAAGGAGCAGCGAACCACGGCAGCGACGAACGGTACCCTGCGGGCATGTCGACGTCGGGCGGCCCGGCCGTGAGCGATCTTGAGGCGCTGGGGCGCCGAGTCGTTGACGCCTCCCGGGCCTTGACACTGAGCTCGGCAACGGTGCGCAACCACGTCCTGCTGTCGGCCGCCGACCGGCTGGTCGCCAACGCTGGTGAGATCGTGGAGGCCAACGCCATGGACGTGGCCGCAGCCCAGGTGGCAGGAAGCGGTCCAGCCGTCGTCGACCGCCTTCGTCTGACACCGACGGGGGTCGAGGCCATGGCCGCCGGGCTCCGGCAGGTGGCAGTGCTGGCCGACCCGGTGGGTGAGACGGTGCGGGGCTGGGTGCGCTCCGACGGGCTGGAGATCCGGCAGGTAAGGGTACCGCTCGGGGTGGTCGGGGTGATCTACGAGAACCGGCCCAATGTGACCAGCGACGCCGCAGGCCTGTGCATCAAGTCGGGCAATGGTGCCTTCCTGCGGGGCAGCTCGGGGGCGATCCACTCCAATCGGGCCATCGCCCGCCAGATCCGAGACGGCTGCGAGGATGCCGGGCTGCCCGCCGACGCCGTGACGCTCGTGGAGGACACGTCGCGCCACACCGCAGTGGCGTTCATGCGCCTCCGGGGAATCATCGACTGCCTGGTGCCCAGGGGCGGCGGGTCGCTCATTGCCAGCATCCTCGAGCACGCCACCGTACCCTATGTCGTCGACGGATCCGGAAATTGCCACGTGTATGTCGATGCCAGCGCCGACCTGGAGAGAGCCGTGGCCATCGTCGTCAACTCCAAGACCCAGAGGCCGAGTGTCTGCAACGCAGCCGAGTCGCTGCTCGTCCACGAACAGGTGGCCGAGAGGTTCCTGGTGGAGGTGGCCCCCCGGCTCAAGGGGGTCACTCTCATAGGCGACGAGCGGACCCGGGCCATCCTGGGGGCCGATGAGGTAGCGTCGGCTGGCGACGAGGACTGGGGTACCGAGTACCTCAACCTCACCCTGTCAGTGAGGGTTGTGACCGACCTGGATGAGGCCATCGACCACATCCGCCGCTATGGCACCGGCCACACCGAGGCCATCGTCACCGCCGACGTCGATGCTGCCGGCCGGTTCCAGCGGGAGGTCGACGCCGCAGCGGTGGTGGTCAACGCGTCCACTCGGTTCACCGACGGCGAGCAGTTCGGCTTCGGCGCCGAAATCGGCATCTCCACCCAGAAGCTGCACGCCCGGGGTCCGATGGGCCTGCGGGAGCTGACGACCACGAAGTACCTGATCCACGGCCAGGGGCACATCCGC
>JALYZO010000214.1 GCA_030945745.1 Actinomycetota bacterium
CCGCTGTTATACGGGTGATCCCGTGGCCTCTGGGCTGGGTTAATGCAAGCACGGTCAGGTGGCGTTGTCGAGGTTGTCGAGCAGTCCGGTAAAGAGGCGAGCCCGGTCGGGCTGGTCGTGGTCGGCGGCGTGGTCGCGCTGTCGGATGAGGACGGGCACGAACTCAGTGCCAGTTTCGAAGAACCCGCAGCGTTCGCAGATGGACTCGTAGACGCAGTCCAGGGCGGCGGGGCGGTTGCAGTGGCCGTTGCCGAGGAGCCGGCGGTGATCGGCGGCGAGCTCTGTCATGGCGGCTCCAGCGGTGGTGGCGGGGAGCTCGTCGCCGCGGTAGTTCGCCTCGACAGCGGCGGTGACCCGGAAGTACTCCTCGGCGATGGTGGTGTCGGTGATGCGGGCGTAGGTGAGGGTCATCTTCATGGACCGGTGTCCGAGCAGGGCGGCGATCGCCTCCAGGCTCATGCCGCGGTTGATGGCCTGGGTGGCGAGGGTGTGGCGGAGCTGGTGGGGGTGCACGTGGGCGATGCCGGCGCGTCGGGCGATGGTGGCGACGTAGCGGTGGATGGTGCGCCGGTCGAAGGGTCGCCCGTCGTCGCGTTCGACCAGGCGCCCGGAACGGGGAGCGGCGCGGGTGGCCCGGTAGCTGTCGATGAGCTCGACCAGCGACGGCAGCAGCGGCACGTAGCGGTCGTTGTGGAGCTTGCCGACGGGGATGCGTAGCCAGTGGGTGTCACCGATGAGGACCATGGCGTCGTCATCGAGGCCGGACAGCTCACCGGAGCGGATCCCAGTGCGGGCCAGGATCTCGACCATGAGCCGCCGGCGGGGGTTGGCATCGGCGGCGAGGGCGGCCATGAACTTCGCCGCGGTGGGGTCGTCGAGGAACTTCGGGAGCGGTTCGTCGCGCTCGGGGAAGTCACCGGCGAAGATGGGGATGCGGGCCGGCGCATCGTCGTAGCCCCATTCGATGATGCGGGCGAAGAACGTGCGCAGCAGGCCGACGCGTCCCGAGATCGTCGTTGCCGACAAGGCGCCGCGGCGGCCGGTCCGGCGCGCGAGCCAGCGCTTGTAGTCCTCGAAGTGCGTCCGTGTTACCTCGGCCATCGCCCGGCATGTCGGGTCGGTCGCGGTGACGCAGTGGGCGAACTGGCGCAGGGTCAGATCCACGGCGACCACGGTGGCAGGCCGGGCGGAAACGGCGAGCTGGTCCAGGTATCGGGCCATGGTGGCCGCCATTTTCGGGGCTCGGTGGATGATCTGGGGCCAGGTGAACTCAGGAAGGGGTCGGCCGGCCGACGACGACGGGGAGGTCGAGGAGACGACGCTGACGGGAAGCGGGCAGGCGGTCATCGGGGCGTCCGGGCGTTCGTCGTGGCGTCCGTCGACGTGTCGATGGCGCCCACGGCGCGCCGGTATTCCTCGGCGAGCCAGTCGTCGCCGAGGTGCAGGTAGACACGGGTCGAGGTGATCGAGCGGTGACCGGCGAGCGCCTGAAGCGCTTCGATGGCCATGCCCGCCTCGCGCAGGCGGGTGAAGCAGGTGTGACGCAGCTCATGGCAGGTGCCGCGGGTCAGTCCGGCTCGCCGGCGGGCCCCGGTCAGGACCTCGTCGAACCCCGACGCTGACAACGCTCCACCACGGGTCGGTCCTTTCAGCGCCACGAACAACCGGTCTGTCGTCGCGTCGGCTGGACGCTTGGTGCTGAGATAGACGGCGACGGTGTTGAAGAAGGTCGTCGAGACCGGCACCATCCGCTCGTGGCCGCCCTTGCCGTCAGTTATGAAGACACGCCACTCGCCCAGACGCAGATCCTCGAGCCGCAACGCCAGCACCTCGCAACGACGGAGCCCGGCCAGGAGCATCGCCTGCACGATGGCCCGGTCCCGTTGGGTGCGCAGCGCCCCCACCAACCGGTCGGCCTCCGCCGGCTCGACGACGCGCGGCAGACGCCGCACCCCCCGCACCAGCGGCACCACCTTGGGTCCGCGGTGGCGGTGCTGGCGCGTCGGCAACCCATGGGGCACCGGGTTCGCCGTCACGCCGGCGTCGCCCCGCACGACGAGATACCCATACAGCGCCGACACCGCAGCCAGGCGTCGCTTGATCGTCGCCGCCGACAACCCCGCCGAGGCATCGGTGATGCGCACCACGTTCTCGGCCCCGGCCCGGCCCCGGCGCTGATCGGTGACGAAGGCCATTACATCCCGCGACGTCACCTCCCCGGGCTCCATGCCCACGACCGAGAAGAACACCTTCAAGTCATGCGCGTACGCCTTCACCGTGTTCGGCCGGGCCCGCCCGGCCACGAACTCCAGGAACTCATCGATCAGCTCATGGCCGACGCGATAGCCCCTCTCCCCGTCACCGCTGACCACACGCTCGAACACCGGGTTCCACATGCCGGACTCCCCTTCATCGACGGACCTGAGCCCGAGAAGGGTTCCCGAGCCATCAGCCCAGGAGGTGGATCACCCGTATAACCGGCGTTAGGTGACGGTGCCGGCGCTTTGGATCGCCGTTGTTACGGGGCACGCCGTCCGCCCCGGAAGCCGGTCCAGGTGCGCATAGGCGCTGGTGGAATGGGGAGCGAACGGGGGGCAGGGCGGTGTGCTGTTGATGTCCCTACACGTCGTTCGTTCAGGAGGAAGCCGATGCCGGCTTGCCCGAAGCAGTCCTCGCTGGCCTTGACGGCGGGCGTCTACACCAGGATCTCCTCGGACCCAAGTGGCCAGCGGGCCGGCGTTGAACGCCAGCGGGCTGACTGCGAAGCCCACTGCCTGGCACGGGGCTGGGAGGTCATCGAGGTGTTCTGCGACAACGACGCCTCGGCCTACGGACGCAAGCCGCGCCGGGCCTACGAGGCCATGTTGGCCGCGGTCGAGTCCGGCAGCATCAACGCCATCGTGACGTGGCACAACGACCGCCTGCACCGCTCACCCAAGGAGCTCGAAGCCTTCATCGATCTCGTCGAGCGCACTCGAGTCCGCCTGGCTGTGGTGACCGGCGGGGACTACGACCTCACGACCCCAGACGGCCGGCTGTCGGCGAGGATCGTCGGCGCCGTCGCCCGAAAGGAGTCCGAGGACCGCAGCCGGCGAGTGCGACGCAAGCACCTCGAGCTAGCAGAGCAGGGCAGGCCTTCAGGCCAGCTGGGTTGGGGCGTGCGCAGCGACGAGGAGCGGGAGCTGGTCCGAGAGGCCGCCCAACGTGTGCTCAGTGGCCACGGCTTGATGACCATCGCCCGGGACTGGAACTCACGAGGCGTGCCGGGGGCGTCTGACAGCCCGTGGACTGCGCCCACACTGCGCAAGGCGCTGCTGTCGTCACGGATGGCCGGGCTGCGCGAGCACGGTGTCGACCCGAGCGGCAGGACACTCGGCGACCTGAGCCCGGCTACTTGGGGGGCAGCTCTCGACCGCAACGCCTGGGACCAGGTCCGAGCCGTGTTGCTCAACCCCGAGCGGAACACGAACGCGCACAAGGCCACCCGGTACCTGCTGACAGGGCTGATCCACTGCGGCACCTGTGGTGCGCCCATGTTCTCCCGGCCTCGCGACGACCACACGAGGCGCTACCTCTGCGCACGACGCCGGCCGGGCCATCAACTGGGGATCATCGCCGAGCCGGTCGACGACCTCGTCAAGGAGCGAGTACTCGAGCTGCTCACGACGCCGTCTGTACGACAGGCGCTGGTGGCCCAAGCCGGCGCAGCAGATGACGGGACCATGGGCGCCAAGCTCGCCGATCTCGGGGCGGCGCAGACCAGGCTGCAGGGCCTCGACGAGGACTTCTACGTCCGCGCCACGCTGGGCGAGGGCCGGTACAAGTCCATCAGGGTCAAGCTGGAGCGCGAGATCGACCGCCTACACGCCTTGGTGGACGCCGCCACCAAGCAGCAGATCGTCCTGCACCCCGATCCGCGGGCCTTGTGGGCGGAGGCCGACTTCCAACAGCGGCGAGATCTGGTTCGGTTGATGGTCGAGCGCGTGAAGGTGGCGCCTGGACAGCCGGCCGTCCGTCGGTTCGACGCCTCTCG
>JALYZO010000123.1 GCA_030945745.1 Actinomycetota bacterium
CGGCGGTTCCTGATCGCCAGCGCGCGGCAGCCAGGGGGGAACGGCCCTGGGATCCTCGCTCGGGTGGTCCTGGGGAGGGGACCAGGCCGGTGATGGCTGCGCGCCCTCGATGTCGTGAGGGTCCGCCTCTTGGCCGTCCTTCGGCCTCGGTTCGGACCCCGGGGTCCAGTTGCTGCTCATCGCTCGCACCTCTCCGTCCATGCAGGCATCCGCCGGCTCGATTGTGGCCCAGGCCAAGTGTGCCTCAGGCGACGACCCGGGGCCCGCAGGTTCGCTCGGCGGCCGCTCGTTCCAGGTGCGGGTGGCGGGCCGGGGTGGCGGGCCGGGGTGGGCCGGGGTGGCGGTTGGTGTCCGGCCGCCGTGGAGAGGCGATCCGCCACCGCCAGGGCCGGATGCTGCCGGCCACCGACATGGGGACCGGGACCGTGGTCGGCTGCTGCCAGCTCGAGCGCCATCCCCACGCCGTGAGCTTCGTGGTGTTGGCCAAGGACCTGGCGCCGTAGCCTGAGGACATGGCCGATGTCGCTCCGTCGCTCACCGTGCATGAGGTGACCGTGACCCTGCTGGATGTGAGCCCACCGGTGTGGCGCCGCCTGCGGGTGCCGAGCCCCATCTCCCTGTCGGTCCTCCATGCGGTCATCCAGATCGCCATGGGATGGGAGGACATCCACCTCCACGAGTGGCGGGTCGGTGACCTCACCTACGGCCCCCCGGAGGAGAAGAGCTGGGGCGAATCGATCGGCGACGAGTCTTCGGTGAACCTGGCCGAGGTCGGGCCCCTCGACAGCGCCTTCTCGTACTTCTACGACCTGAGCGACGGCTGGGAGCACCTGGTGGAGGTCAACGCCGTCACCCCCTACGATGCCTCGGCGCCACCGTTGCTGTGCATGGCAGGCGATCGGGCGGGTCCGCCCGAGGACTCCGGTGGCCCCGAGGGCTACGAACATGTCCTCGATGCCCTGAAGGATCCGGCGGACGCCGAGCACGACGACACGGTGGCCTGGCTGGGCGACCGCTTCGACCCCGAGGAGGTGGATCTGCCCTCGGTCAACAACCGTCTGGAGGCCCTGTGGCGGGCCGTGTAGCCAACGGGAGGGCCCGTGGTCGGGACCATCAACAGCTCCCGCACCTCTTCATCTTGTGGCAATCGTCTCTGGGCGATCGAGAGGCAGATCACCGCTGCGGTGGCCACAGCCCCCGGCGGTCGAGCACCGTGCGCAGCAGGGTGGGCTGATCGGTCATGATGCCGTCGACGCCGAGGTCCACCAGGCGCTCCATCGTGGCGGCGTCGTTGATGGTCCAGGCGTGCACGGCGAGATCGCCGCGATGGGCAGCGGCGATGAAGCGGGGATCGACGATCGACAGCCGGCCCTGGGCCAGGGGGACCTGGGCTGCGCCGGCGGCTCGCCACGAGGTGGCGGGGACCACCGACCGGGCGAAGCTCGCTGCCCGCAGGGAGGCGATGGCCGCCGGTCCCATGGCCGTGCACAGCGTCGGGCCCGCGGCTCGGCGGATCCGGCGCAGGCGTCGATCGGAGAACGCGGTGATGCAGACACGTTCGACGGCGCCGGCCCGGCGAACGACCTCGAGGAGGGGTCCGACGACGGCGTCATGCTTGGCGTCGATGTTCCAGCGGGTGTTCGGCCAGGCGGCCAGCACCTCATCGAGGCGGGGAACGGCCTGGTCGTCGGCGATGCGGGCCCGTGCCACCTCGGACCAGGTCAGCTCGGCGATGGCACCGGCGCGGTCCGTGGTGCGCGCGAGACCCGGGTCGTGGATGACGGCCACCACGCCGTCGGCGGTGGCGTGCACGTCGGTCTCGATGTAGCGGTAGTCGAGATGCTCCACCGCATGGGAAAAGGCGGCCCAGGTGTTCTCGGGGTTCTCCTGTGCCCCTCCCCGGTGTGCCAGGGCGATCGGGGCCGGGGACTCCAGGAACCGGAACCGGGGGGTCACGCCCTGCAGGCTAGAGAGTGTGCAGGCCTCAGCCGGGCTCGGACTCGTGCCCGGGGTGGGAGGCCAGTCCCCGGTAGGCGTCGATGGGCTTCTCCTCGCCCCTGACGACCTTGTAGATCTCCTCGCAGATGGGCAGCTCCACGTCGTAGCGCTCGGCCAGCTCCATGGTCACCCCGGCCGTGCCGACCCCTTCGGCAACCATGTGCATGTCGTTGAGGATCTCGTCGAGGGTGTGGCCCTCGCCCAGCTTCTGGCCGACGGTCCGGTTGCGGCTGTGGGGGCTGATGCACGTGGCCATGAGGTCACCCATGCCGGCCAGGCCGGCGAGGGTCTGGGCCTCGGCGCCCATGGCCACGCCCAGCCTGGTCAGTTCGGCCAACCCGCGGGTGATGACCGCGGCGCGGGTGTTGTCGCCCACGTCGAGGCCCTGGGCGATGCCGGAGGCGATGGCGATCACGTTCTTCAGGGCGCCCCCGATCTCGCAGCCGATGACATCGTGGTTCATGTACACCCGGAACAGGGCCCGCTGCAGCACCTTCTGCAAGGCAGTGGCCACGCCCAGGTCCTCGGTGGCGATCACGCTGGCCGCGGCCTGGCCGGCCATGATCTCCCGGGCCACGTTCGGGCCGCTCAGGGCGGCGGCCGGGTGGCCCGGGAGGATCTCATCGATGATCTGGGTCATCCGCAGCAGGCTGTCCGGCTCGATGCCCTTGGTCAGGCTGACCACCGGGATCCACGGTCGGACCCACTCCTTGGCTTCGCTCAGGGTGGATCGGAAGCCCTTCGAGGGGACGCCTACAATCAACACGTCGGCATTGACCACGGCCTTCTCCAGGTCGGAGGTGGCCCGTAGCCGCTCGGGCAGGGAGAAGCCCGGGAGGTAGCGCTCGTTGGTGTGGCGGGCGTCGATCTCGTCGGCCGACCCCTCGCTGCGCGTCCACAGGGTGGTGGCGTTGTGCTCGCTGGTCAGGGCAGCGACGGTCGTCCCCCACGAGCCCCCGCCGAGCACGGTCACGTTCATGCTTCTCCCTCCCCTGGGTCCTCGCGGAAGAGGCCTCCGATTCCGTACCCTACCGGGGCGTACCGGAGCTGTTCCTGGGGGTCTCTGGCAGGGCGGCGGGGTGAGGGTCACTGCCCGGGGGTACATTGGAGGTGTGGCCGACAAGACCCATTTCGCCGACCTGGCCATGGAGCACATGGGCTCGCTCTACACCGCGGCCCTACGCATGACGCGCAACCCGGCCGATGCCGAGGACCTGGTGCAGGAGACCTACCTCAAAGCGTACCGGGGATTCGCCTCGTTCCAGGAGGGCACCAACCTCAAGGCGTGGCTGTACAAGATCCTGACCAACACGTTCATCAACTCCTACCGGGCCAAGAAGCGCCGGCCGGAGCAGACCGAGCTCGACGAGGGCGAGGATCTCTACCTGTACCGCCGCCTGGGCGGGTTGGAGGCGGTGGCCGCCGGGCGAAGTGCAGAGGAGGAGCTGTTGGACCACATCACCGACACCGAGGTGAAGGCGGCTCTGGAGGCCCTGCCGGAGTCGTTTCGCATGGCGGTGCTCCTGGCCGACGTGGAGGGGTTCTCCTACAAGGAGATCGCCGACATCCTCGAAATCCCCATCGGTACGGTGATGAGTCGGCTCCATCGTGGAAGAAAGGCGCTGCAGAAGGCGTTGCACAAGTTCGGGATGGAGCGAGGACTGGTCGCACCGAGCGCCGGATGATTTGCTTCCCGTCCCGTTCTCACCGACGAGGACGCTGAGCGATGCCAGGAAAACATGAAGGCGAGCAGGTGCACCAGATGATTGCTTCGAGGGAACACCCCTGGTCGGCAAGTGGGGCCGATCGGTGACGACGGACGGCGAGTGGACGGCTGCGGACACCTTGGGTCATGGCCACGGGTCGTGCCAAGAGGCCCTCGACACCCTTTACTGGTACCTCGACGGTGAGCTGACCGACCTGCGGCGCCAGCAGATCCGGACGCACCTCAACGAGTGCTCCCCCTGCCTGGGGGCGTTCGACTTCGAGGCGGAGCTCAAGGTGGTGGTGGCCATGCGGTGTCGAGATCAAGTCCCCGAGCACCTTCGCCGGCGGGTGGCGGCGGTGCTGGCCGAGGCGTCGGGTGGTGCCTTGCCGCTTGGTGATTTCGGTCCATCCGCTTCGGGCGCTGGTGACGAACACTGACCACAGCGGCTCCTTGGTGCAGGGAATCGGCTCTGCGCCACCGTTGTTGTCCTACCTACCAGGTAGAGATGTTGGAGCGAGACGATGAGCGAACGATCCCTTGGGGGTCACACCTTGAGCGGCAGCGAGCGGCCCTCGAAGTCCTTCGGCGCCGACCGCCAGTGTCGGGAGTCGGGGTGCGAGACGAAGCTGTCGCGATACAACAACGGCAAGTACTGCTATCAGCACGAGCCCATGGCCGTGCCCCGGACGCGCGGGAAGAAGATCGCGTAGACACCGGCGACGCCCCGGCGTCGGTGTCTGGCCGTGGCTCGGTAGCATCGGGCCCATGACCACATCGACGCCTTTCCGGCGCCCTCGGCCGTGACGGCGCCGGAGGCGGCCTCAGCGATCTCCGACCCATCCGCCCCGGCGGGTCGGCCACCGGCCGACCATGGGGGGATGGGCGCGAACCTCATCGGTTGGGATGTGGCCGAGCGGGTGGCTTCCATGGTGGCCAAGCGGACGCCGGTGACCGCAGAGTTCGAGCTCACCGCGCTGGCCGCCGACTTCGACGAGCTCACCGCCCAGGCCGAGGAGCTCGTGACCGCCGAGACCGGGCTGCGGTCCCTGGCCGGACCGGCGAGAGCCCGGGTGGTGGACCGCCCGGCCTGGGTGCATGCCAACGTCGCCTCGTTCCAACGGCTGCTGCGCCCGGTGACCGACAAGTTGGCCGCCAACCTGGCGGACCGCCGGGCTTCGTTGCTTCCCGGTTCTGTGAGCCGGTCGATCAGCGGTGCCCAGGTCGGGCTGTTGCTCGGATGGATGTCCACCCGGGTGCTCGGCCAGTACGACCAGCTCCTCATCGAGGAGGAGCTGCCCGAGGATCAGGACATCGTCTACTACGTGGGCCCGAACATCCTGTCCCTGGAGAAGAAGTTCGGCTTCCCCCCCCGGGAGTTCCGCCTGTGGATTGCCCTCCACGAAGTCACCCACCGCGCCCAGTTCACCGGGGTGCCGTGGATGCGGGAGCACTTCCTGTCCCTGGTCTCCCACACCCTCGAAGGGATCGACCCTGACCCCAAGCGCCTGCTCGACGCCCTGAGGCGCTCGGCCGCCGGCATCCGGTCGGGGCGCAACCCCCTCGACGACGGCGGTCTGCTCACCTTGTTGGCCACGCCCGAGCAGTTCGACGCCATCCAGGAGATCGGCGGGCTGATGAGCCTGCTGGAGGGTCACGGCGACATCACCATGGACCGCGCCGGAGCCGAGCGGATCCCCAACGCCGCCCGCTTCGCCACCGCGTTGCGGGAACGACGCAGGCAGCGGGGGATGACCAAGCTGATCAGCGTCCTCATCGGTCTCGACGCCAAGCTGCGCCAATACGAGCAGGGGGAGCGCTTCATCGAAGCGGTCGAGGACGCCGGTGGCCCGGAGATGCTCGCCCGGGTGTGGACGGGGCCGCAGTGGTTGCCGACCTGGCCGGAGATCCGTCAACCGGATCGTTGGATCGCCAGAGCGGCGACGCCGGCGGCTCTGGCCCGGCCCTGAATCCCGTGGTCACCCGGCCGCTCGTCTCCGACGCCCCCATCTGGGGACCGGCGGATCTGAGCCAACCGGAGCTGGTCGGGCTTGCCGGCCACTGCCGGTTCCCCTCGGGCCGGACCGTCGATGTGGCCGTGTCGGGAGGGCCCGACTCCTTGGCCCTCGTCGTGCTGGCCCGGGTCGCCGGCCTCGAGGTCACCGCTCACCACATCGATCACGGCCTGCGGAAGGGTTCGGCCGACGAGGCCGGACGGGTGGGCAGGACGGTGAGCTCGCTCGGGGCGTCGTTCATCTCCCGGCGCATCGAGGTCGATCCAGGACCCAACATCGAGGCCCGGGCCCGGGCCGATCGCTACCGGGCGCTGCCCGCCGGGGTGCTCACCGGCCACACCGCCGATGATCAGGCCGAGACGGTGCTGCTCAATGTGCTGCGGGGTGCCGCCCTCGACGGCCTGGCCCCCATGACCGGAGCCGGTCGGGTCCGCCGTCCCCTGCTCGGCCTGCGCCGCAGCGACACGCAGCACGTGTGCGCACTGGCCAACGTGGTGCCCCTCCACGATCCGAGCAACGACGACCTGCGGTTTCGGCGCAACGCCGTGCGCCACCGGGTGCTCCCCCTCCTGGCCGAGGTGGCCCAGAGGGACCCGGTCCCGGTGCTGGCCCGCCAGGCGCTGCTGTTGGCCGACGATGCCGCGCTGCTCAACCAGTTGGCGGCCGAGCTCGACCCGACCGACGCCCGGGCCCTGGCGGATGCGCCGGCTCCCCTGGCGCGGCGCGCCGTGCGGACCTGGCTGCGGGTCAGCTCGGATGCCGAGCACCACCCTCCGTCCCAGGCCGAGGTCGAACGGATCCTGACCGTGGCCCGGGGGGCGGCAGTGGCCACCGAGGTGGCGGGCGGCCGGCGGGTGCGTCGTTCCCACGGTCGCCTGACCCTGGAGCGCCCCGTGGGCGGCGGGGACGCCAACGAGCCGGTCGGCCCCGATGAGTGATCGGGCGGACGGTGACTGGGCGGACAGGGAGATCGGGCGGACGGTGGTCAGCCCGGAGGCCCTGGCCGCCCGCGTGGCGGAGCTGGGGGCGACGATCACCAAGGACTACGCAGGCCGGCCCCCGTTGCTGGTGGGCGTGTTGAAGGGGGCGTGCGTGTTCCTCTCCGACCTGGCCCGCACCATCAACCTCCCGGTCGAGATGGACTTCATGGCCGTCTCCTCCTACGGGAGTGCGACGCGCACCAGCGGGGTCGTTCGCATCGTCAAGGACCTCGACGCCGACCTCACCGGACGTCACGTCCTGCTCGTCGAGGACATCGTCGATTCCGGCCTGACCTTGAACTACCTGCGCCGCAACCTCAAGGCGCGCGGCCCGGCGTCGCTGGAGGTGTGCGCCCTGCTGGTCAAAGAGGGCCTGCAGACAACACCGCTGAACCTGGCCTACGAGGGCTTCCGCATACCTCCCGACTTCGTTGTCGGCTACGGCCTCGATGTGGCCGAGCGCTACCGCAACCTCCGCCACGTCGCCATCTACGAGGGACGGCAGGGTTGACTCCGGCTCCCGTGGCCCCGCCCGGCGGCCACTACTCTCTGTGACGCCATGAGACGAGTCCTCCGCAGCCCGATCACCTATGGGGTCCTGATCGTCCTCGTGGCCGTGGTGGTCGTCGCCATCCTCAGCCGCGGCTCGTCGCCCACCACCCTCACCACCGGGACGTTCCAGGCGGATCTGGCATCGGGCAAGGTGGCCACCGCCACCATCCACGACCGCCAGAACAAGGTCACGGGAAAGCTGCGCGGCGGCCGCTCCTACCAGGTCTCCTATCCCGATCGCTACACGCCGCAGATCACCGCGGAGATCGCCAGGGCCGTCCCGGACTTCAAGACGGATCACCCCCACCAGAGCATCTGGCTGGCACTGCTCAGCTACCTGCCGTACGTCATCCTGCTCGGCCTGTTCGGGTACCTCCTCTTCGCCACCCAGGGCGCGGGCCGGCTGACCCAGTTCGGCCGGATCAAGGCCAAGACGGTGTCGAAGGACCAGCCCAAGGTCACCTTCGCGGATGTCGCCGGGGCGGACGAGGCCGTCGCCGAGCTCACCGAGATCAAGGACTTCCTGGAGTCACCGAGCCGCTTCGAGGCACTCGGCGCCCGGGTCCCCAAGGGGGTCCTGCTGGTCGGCCCGCCGGGCACCGGCAAGACCCTTCTGGCCCGGGCGGTGGCGGGCGAGGCCGGTGTGCCGTTCTTCTCGATATCGGGCTCCGACTTCGTCGAGATGTTCGTCGGCGTCGGCGCCAGCCGGGTCCGGGACCTCTTCGCCCAGGCCAAGTCGTCCGCCCCGGCCATCGTGTTCATGGATGAGATCGACGCCGTCGGTCGCCACCGCGGTGCGGGGATGGGAGGTGGCCACGACGAGCGGGAGCAGACCCTCAACCAGCTCCTGGTGGAGATGGACGGCTTCGATGTCCACCAAGGCGTCATCCTCATCGCCGCCACCAACCGGCCCGATATCTTGGATCCCGCACTGCTGCGCCCGGGCCGCTTCGACCGCCAGGTCACCGTCGACCGTCCCGACAAGGTCGGACGGCGCAAGATCCTCGACGTGCACGCCCAGGGCAAGCCGCTCGGCGAGTCGATCAGCCTCGACGTGCTGGCCAAGCGCACGCCGGGCTTCACCGGTGCTGACCTGTCCAACCTGCTCAACGAGGCGGCATTGCTCACCGCTCGGCGCAACCTGCGCCAGATCGGGATGCGGGAGTGCGAGGAGGCCATTGACCGGGTGCTGGCCGGCCCCGAGCGCAAGACCCTCGTCCTGTCCGACCACGACAAGGCCATCACCGCCTACCACGAGGCCGGTCACGTCATCGTCGGCCATGTCCTGCCCCACGCCGACCCCATCCACAAGGTGTCGATCGTGGCCCGCAGCCGGTCGCTGGGCCTGACCTTCACCCTGCCTGCGGACGACAAGTTCAACCATTCGCGCAGCGAGCTGCGCGACGCCATGGCCATGTGCATGGGGGGCCGCAGCGCCGAGGAGCTGGTCTTCGACGAGCCGACCACGGGCGCCGAGAACGACATCGAGAAGGCCACCCGGCTGGCCCGGGCCATGGTCACCGAGTACGGGATGAGCGACATGCTGGGGCCTCAACAGCTGGCACAGCCGAGCGGCGAGGTGTTCCTCGGACGCGACCTTGGCCACCAGACCCATCTCTCCGATGACATCGCCGCCGTCATCGACGCCGAGGTGCGCCGCCTCATCGACGAGGCCCATCATCGGGCGCACGCCATCCTGCGCACCCATGCCACCACCCTCGAGGCCCTGGCCCGGGCCCTGATCGACCAGGAGACCCTCGACACCCCCGAGCTGATGGCCATCATCGGCGAGCTCGAGCCGTGGAGGGCGCCGGCCGGTGACGTCACCGCTCGGCGTCCGGAGCCGACAACCACCCGCAGCGGCCGGGCTCCGCGCCGGGTGCGGGGCGTGGAGGACGAGGAGGCGACCGGCGCCGCCCGTCCCGTCGGTGCCGAGGTGCTGGCCCGCCAGGCGCCGGTCTCCAAAAAGGAAGCGGTCGCCAAGCGCGCCAAACCCAAGCGTCGCGCCCCCTCCAAGGCGGCGGGCGCCACGCGAAGCGCCACCAACCCGGCAACACCGAAACGCTCCGCTGCTGCTACGGCGACCCGTCGACGGAGGGCGGAGAACCCCGGATCGTGACCTCCACCATCGGCAACCCTGCCACGGGTGTCGGCAACCTGGCCGACCGGCCGTTCGACACGGCCAGGATCGCCGCCGCGGTGCGGGAGATCCTCCTAGCGGTCGGCGAGGACCCCGACCGCAATGGTCTGGTCGACACACCCGAGCGGGTGGCCCGCATGTACGAGGAGATCTTCTCGGGTCTCCGAGAAGATCCCGGTCACCATCTGCGAGCGACCTTCGAGGCCGGCCACGACGAGATGGTGATGGTCACCGACATCCCGCTCTACAGCGTGTGCGAGCACCATCTGGTGCCTTGGTTGGGTCAGGCCCACGTCGGTTACATCCCCAACGAGGACGGTCGAGTCACCGGCCTGTCCAAGCTGGCCCGCCTGGTGGAGGGGTACGCCCGCCGCCCCCAGGTCCAGGAACGCCTGACCTCCCAGGTGGCCGACGCCATCGAAGGGGTCCTGGCGCCGCGCGGTGTCCTGGTGGTCGTCGAGGCCGAGCACCTGTGCATGTCGATGCGGGGGGTGCGAAAACCGGGGAGCCGGACGGTGACCTCGGCGGTACGGGGCCAGTTCCGGGACAACGCCGCGTCCCGGGCCGAGGCGTTGAGCTTCATCCATGGCCACCGGGCGTGACCCCAGGTCACAAGGCTTGACAGCGCCAGATACCCTGCTGCGGTGGTCCTTGTGATGGGTATCGTCAACGTGACACCGGATTCGTTCTCCGACGGGGGTCGCTGGTTCGATCACGGCCATGCCATTGCCCACGGCCGGGAGCTCATCGACCAGGGCGCGGACATCGTCGACGTCGGTGGCGAATCGACCCGACCTGGGGCCCTCCCGGTGTCCGAGGACGAGGAGCTCCGCCGGGTCCTGCCGGTCATCGAGGCCCTGGCCGAGCGGACCACGGTGTCCATCGACACCCGCAAACCCCGGGTGGCCGAGGCGGCCATCGCCGCGGGAGCGACCATCGTCAACGACGTGTCGTCGTCGCTGTTCGAGGTGGCGGCGGCCGGCGGTGCCGGGTGGGTGGCCATGCACTCCCGGGCCGACCCGACGACCATGAACGCCCACGCCCACTACGACGACGTCGTGGCCGAGGTCCGGGATCACCTGGTGGCGCGCGCCGAGCAGGCCAGGGCGGCGGGCGTGGAGCAGGTGTGGATCGACCCGGGGATCGGCTTCGCCAAGACCGCGGCCCACAACCTGGCCCTCCTCCGCCACCTCGACGATCTGGTGGCCACCGGGTGGGACGTGACCGTGGGGACCAGTCGCAAGTCGTTCCTCGGCCCTCTCAGCGCCCGGCCCGGCCAACCGCCCGCCCCCGCAGCCGAGCGGGTCGAGGCGTCGGTGGCCACCGCGGTGTGGGCCCTCACCCAGGGAGCGGCGATGCTGCGGGTCCACGACGTGGTCGCCGTGGCCGCCGCCGTGCGCCTGGCCGCTCCGCCGGCGCCGGCCGCCCGGGTGGCGACGAGCCTGCGACCATGAGGGGGAAGTGGGCCAAGGGGATACCGCCCCGGATGTTCGCGTGGATCATCAAGGGCCACCTGGCGGTCAGCGAGCGGCCCGGCGGGTATGCCCGCAACCACCGCAAGGTGCGCCGCCACGAGGAGATCCTGTGGTTGCGGGGCGAGGGCTTCGACCGGATCCTGTCGCTGCTGCCGTCGTCACACAACCTCCACGCCTACGAGGAGCTCGAGGTCACCTGGTCCCATCTCCCTTTCGGGCCCCATGACGACCCGACGGTGGTCCTGCCCGACGTGTACGGCCACATCCAGCGCTGGCTGGGTGACGGCCAGCGCATCCTGGTCCACCAGGAGGAGCTGAACGACCGGCTGATGGGCGTGGTCGCCGGGTACCTGCGCTGGTCGGGGATGGTCACCTCCGGGCCCCGGACCATCGCCGTGGTCGAGCTGATCATGCACCGCCAGATGGGTCCCGCCGGCCGGGAGCTGGTGGCCCTGGCGCCTACCCTGGCCGGTCATGCCGTTGAGCCCCTCGGCAGCTGAGCGGGTGACCGGCGACCGCATCGAGCTGCGGGGCCTGCGGCTGGTGGGCACCCATGGGGCCCTCCCCGAGGAACGCCACCGGGGCCAGCCCTTCGAGGTCGACGTCGATATCGTGGCGGACCTGTCGGCCCCCGGGCGCAGCGACGACCTGGCTGACACCATCGACTACGGGGCGGTGGCCGCCGCCGTGGCCGCGGTGATCGCCGGGCCCCACGCCGATCTGCTGGAGCACCTGGCACAGCGCATCTCCGATGCGGTGTGGTCGGTGGCCGGGGCGCTCGGCGAGGAGGTGGCCGTCACCGTGCGCAAGCTGCGACCCCCGGTGCCGGTGGACCTGGCCAGCTCGGCGGTGACCATCGTCCGGGGCGCCCCCGGCCGATCCGCCAGCTGATGGACATGGGCAATGACGCCCCGGTGGCGGCCGACCCGCCACCGCCGCGGCGGGCCTTCGTGGGCATCGGCTCCAACGTGGGCGACCGCTGGGGGTACCTGCAGGCCGCGGTTGCCGGCCTGCCCGACGTGGTGGCCGTCTCCCCGGTCTACGAGACCGATCCGGTAGGCGGGCCCACCGGGCAGGGGGCGTACCTCAACGCCGTCGTCGAGCTGCACACCACCCTCAGCCCCCACGAGCTGTTGAGGGTGGCGCAGCGGGCGGAGGCGGCCACCCAGCGGGTGCGCACCGAGCGGTGGGGGCCGCGCACCCTCGACGTCGACATCCTGGTCGTCGGGGAGCTGCGCGTCGACGACGACGAGCTCACCGTGCCCCACCCCAGGATGTGGGAGCGCGGCTTCGTGGTCGTCCCCCTGGCCGACCTGGCCCCCGAGCTGGCCGCCGGGGCGGACCTTGGCGGACCTGGCCGAGGTGTGCGGCTCGCCGGCACCGTGAGCAGCGGTGCCGACCGGCACGGTACCGGGTGTTGACCGTCCCGGTGATCACCGAGCCCGCCGAGCTTCGGGCCATGCTCCACGGGCGGCGCGCCGACGCCGAGCACATCGGCCTCGTAGCCACCATGGGTGCGCTGCACGCCGGGCACCTGTCGCTCGTCCGCCGAGCGGCCGCCGACGGCAACACGGTCGTCGTCAGCGTCTACGTGAACCCCCTGCAGTTCGCCTCCAGCGACGACCTGGCCTCCTACCCCCGCGACCTGGAGGCCGACTGCCGGCTGGCCGCCGATGCCGGCGCCGACGTCGTCTTCGCCCCCTCGAGGGACCAGATGTGGCCAGAGCCGCCTCGGACCAGCGTGCGGGTGCAGGGCGTGTCCGCCTCTTTGGAGGGACGATCGCGCCCCGGGCACTTCGACGGGGTGGCGACCATCGTGGCTCGGCTGTTCGGGATCTGCGGGCCGTGCTGGTCCTACTTCGGGGAGAAGGACTTCCAACAGTTGGCCGTCGTCCGGCGCATGGCTGTCGACCTGGCGCTCCCCGTCGAGGTCATCGGCTGTCCCATCGTGCGCGACCCCGACGGCCTGGCCCTCTCCAGCCGCAACGCCTACCTCACCGGTGCGGAGCGTCAGGTCGCCCCCCGCCTGTACTGGGCGCTGCTGGGCGGCCGTCGGGCCATCGAGGACGACGGCATCACCGACCCCGACAGGGTGGTGGCCACCATGGCCGAGTCGGTGGCGGCGACGCCGGAGCTCACCTTGGACTACGCCGCCGCCGTCGACCCCGCAGAGCTCACCGTCCCCGCCCGCCTCAGCGGCGAGGTGCGCCTGCTGATCGCCGCCAGGCTGGGTCGGGCCCGCCTGATCGACAACCTGCCCGCCACCGCGGCGGTTGCATCGTGACGGTGCCTCCCGCTGTCGTGCCTCTCGACATCGTCTTCGTGGGCAGTGGGGTGGCCGGGCTGACCGGCGCCCTCCGGGCGCTGAGCGGGAACCCGGGCATCCGCGTCGGTGTCGTGGCCAAGGCGGAGCTGTCGGCATCGGCAACCGTCTGGGCTCAGGGTGGGGTGGCTGCCGTCCTCAGCGACGACGAGATCTCCATCGACGCCCGGGACCGGGACCTGGGCGACTCGGCCGCCCTCCACGTAGCCGACACGTTGGCCGCCGGGGCCGGCCTGTGTGACCTCGACGCCGTGGAGATCCTCACCCAGTCGGGGCCCCAGCGCGTCCGCGAGCTTATGGCCCTCGGCGCCTCGTTCGACCGGGACACCGACGGCGTGTTGGAGCTCGCTCGGGAAGGTGGCCATTCGGTTCCCCGGGTGGTCCACGCCGGGGGTGCGGCCACCGGTGCCGAGGTCGAGCGGGTGCTCGTCGATGCGGTTCGTGCCAGCGCGGCAACGCTGTGGGAGGGATGGTTCGCGACCGGGCTGATCGTCGAGGACGGGCGATGCCGTGGCGTGCGGGTCCTCACCGCCCACGGTGCGCCATCGGAGGTCCGGGCCGCCCACACGGTGCTGGCCACCGGGGGAGCCGGGCAGATGTTCTCGGTAACCACCAACCCCTCGACGTCCACCGGGGACGGGGTGGCCATGGCCCTGCGGGCCGGGGTGGCCGTCGCCGACCTCGAGTTCGTGCAGTTCCACCCGACCGCACTGCACCATCCGGTGATGCCCCGGCCGCTGCTCTCCGAGGCGCTGCGCGGCGAGGGGGCCCTGCTGGTCGATGACACCGGCGAGCGCTTCGTCGACGAGCTTCTTCCCCGCGACGTGGTCAGCCGGGCCATGACCACCCGGATGCTCGATGCAAACGTCGACCACCTGTGGCTCGACGTGCGCCATGTTCCCGGCCTCGCCCAACGCTTCGCCACCGTGGTGGAGGCCGTCACCGCGGCGGGCTTCGACCCGCTGGCCGAATGGCTGCCCGTGGCTCCCGCGGCCCACTACCTCTGCGGGGGCGTCGTCGTCGACCTCGACGGTGCCACCAGCCTGCCCGGCCTGTGGGCCGCAGGCGAGGTGGCCTGCACCGGGGTGCACGGGGCCAACCGCCTGGCCTCCAACTCGCTGCTCGAAGGGCTGGTCTTCGCGGCCCGGGCGGTGGACGCCATCGCCGCCGGCCACGACGGTCCGGGGCGCAGCGGAGCCCTCGGAGCCGTCCTGTCGGGCCGGCCCGATCGCCGCGGGATCGGCGCGGTGCGCCTCGATCGGCCCAACGCCTTGGTCGTGGCTGCCGTCGCAGAACCGGGCCCCGCCCGCCACGAGCTGCAACGGTCCATGAGCGTCGGCGCCGGCGTGGTGCGCTCGGCCGCGTCCCTGGAGCAGACTCGCCGGGTGTTGGAGACCCTGGCGGGCGCCGGCGGGACGGCGCCCGCC
>JALYZO010000015.1 GCA_030945745.1 Actinomycetota bacterium
ACCCCAGCCCGAACGTCGCCCCCGACTATGCGATGGTGCGGGCCTCTGACCGCCACGGCGCCCCGGGAGGCGTGGCGCTGGTGGCGGCAGGCGCCGGGCTGGTCATGGTCGGCGGAGTGGTCGTGGATGGCCGTCGCCGGCGGACCACGCCGTGTCTGGCCCTGCCCCGCAACAGCCGCCCGTGACCCGAGGCGACGTCAGACCAGACGCACCGGACGTTTCGGGATGAGCCGAAACTCAGCGGAAGCGAATCTCCGTGACCGGTGCTGGACCAGACATCGCCGTCAGAACCATGCCGCCTACCGCTGAAAGTCACACCCCTCTCCGTCCCCCGGAGTCGCCGAGAACGATAGTTATCAGCACTCCGCAAAGCTTGGGTCCGCAAGGCTATGGGTCGACGATGTCGCCTCCAACTCCAAGGTGCCTCCGACCGAGAGCCATCGTGGCCATGTGGTGGTAGGCCTTTACATCGAACGGTTACTGGATGGACTTGGCGGACGGTTTCGTGGACCGGCACACCAAGGTGTCTTGGGCGTCGGCGCGGTCAACGGGCAACCACAACTCTGGCCACGACACCCAGCGCGACAACCAACCCATCGGCGAGGGTGGCGTGCCAGCGGGTACAGCCCGAACTCGGGCGCAGCATCGTCATCCGCGCGACGACGGAGTCTGCGCTCGCGTACCAGCCGTCCTGATGGCAGTCGGAGAACGCCGGGCGTCGGCTGGTAGCACGGCTTCGCTCGGTCGACGGTAGGGGCGCCAGCCCCACCGTCCCAGGAGCCGACGGTCGAGCGGACACCCGAGTTGGCCACACTTCTGGCTATACTGACCCACCATGACGACAGTGCCGCTAGGGGAAGCCAAGGACCGGCTCTCCGAGTACATCGCCGGCGTCGAACGCACTCACGACCGGGTGGTGATCACCCGTCATGGCCGGCCCACCGCCATCCTGATCTCGCCCGAAGACCTCGCTGCTCTCGAGGAGACCGTGGACATCTTGACCACACCCGGAGGTCCCGAAGCCATCGCTGAAGGCGTCGCCGACCTGGGCGCTGGTCGGGTGGCCGACAACAATGCTCTGCGCGCCCGTTTCACTCGGGGGTGAACGAGCCCCACGGCGTGCGCGTCTCGGCTCGTGCCGAGCGTGATCTTGTCCGCCTACCCGAGAAAATCGGAGTCGCCTGCACCCAGTTCATTTTCGGCCCGCTTGCGGGCAACCCGAATCGCCTGGGCGGTCCTCTGAGTGGGCAGTTGGCTGGCCTGCGCTCGGCACGACGGGGGAGCTACCGGATCATCTACAGCATCGACGATCGGGCTCGGCGGATCGACATCGTTCACGTTGATCGTCGGGGCGACGTGTACCACTGACGGATGGCCGAGTCGAATGGCCGGCCGGTGGTTGTTGGTCCGGGCGTCACCGCCACCCATAGTTGGCCACGTGGGGTGGTGGTCGAGCGCTCTAGATCAGGCGGGTACGGGGTGGACTTGGCGGACGGGTTTTTGGACTGGCCCGCACGTCGGCGCATGACAAGATGCCGTCCGGACGCCTTTCACAACCTTGCCAAGGTGAGGGTTCGGGTTCGAATCCCGTCGTCCGCTCCAAAGAACACCCAGGTCAACCACGCTTCCGGTAGGCGTAAGAAGGAATCGACTTCCGAACGGGCTCAGCTCAGGCTCGGCCCTCCGCCATGAGGGCTTGCCGACCACGAGGGGCAACCATGAACGGACCGCCGCCCGGCTGGTGGCTCACATCTGACGGTCGCTGGTACCCGCAGGCGGCTCCGCTTCAATGGACACCCTCACCGCCGCCAGCAAAGAGACCAAGTCAGCGCATGGTCCCGCTCCTCGTGGGCGCCGCAGTCCTCGCCGTCGTCATGTGGTTGCGCTGATCTCGGGTTCCTACTCCGAGGAGGTGCGTCTGGAGACCAGCCTCAAGACGACGACCGATCACCTGTTGCTCGATGAAGGCGAGCGAGTGCACGGCGGAGGCCAGTTGTCAGGGGTTCGTGCCGGTGACGGCGCGGATGGCGGCCAGGGCAGCGTCGACCAGCAGGTCGGGCTCGGGCCAGGGCAACTCGGGTTTGGTGATCCGCAGGTCGACGATGCCGTGGAGTGATGCCCACAGCTCTGTCGCCAGCGGGAGCGCCGTCACTCGGAGGGGCGGGGGCAGGCACCTGCCGACGGCATCGACGAGCAGCCGGTAGGAGGCCGCTCCCGGGTGCTCGGCGTCACCGGCCAGGCCAAGACCGGCAGGCCCAGCGTGGGTGGCGCTGAAGAGCACCCTGTAGTGTCCCGGCTGCTCGAGTCCCCACTGGACGTAGGCTTCGGTTATGGCGACGAGGCGAGGCACCGCTTCGTCGCCGGCGGTAGCGGCAGCGGCGTGAAGCAGGCCGGTGAACTCCTCGAAGCGCTCGGCGATGACGGTACGGACGAGGGCCTGCTTGTCGGGGAAGTGGCGGTACACCGAGGGTGGTGTGACCCCGGCCGCGGTGGCGACGGCCCGCATGGTGAGGGCGTCGACGTCACCCCGTTGCGCCAGCAGATCCGTCGCCACCCGGACCACGACCTCCTGCAGCTCGTGGCCGGTGCCGCGCCGACGTCTGCCATGGATGGCGGTCACGCGTGGTGTAGTGCCTGCCCTGGTCCCGGTTCCGGGTGCCCGGCGACGTCCAGGGGCATCACGCCTGCCCGTCTGGTCGCGGCCCGCCCAGCCGGCGCCCCATCTCGTCTGCCAGGGCCTGCAGGGCGTCGAGGGGTCGGAGGAAGACGGTCAGGTCCGAGATGCGGCTTCCCCCCTCGGAGCGGACGACCAGCAGTCCGTCGGCCTGGCCCGGGTGGTCGGCGACGCGAGCACGGAACATCAGCACCGAGGCGTCGATGCCCTTGATCGTTTCGACCACCTCGATCTCCTGCAGTGCCCCATCGAGGACGGCACTCAGGATCTGGGTGGCGGCCGAGAGCCCGTGGAAGGCCTGGTCGTGCACGGCAACCCGCAGCGTCACGTCATCGGTCATGGTCGCCACCGCGGCTGCGACATCTGCCGTCTCCAGGGCCTGTCCGAGTCGTTCCAGCAAGGTCTCCTCCTCCTATAGTAACAAACGTTAGACTAACAGAGGTTAACCCCAACGTTCAGATACCCGCACCTACGGTCGCCCGTAGGTGAGGCGGAGCTGGAGAGCCTCAGTCGGGGTCGGGGCGCAGTCGCCGTAAATAGCCCGATGGGTTGAACGTCATCATGAATCTCTCGCAGTTGCGGTCGATCTCGAATGCGTCAGTCCCGTTCAGGAAATCCCGCAAGCCCTCCATCGGTCCGGGGGGGTAGCTGGGCAGGGCCGGATGGCCGTGGACGTTCGTGTCCTCCACGATTGCGTAGGACCCGACGGTCACCATGGGCGCGTACATCTCAAGCTCCCGGCGGACGTGGTCTCGGGAATGATCACTGTCAAGGATGACCATGATGGTCCCATCGGGCGGAGCGAGGGCCCTGACTTTGGCGACGATCTCCGGGCTGATCGACGAACCCTTGAGGTAGGTCACCCTGTCGTGATCGGGCAGTACGGAGGCGAGCTCGATGTCGATGCTGACGACCCGGCCGTTTCCGACGGTGTCGCAGAGGTCGCCCAGGTAGTACGCGCCGCCTCCATCGGCGATACCTGTTTCGATGATGAGGTCCGGCCGCAGAGCGCTGATCACTTCTTGGTACTGCCACAGGTCGAGGGGACACTTCATGATGGGAACGCCCCGGTACGAAGTGTTTCGCCAGGTGTTCTGACTGTCGTGGTAGTACAGGCGGTGGAACTGGTTGACGATGCTCCTGCGGGTGTCGGCGTCCGGGCGGTCGCCTTCCTGCGCGGGATCGTAGAGGGCCTCGAAGGAACGGACGACAGCATCCCTGAGGGAAGCATCGGTCTGATCGCCCCCGTCAGGATCGACGCGCCGGCTCGCTTCCGCAAGGTGCTGGATGCGACGTAGAGCAAACTTCGTGAGCTCGCCGTTGATCGTCTGTCGCAGCTTGGATCGCGAACGTTCCCGGTCACGCACGGTGACGCTCCTGGATGTCGGCGGCCAGCTGCCGCAAGTCGCTGGTCATCTCGGTTCGCATGAGGCTCGGAGAGACCGTCCATGGCAGGCGTTCCGAGGGGAGCGAATCGCGGCCCTACGGAGTGGTGGTGGACCGTGACCGCCTGGCGAGCACAGGGATCTACGCACCCGCGCTCTCCCAGTGTTGGGGGCGGACAGCGATGCAGGTGGTGTCCGCATCGCGATCGACATCCCGAAGGTCGGCTCCGATGAGTCGGCGTCGCGATGGTCAGCTTTCGGGTGTCGGAGCTCGGCCCGGACAAGCGCACTGGCGCGCCGCAACAAGGCACCGTTTTGGCGCCGGTGTTCTGTGAGGTGCAGTGCGAGGAGAGCTTCGGGACGTTTGTAGGTGAGCTCCTCGGTTGCGTCGAGCGCGTCCCGCAGCTCACCGTGGAGAGGGCGGGCAGGCCGTAGCCTCAGCGCTTCGCTCAGATACCAGAGCAGCTCATGGAGCTGCCGCATGATCAGGAAGACGTCGAACATCTGCGTCGCCGTGTGCGGAGCCCGCCGCCAGTCCGCACCTCCGAAGGTGACCTGGGCGACCTTCTGCCGGGCACCGAAGCAGTCGTAGACCGTGCAACCGCGAAAGCCCTGCTGCCTGAGCTGGTCGTGCATCCCGCAGCCGAAATCTGCTCGCAGGTTGGGACACGCCTCACCGGCGACCTTGTCGATGGCAAGGTCCACCGAGGCGGAGAAGGGGGGCGCAACGCAACACAATCCGAAGCAGCGCTCACAGTCGGCGCTCAGGTGGAGGATAACCCTGTCGGCAGGCGACTCTACGTTGTCGGCATCCTCGGGGAGGATGGGCAAGGCGGGTGGGACGGGTCACCTCCTTGTGTTCGAGATTCGTCAACGCCGGTCCGCCAAGGGTATGTCTCAGGGAGAGCTTGCGCAGGCTTGGCCACCGCTGAGGGCGATTACGTTGTGCTCAACACGGAGAAGGGGCGACCCGCAGTGATCGTGACCGAGCTCAGACGCTTTCCCCTCAGGTCCATGCGGGGCGATCTGATGACCGATGTCCGGGCGGAGACGGTCGGCTTCGTCGGTGACCGGGCCCATGCCCTCCTCGACCGGGAGACCGGCAAGGTGGCCAACGCCAAGGACCCGCGGCGGTGGGCCGGGCGGTCCGCCTGGTCGGATCACCGGCCGATGGGGACGCCTACGACGGACGTGTGGGCCGACGTCGACGGGCTCGCCCCCGACGAGTTCCTGATGCCACCGAGATCGGCCGTACCGACGAGGGCGAAAGGGTCAGCGGCCTTCCGGTCGGCATGATGGCGCCCGGCACGTACCAGGACGTCTCACCCATCAACGTGCTGACCACCACCTCGATGGACCTGCCTCCGCGACCGTTGGGTGCTGCGGACGGTGGCCGCTCACAACCGGGCGGAGGTGATCAGCCTGGCGTCTTCGCATGCTGATCGGAGCGGAGCCGCTCGCGTCGTTTGATGAGCCCGCTCAGGCGGCGCTGAGCACTGTGAAGAAGTCGCGGGTCCACCCCGACAGGTACTGGTCGGCCGGGCGGGTCTGGCCGGGGAGGGAGACGCTGAGTGGCCCTCCCGCAGTGGCGGCCGTGTCCAGTTGCACCCATTGGGGGTTGATGTCGAGCTCCATGGCCGTCGTCGCTCCGGTGGACAGCAGGGTGGTCGCCAGGTCGGCGGGCAGGGCCGCCACGCTGCCCGCGTAGAGCAGGTCGCCGCTCTGGTCCACCGCCAGGGCGCTGCGGGCCACCATCGCCCTGTTGCCGATGGTCGGGCCCCAGGCCGGCACCTGGTCGATGGTGGCGCTGGCCCGACCGGCATCGACGAGGGGTGGAAGGTTCTGGCGGACGCTGACCACTGTGGCCCCCGGTCTCGGCTCGTCCCGGCCCCAGATGCCGATGGTGGGTGTGCCGTTGGCATCGATGACCACGCTGGCCTCACCGTTGACCAGGGGGCTGAGGACATGGCCGCCGACCTCGAAGCCCCCGACATGGGCGGAGATCTTGAAGCCCCCGTTGAAGGCGGCGAGCAGGAGTGGTCGCTCCGAGGGAGCGACGGTGCTGCGGGCGACGTCGGTCAACGCCGCGCCTCCCGTCGGTGGGTCGCCGCTCCCGGCGTGAAGGCCCAGACGGAAGGTGCCGTGATGGAACCGGGCGACCACGACGTGACTCCCGTCGGGGTTGGTGACGGTCTGCTGATCCACGGCCACGGTGCCCCCCGACGTCGACACGACCGTCCACCCAGCCTTCGCAGCCGCCACCGTCGTGGGAGTCGGGGCCGCGGTGATGGGCGGCGTGGTCGCCGTGGGCGCCGGGACGGTCGGCACCACCACCGGCGGGAGAGCAGCGGCCGTGGGGGGCGGCGCAACCACCCCCACCGGGGATTGGCCGGGCGACGACGAGCAGGCGCTCAGCGCCACGACACCCACCACCCCCGCTGCCAGCACCGACCGACGAGACCTCCGCACGCATCAAATCTGTCATGTGACGGACCGTTACGTGCCGCGGGACCGCCGAGTGGCGGTCAGCGAAGCGGATCCCCCCACTCGGTCTCGCCGCGCAGGGCGGGCTTGAGGACCTTGCCGCGGGCGTGCTCCAAGACGGCCGGAACATCGAGCTGGGTCCCCGGCGTGGCCACGATGACCGCACTGACCTTCTCGCCCATCATCTCGTCAGGCACACCGATGACGGCCACCTCGAAGACGCCAGGAGCACCGGCGAGGGCGTTCTCCACCTCCACCAGTACACGTTCTCACCCCCCCGGTTGATCATGTTCTTGGCCCGGTCGACGATGTAGGTGAGGCCTTCGGGGTCGAGGCGGGCCAGATCGCCGGTGTGCAACCAACCGTTTCGGAACGCCTCGGCGGTGGCCTCCGGTTTGTTCCAGTAGCCCATGACCACATTGGCGCCGCGGATCAACACCTCGCCCACACCGGTCTCGGCGTCGAGGTTGGCCAGGGCCAGATCGCACACCGGGGCGGGGAAGCCGACCGAGTCGGCATGCGTGCCGGCGTAGCGGTGCGGCAGGAACGTGGACACACTGGAGGTCTCCGACAGCCCGACGCCGTTGCCGACGCTGGCCCCGGGGAATCCGGCCTTGACCTTGCGGACCAGATCGGGGGCGATGGGTGCCCCGCCGTAGGTGGTGAAGCGCACGCCGCTCACATCGAGCTGCGAGAAGTTCTTCTGGCTGACAGCCAGCCAGAGGATGGCCGGGACCGCGGTCACCACCGTTATCCGCTCTTCGACGATGGCCGCCAGGAACCGCTGCACCTCCAAGGCGGACATGATCCCCGCCGTGCCCCCTTGCTGCAACGTCGGAAGCAGTCGGCTGTTGCACCCGGTGACGTGGACAACGGGACGCTGTCAGGCCCGACGTGCAGAAGATGGCCGCCAGGTCGCCCAAGCCCAGGCCGTCGGCGATGTGGGGCTCGCCGTCGGGAGGCGATGCGTCCGCCTCCACCACGTACGAGGCGCCGGAGTCCTCGACGCGCTGCTGTTCGACAGCGACGACAAGGACGAGCGGATGGGGGCGTTCCTGGCCCGCCGCAACCGCCCAAAGGCCGAGGCTCCTTCGAGGCGTGGGAGGATCTTCCCATGACCGTGCCGGAAGACCGAACGAGCAGCGCCGCCCATCAGGAGCTGGGCCGTGACCTGGTGGCCGCCGCATACCTGCGGGGGGACTTTGTCCTCAGCTCCGGGGCCCGCAGCTCGTTCTACTTCGACAAGTACCTCTTCGAGACCAAGCCCGCCATCCTGCGCCGGGTGGCGGCTTCGCTCGCCCAGATGGTGCCCGACGGCATCGACCGCCTGGCTGGCCCCGAGCTGGGCGCGGTGGCCCTGGCCGCCGCCGTCTCGCTGGAGACGGGGATCCCCTTCGTCATCGTCCGCAAGGAGTCGAAAGACCACGGCACCGCCAAGGAGGTGGAAGGCGAGATCCAGCCGGGGGAGCGGGTGTTGGTCGTCGAGGACGTCATCACCAGCGCCGGCGAGGCCTTGAAGGCGGCGGCGCGGCTCGAGGGTCTCGGTGTGGAGGTCGCCGGCATCCTGGCCGTCCTCGACCGTGAGCAGACCGGCGCCGCCAACATCTCCGCCGCCGGCTACTCCATGGATGCCCTGTTCCGCCTGAGCGAGCTTGACGTGCGCGCTTGAATGGGCCGTCCCACCAGCGGGATCCGCTGGCCTGCCGCCTCCGACGGCGATCAGGTTGGCGCTTCGCCTCGTTGCGTCCGATGACCTCGGAGCCTGACCTGCCACCCGGCGCCCGATCCCTGCCCCGCTGGCTACGCGCTACCCCCAAGCGAAGCCACGTCCCCCTCATGCCGGGAGACTCAATAGTGGGGGCAACGACGGGCGGCAGCATCGCCGGGTCAGCAGTTGCCGTTCTACTTCGGGCCGGCAGCCTTGAGAGCGCTCGCCTTGCCCCCTGCGTCGTCGTACCGCTTCGATCTCACGACGATCGCCTGTTTGGGGACCGCTCGAAGGCCGCCCTCCTAGACCCTGGATCGGCTCGACCCATGGGTCATTGACGGCCGCTGTGCGGCGGACCTCCCGCCGGTCAGCATCGCCGACGCCAACGCGATCGTCGACACGGCCACGCGAACGGTTAGCGCCGTGCGGTCCCTCCTCGACGGGCCGACGGCGTAGGTCGACAGGAGCTGGCGTTTGGACAGAGACGCCAGCCGGGCGCCAGCCCACGAGGGGCAAGAGCCCGAGGAAGATCCCAGGTCAAGTTGCTCCCCGAACCAGTGGCAGGCGTGCAGGTCATGGCCAGGGGACCGACCTCGGCGAACCGCGTCACCAAGCGCTGTCCACCGGAGCCAGCCAGGGCCACGGTGCGGGCCGCCAACGCTTGGCGGTGGGTGCGCACGAAACCGTCGCCGCCCGCCGCTGAGTACCATCATGCGGCGATGCCAGCGCCACCCCACGCCTGGCCCGTCCTGGGGTCCCGAGCGGATCCGGCGAGTGAGGCGTTCGTGGCCAACAGCGACGCCAACCGGGCTCTGGCCGCCGATCTGGCCGGTGAGCTGGCCCGGGTCACCGTGGGTGGTCCGGAGTCGTCGAGGGCCCGCCACACGGACCGGGGCAAGCTGCTTCCGCGGGACCGGGTGGGGGCACTGATCGACCCGGGTTCGCCCTTCCTCGAGCTGTCCCCGTTGGCCGCCCATGGTCTCTATGACGACGAGGCGCCGGGGGCCGGGATCATCACCGGGGTCGGTCGGGTGACGGGCCGCGAGTGCCTCATCGTTGTCAACGACGCCACGGTCAAGGGGGGTACCTATCTGCCGGTGACGGTGAAGAAGCATCTGCGGGCCCAGGAGGTGGGCCGCCACAACCGGCTGCCGTGCATCTACCTCGTCGACTCGGGCGGAGCGTTCCTTCCCGCTCAGGATGAGGTGTTCGCCGACCGCGAGCACTTCGGGCGCATCTTCTACAACCAGGCGACCATGTCGGCGGACGGGATCCCCCAGATCGCTGCGGTCCTTGGCAGTTGCACCGCAGGTGGCGCGTACGTGCCGGCCATGGCCGATGAGGCGGTGATCGTAGCCAACCAGGGGACGATCTTTCTGGGGGGTCCGCCGTTGGTGAAGGCGGCGACGGGGGAGGTGGTGACCGCCGAGGAGCTCGGAGGCGGCGATCTTCACGCTCGCCGCTCTGGGGTCACGGATCATCTGGCCACCGATGACCTCCACGCGCTGGGCATCGTGCGGGGCATCGTCTCCACCCTTGCCCCTCGGCCTCCCCGACCCTGGGAGGTGGTAGCCACGGAGCCCCCGGTGGTCGACCCCGGGCAGCTGGCCGGCGTGGTGTCCGCCGATGTGCGCCATCCCTACGACGTGAGGGAGGTGATCGCTCGGATCGTGGACGGCAGTCGGTTCGGGGAGTTCAAGGCCGAGTACGGCTCGACGCTGGTGTGCGGGTTCGCCCGCCTGCACGGCCACCCGGTCGGGCTGGTGGCCAACAACGGGGTGCTGTTCTCAGAGTCGGCCATGAAAGGAGCTCATTTCATCGAGCTGTGCGATCAGCGGCGCATCCCCTTGGTGTTCCTGCAGAACATCTCGGGGTTCATGGTCGGCCGTGACTCTGAGGCGGGGGGCATCGCCAAGCACGGGGCCAAGATGGTCACCGCCGTGGCCTGTGCCCGCGTCCCGAAGTTCACGGTGGTGATCGGCGGGAGCTACGGCGCGGGGAACTACTCCATGTGCGGCCGGGCGTACTCGCCCCGGTTCCTGTGGATGTGGCCCAACGCCCGCATCTCGGTGATGGGCGGCGAACAGGCGGCCTCCGTGCTGGCCACGGTCCGTCGTGACCAGATCGAAGGGCGCGGCGGGGAGTGGTCGGCGGACGAGGAGGAGGCGTTCAAGGCCCCCGTCCGAGACACCTACGAGCGCCAGGGACACCCCTACTACGCCTCGGCCCGGATCTGGGACGACGGGGTCATCGATCCTCTCGACACCAGGATGGTGCTGGGCCTGGCCCTCTCGGCGGCGGCCAACGCCCCCCTGGCCGAAGTTCGCTACGGCGTGTTCCGCATGTGATGGCCGACGCTCTGCGAACCGATCCTGGGCCCACCGAGCCTGGACGGGCCCATCCGCTGCGGTCCGTCCTGGTCGCCAACCGGGGCGAGATCGCCGTGCGGATCTTCCGTACCCTGAGGAGCCTCGGCATCCGCTCGATCGCGGTGTTCAGCGACGCCGACGCCGACGCCCGCCATGTGGGCGAGGCGGACATGGCCCTCCGTCTCGGCCCGGCGGCGCCATCGCTCAGCTACCTCAACGTCGATGCCGTGCTGGCCGCTGCGGCGGCATCGGGTGCCGACGCCATCCACCCCGGGTACGGGTTCCTCGCTGAGAGCGTGGCGTTCGCCCGGGCCGTGATCGGCGCCGGCTTGACCTGGATCGGCCCGCCGCCCGAAGCCATCGAGACCATGGGCGACAAGATCGCCGCCAAGCGCACGGTGGCCTCCGCTGGGGTGCCGGTCGTGCCCGGCAGCGAGCAGCCCGGCCTCGACGACGAGGCGCTGATCGCAGCGGCGATGGCCCTCGGCCTTCCGGTGCTGCTCAAGCCGTCCGCCGGCGGTGGCGGCAAGGGCATGCGCCTGGTGGAGGACGAGGCCGACCTGGCGGCCCAGATAGCATCTGCGCGACGGGAGGCTCGGGGGGCGTTCGGCGACGACACCATCCTGGTAGAACGGTGGATCTCGCGGCCACGACACATCGAGGTGCAGATCCTGGCCGACGCTCACGGTGCCCTCGTGGCCCTGGGCGAGCGGGAGTGCAGCCTGCAGCGCCGCCACCAGAAGATCATCGAGGAGGCGCCCTCGCCCCTGCTCGACGACGCCACCCGGCGCCGCCTGGCCGACAGTGCCGTCGATGCGGCCCGGGCGTGCGGCTACGTGGGAGCAGGAACCGTCGAGCTGCTGGTGTCCGCCGAACGGCCTGACGAGTACTTCTTCATGGAGATGAACACCCGGCTCCAAGTCGAGCACCCCGTCACCGAGATGGTCTGGGGTCTCGACGTGGTGGCATGGCAGATCTGGGTGGCTGCCGGAGAGCACCTGCCGTGGGGGCCCGACGACCTGCGGCCGAGCGGCCATGCCATGGAGGCCCGGATCTACGCGGAGGACCCCTCCCGCGGCTTCCTGCCGTCGAGCGGAGCGGTGCTGGCCTACACCGAGGCGTTCGGGGAAGGCATCCGGGTTGATTCGTCGCTGATGACCGGGCTGGTGGTGGGCACCGACTACGACCCCATGCTGGCCAAGGTCGTTGCCTGGGGAAGCGACCGTGAGCAGGCCAGGAGCCGGCTGCGCCGGGCACTGGGGGCCACCGTGGTCCTGGGGGTGACGACCAACACGGGACTGTTGTGCAACCTGGTGGACCATCCCGATGTCGTCTCCGGCGATCTTGATGCCGGCCTGGTGGAGCGGGCCCTGGCCGACCTGGTGGCGGATCCGGTCGGAGTGACCTCGGCCGAGGTGGCCGCGGTCGCCGGCCTGGCGTGGGTCCTCGACGCCGAGCCACCGGTGACCGGAGCGGTTGTGGACCCCTGGGACGTTCCCGGCGGTTGGCGGGTTGGCGCTGCCGAGGCCACCCGGCTCGACCTCAGCATCGGCGGGCACCGGGCGGCGGTCGCCGTCGAGGGCCGAGCGGAGGCAGCCACCGTGGCCGTCGACGGCGGTCCGGCACGCGCGGGGCGGGCGGCATGGGCCGGGCCTGGCCGCCTGAGCGTGGTGATCGACGGCGTCGCCCTTCTGTGGTCGGTGGCCGGCCGCGGCGACGACCGGTTCCTCTGCCGCGACGGGCACGCGTGGCGGGTACGGCGCCATGTGCTCGACGCCGCCGCCGGGTCCGTGGAGGCCACCGGTGGCCCCGTGGCGAGCCCCATGCCGGGCAGGGTCCTGGCGGTGGCCGTGGCCCAGGGCGACGTCGTGGTCGCCGGATCGCCACTCGTCGTCGTGGAGGCCATGAAGATGGAGCACACCGTCGCCGCCCCGGTGGACGGCACCGTCGCCGAGATCCGGGTCGCCCCCGGCCAGGCCGTGGCCCTCGACGAGGTCCTGGCCGTCGTGGAACCGGCCGGGGAAGACCGATGACGCTCGCCGAAGACACCAGGAGAGTGGACCTACCAGCCCCGGGGCGCCACCTAACCTGCGCCGGGTGCTCAACAACCGTCGTGCCACCGTGCTCCTCCGGGGCGTCACCACCCACCGGGCGTCACCCGCAGCGGTGGTTGCAGCAGCCGCCGCATTCGCCGTCGTCGTGACCAGCTGCGGCGGATCGGCCAAGGCGCCGGTGGCCGTGCCGCTGCCCACGGCCCCCGAACCGGCCGTCTCGCCGCCCGCCGCGGCCAACCTGCCCGGCACCATCGTCAACCAGGCGGGCAGCCCCGAAGGCGTGGCCATCACCGCCGGGGGCATCGTCGGGGTCAACGTGCGTGCCCCTGACGGCCTGGTCACCTTTACCCTCGCCCCGAGGTCTCAGCCGCAGCCGACGACCACACCCCTCACCGGATCCGCCCGCCACCTGACGCTCGGGAGCGCCCAGGGGCCGTTCCTGGTGCCCCAGGAGTCCGACGATCGTTTCGTGGAGGTCGACCCCGTGTCGGCCAAGGCGGTCGCAACGGTGCCGGTCGGGCGCCAACCCCACGACGCCATCGCCGTGGGTTCCAACGAGTTCTTCGTCGCCGACGAGCTGGCCAACACGGTGCACATCGTCCGGGACAACACGGTGGTCCGGGTGGTGCCCGCCCCCATCCAACCTGGGGGAATGGCAGAGAACGCCGCAGGAGACCGGGTCATCGTCGTCGGTGTCAGGGGACGGCGGATCAGCGAGTACAAGGCCGACGGCACGCTGATCGGCACCGCCAACTGCGGGGCGGGTCCCACGCATGCGGTGACCGGTAGCGGTGGGCTGTTCTGGGTGGCCGACACCAATGGCGGTGCCGTGCTCGGCTTCCGTCTGACCGCCAGCGGGCCCCAGCAGGTGGCCACACTCCCTGTGGGCTCAAAGCCCTACGGCCTTGCCTATGACGAGACGCGGGCCACCCTGTGGGTGACCCTCACCGGCTCGGATCAGCTGGTCGGGCTGCACCTGCGGGGCACGACCGTCTCGTCGAAGACGACCTATGCGACGGTGCGCCAGCCCAACACGGTGGCGGTCGACGAGGCCAGCGGTCGCCTGGTGGTCACCGGGTCGACGGTACCGGGGTCGCTGCAGATCCTGGGCTGAGCACCGGATCGGCTCCTGCCCCCAGGCTCGCAGATCCGGGAGCGCCCCCCGAGCGCGGAGCACCGGCAGGCCGGAGGGCGTCGAACGCCCACACCCCGAGGGCGGCGGCGCCGATGACGGCGCCCAGCACGCAGACCCCGGCCCAGCCGTCGCTGCCGTAGACGGCGCCGCCCGCAGCGGAGCCGGCAGCGCCGCCGGTGAAGTACATGAACATGTACACCGACGTCACCCGACTGCGAGCCTCGGGGGCCAGGCGGTAGATGAGGCTCTGGTTGGTGACCTGCAGGCCCTGGACGCCGACGTCGAGGGCGACGATGCCGACGATCAGGGCGGCCAACGAGTGGCGGCCGAACCAGATCGCCAGGAAGGAACCGGCCACCAGCACGGCGAAGGCTGCCGTGGCGGCTCGAGAGCGGCCCCGGTCGGCCAGCCGCCCGGCAAACGACGCGCACAGGGCACCTGCCGCCCCGACCAGGCCGAACAGGCCGATGACGATCGTGCCGTAGCCGTACGGTGGCCCGGCCAGCAGGAAGGCCACCGTCGTCCAGAACACGCTGAAGGCGGCGAAGCCCAGACCGCCCAGATAGCCCCGTCGGCGGAGGAGGGTCTCGGCGGCGCAGAGGCGCAGGCTGCTGCGCAGCAACTGGGGATAGGGGAGGGTGGACTGGGGCGCCTCGGTGGGCAGGGCGGTGGCCAGCAACCCGGCCAGCAGCACCATGAGGACGGCCCCGACGCCGTACACGACCCGCCAGCTGGTGGCTCCGGCCACCAGGCCGGCCAGGGTCCGGGCCAGGAGGATGCCGAGCAGCAGGCCGCTCATGACGGTCCCCACCACCCGGCCCCGGCGGTCGTCGTCGGCCAGCGAGGCGGCGAAGGAGATGATGATCTGGGCGGCTACCGACCCCAGCCCGACGACCACGGCGACGGCGATGAGCACGGTGACGGTGGGAGCCACGGCGGAGACGGCCATGGCCAGCGCGGTGATGAGGAGGACGGCGGGGGTCAGGCGCCTCCGGCTGACGATGTCGCCCACCGGGACGAGCAGCGCCAGGCCGACGGCGTAGCCGATCTGGGAGGCGGTCACCACCAACCCGGCCTGGCCCGAGCCGGTGTGCAGTGCCCCGGCGATGGTGTGGAGGAGCGGCTGCGCGTAGTACAGGTTGGCTGCCGACAGGCCGCAGGAGACCGCGAAGATGGCGACGAGGCGCCGGGAGAGGGGGTGGCGGGAGGTCAACCCAGCGCCTGGCCGTCGTCGGCCGCCTCCTCCACCGTGAGCTCGGCCGCGGGGTCGGCCTCGAGACGTTCCTCGGGGATCGGCTGGCCGCTGCGCACCGACTTGCCGTAGGTCCCGGCGGCCAGGCGTTCCTCCGCTCGCTGCAAGGCCTCCAGGCGGACCCGCAGGCCGGCGGCCAGCGCATCGTCGGTGCCCTCGGCGGTCAACCGCTCCGCCGGGTCGCTGAGATCACCGGGGGCGTTCTCCTCGTCTCGATCCGAGCGGGCGTCGTCTTCTGCCCCGTCGATGAGGGCCTCCAGGCGCTGGCGCTCTGCGTCGAGGAGCGTACGGGCACGTTGATCATCCATCCCAGCAACCTACGGCACCTGACCCACCTGACCGGCGGCCGCCGCAACGGCAGGGTCGCCCCCGGCGGGGCGTCAACCGCGGCGCAGGCTCCTCATGGTGGCGGCCAGGCCGTGGCTCTCCATGGGCGGCGGGGAGAGGCTCTCCCCGGCGTCGAGGCGGGCGTCGATGCGCTGGGCCAATCGGGCGTCGGCCCGGGTCCATTGCACGAACACCGGTGCGATGGCGGCCACCGTCAGCAGCTCGGAGAGGACCCACAGGATGCCGGCGCCGGTGTGGGTGCTCGACACGGAGTACATCGGGGCCACGGTGTCGGCCTTCATCAGCAGGGCGATGGCCAGGAACGACTCGAACGGCACGCCGATCATCAGGTTGAGCAGCTTGAAGCCTGGGCTCATGTTCCATCGGGGGATGGGGTCGGTGCCCACCATGGGCCACCAGAACAGGGTGGCCCCGGCGAAGAAGAAGACGTTCCAGATGTCCATGAGCCACATGTGGTTCATGGCGTATCCCAGCGCTGGGCTGAGGAAGAAGGCGAACATCGACACGTAGTAGGCGAAGAACACCAGGACGGGGTGGGTGATCACCCCGAAGCCGGGGGAGTGCAGGGCCCGCAGCAGGCGGCGCTTGGTGGGCCGAGACGTCGTCTGCAGGGCCAGGGTCATGGGGGCGCCGAGGGCCAGCAGCGGCGGGGCGACCATCATCAGGGACAGGTGCTGGAGGATGTGGGCCGGGAAGTGGCTGTCCGACAGGGTGGCCACCGACGAGCCCAGCGCGATCTCGATGACAGCCAGTCCGGCCAGGAAGGCCAAGCTGCGCGCCCACGGCCAGGGCCTGGGGAGCAGGGCTCGGTCGCCCTGTTGGTCGGCCCGGGCCCGGGCCCGGGCGCTGCGCCGGTGGGCGGCCCGCAGGTAGCACACGGCGCTGGCAGCTACCACGACCCCGACGCCGAGCGCGAACGGCCCGGAGTCCCAGCCGGCCACGACGCTGTGCGCGTCGACGACCTGCGGGCCCATGCCCATGCCACCGATGCTGGTCGTGGCGCTCATGTCCACCATGATGCCCGACGGGCGATGAGACCGATCGTGAGCTCAGGAGGCCTGGTAGCCATGGGCCAGGAGGTGTTCGAGGGTGGTGGCGAAGCCCGAGGGCTGCTCGGTGTCGTCGATCTGCAGGTGGGCCACGTCGTCGGGGGTGTAGACGAGGGTGTAGCCGGCGTGCACGACCTGGTAGTTGGTGCCGGGGGCGGCGTCGGTGGTCGCCGGCGCCGCCGCCTTCCCGGTGCTCTGCGGGGTGTCGTCGTAGGACAGGGGCATGCCGATGTTGCTCTCGGCCTGGTGGATCTGATCCTGCGTGCCGGCCAGGCCGATGAAGGACCGGTCGAAGTTGTTGAGCCAGGCCCGGATGACCGGCGGCGTGTCGCGGGCCGGGTCGGTGGTGACGAACACGACCTTGATCCTGGCCCGCTCTGCGCCGCGCAGGCGCCGCAGGGTCTGGGCGGCGAGGGCCATGTTGATGGGGCACACGTCGGGGCAGTGGGTGTAGCCGAAGTACACCAAGGTGACGGACCCGGCGGTCTGGGTGGCCACGTTGAACGGCTGACCGGACGTGTCGGTCAGTGCCACGTTCGGTTTCGCATAGGTGACGGGGAGCACCGTGGCTCCCGGATAGCGGGAGCTCTGCTGGGTCGACCCGACGACCTGGACGGCGGTGGCGGTGGGCGCCGAGCCCCGCAGGAACCGCCCGCCGGCGAACGCCGCCCCGGCCAGGAGGACGGCGCCGGCCACTGCGGCGGCCAACACCCGGAAGGGGACCCGACGGCCTTCGCTGGTGGGGGGAGCGCCTGAGGGGATGCCAGCCAGGATGGCTGCGGTCGTGTCGGGCACGGGCTCGGCCCTGCGCACGCGAAGCCGGCGGGCCAGGGCCTCGGAACGCTCCGAGAACCGGCGACAGTCGGAGCAACGGGCGAGATGGCTGTCGAGAACCGCCCGGTCCATGCCCGGATCCTCGCCGTCGATCAGAGCGGACCGTCCCTCGCGCATCGCCGAGCAGGGGACCTCACGGTGAGAGACAGGACGCTGCACGACGGAGTAGAGCGCGCTGCGCACGCTTTGGTTCCCGACCCCGTGGTTTCGCTCGCGCTGGCGCGCCCGGGTGGCGAAATCGTAGCGTTGGCGCCCGTGGACCCCCTCACCCACCTGCTGGTCGCCGCCCGAGACGGCGACCGCGAGGCGCTTGGCGACCTGGTGGCCAGGACCCAACCCGACGTGTGGCGGTTCTGTGCCTCCATCGTCGGTGTCGACGGGGCCGACGACGCCGCCCAGGAGACGTACCTGCGGGCCTGGCGCTCCGCGCACGGCTTCCGGGCCGAGGCGTCGGCCAGGACGTGGCTGTTGGCCATCGCCCGCCGGGTGTGTTGGGACCTGTCCACCAAGCAGCGCAACCAAACCAACCGCGTGGTGGCTGCCGGCCCCATCTTGGCCGCCGCCGCCGTTGCCGACCACGGGGAGATGGTCGTCCTCGATGACCTGGTGGCCCGCCTGGCACCGGAGCGTCGCGCCGTGTTCTACCTGACGCAGGTGCTCGGGCTGTCGTATGAGGAGACCGCAGCGGTGTGCGACTGCCCGGTGGGAACGGTCCGGTCCCGCCTGGCTCGTGCTCGCGGCGACCTCGTTGGCGGAGTCGAGGCCGAGGGCAGCCAGGCCAACCCAGGCTGAGCGTCCCGGGCCACGCCGGCTCAGAGGGTGACGAAGGTCAGGCCCCTGGCCTTGAGGGAGGGGACCACGGTGCGCAGCGCCGTCACCGTCTCCGAGCGGTTGCCACCGCCGTCGTGGCACAGCAGGATCTCGCCCGCCTGAGCCCGCAGCAGCTTGGTGGTGATGGCCGCCACCCCGGGCCGGGCCCAGTCCCGGGGGTCGACATCCCAGTCGATGGGCATCATGCCCAGCTCGGCGACGAAGGCAAAGATCGACGGTGACCATTCGCCGCCGGGGGATCGGAAGGTGCTGGTGGCGAAGCCGGTGGCGTCGTAGATGGCTTCCAGGCCGCTCACGATCTCGGTCTGCACCCGGGCATCGGGCAGCCGGGCGAACGGCTGGACGTGGTTCATCGAGTGGTTGGTCAGGCTGTGGCCCTGAGCCAGGATGTTGACGAGCAGCTGAGGGTAACGGACCGCTTGGCGGCCGATCACCGAGAAGGTGGCGGTCACCTGGTAGTGGGCCAGGACGGCGAGGACCTCGGGGGTGTAGCGGGGATCGGGGCCGTCGTCGATGGTCAGCGCCACGGCGCTCGCAGCCGCGTCCGGCGCCAGGTCGGCCAGCCGGTACGCCGGTCTGCTCTGGACGGGCACGGCCAGGGTGGGAACCCGGCTGAGAGCGGCCCCGGGATCGGCGATCGCCGCCACCGCCGCCGCGGGCGGTGGCGGAGAGGGAGCGAGACGCGCCCCGGCCACCTTCGCCGGGCTCGGGGAGGGCGCGGCCGGGCGAGCCGAGGCGCCACAGGCGGTGGCCACCAGGCCGACCCCGGCGGCCAGGACCCCACGCCGGGTGACCGGCGCCGAACGGGGACTTCGTTGCTCGTCGTCCATCAACCTTGCCTCACTGTCCGCGAACGAGCTCCCTGTCCTCTACGAGGTCGATGCGCGCACAGCATCCACAGAGTCCCGCCGCGACCATTCTACCCATCGGGGTGACTTGCCTTGGGTCGGCTCCTTCTGCCTAGGTTGACAAGCGCGGACGCCTCACCGTTCCGCCCTCTCGGATCCTGGAGCCTGGATGAACCAGCCAAAGCGACCGTCGGCGTCGGGCAGAGCCCCTGGCTCTGCGGGCAACAGCGCAGCGAGGCCGAAGGCCCAGGTCCCCCCTCGCGGGGGCAAGGGCGCTTCGCCGGGCCAGCGCCCCAGGCCGTCCGCCACCAGGCCGTCGGCCAAGCCGCCCAGAGGCGGGAGCCCCGACCGGTCGCTGTCGAGCTCGACCGGCGGGGGACCGGGTCCAGCCTGGGAGCGCAAACGGCGGCAGCGCAGACGCCGCAACGTCGGCCTGATCGCGGCCGTGGTCGTGGTCGCTGCGGTGATAGTGCTCGTTGTCGTCAAGGTCGTCACCGCTTCGAGCGGCCTCCCCTCGGGTCCCGTCGGATCGGAAGGCGTTGCGCTGGAAACCGGCCCGGCGCTCGCTGCTGCGTCGTCGACCGAAACTGGTGCTCCCACAGCCGGGGTGGCCTGCGGTGCCACCGAGCAGATCGCAACCCACAACCACGTCCACCTGGCGGTCTACGTAGGCGGAAGGCCTCAGTCGATACCCGCCCGGGTCGGCATAACCAGCAACTGCCTCTATTACCTCCACACCCACGTGGCCGACGGCATCGTGCACATCGAAGCCCCCGCCGGGCGGAAGTTCGTCCTCGGACAGTTCTTCGCCATCTGGCGCCAGCCGCTCACCGATGGGCGAGTAGGCCCGGCGGCAGGAAGGGTGACCGCCTTTGTGAACGGAAAACCCTGGTCAGGATCACTCGAGAACATCCCGTTGCGCTCGCATGAGACGATCCAGTTGGACGTCGGATCTCCTGCTGTGGCCCCCCAATCGGTCCACTTCCCGGGATCGCTCTGACGCCGGGGGGACCAGACCGTGCAGAGCAGGAGCACGACCCTTCAGCGGGGTGGGTACAGCGAGTAGTCCGAGAAGTTCCCGAACAGCCGCTCGGATGCTCCCTCGGGCCCGAGCGTGACCGCGGTCACCAGCAGGTCGCCGCCCACGAACGCTCCCTTCCAGGAACCACCGAGGCCGCCGAAGACCTCCTCGCGGTCGCCCCGGGACCGGGGCTTGTTGATCCCGACCTTGAACGACTGGAGCTGCTCGGCCACCCGGTGGGCGAAGTCCGTGTCGTCGGTGGCCACGCTGCCCACCAGGGACCCGTTGGAGGCGTTCATGGCCGCCAGGAGCTCAGCCTCGGTGTCTACCACCACGACGGAATCGAGCGGCCCGAAGGGCTCCGCATGGTGCAGCGACCAGGCGGCGGCCGGGTTGAGGACGCTGGCCGGCGCCACGTACGCGGCGGTATCCTGGCCGTCGAGGAACGCCCCGTCGCCCGGTGATCCCCGGAACAGGGGGATGCCGCCGCCGTCCACGGCCTCGTCGAAGGCGGCTGTCAGCTCGGCGGCCTTGGTGGCGTGGATCACCGGGCCGAAGTCCAGCTCGGGGAGCGGTCCACCGGGGTCGGCGACGGCGAGGGGGTGCCCGAAGCAGACGTCGTGGAGCACCGGGAGGTAGTTCTCCAGGAAGGCCGGGAACAGGCGCCGTTGCACCACGTAGCGCGGGTACGCCGTGCAGCGTTGCTTGGCGTACTCGAAGCCCTTCCGGAGGTGCTGGGCCAGCAGGTGCCACTGGGAGAAGTCCCAGATCCCCCACGTGTTGAGGCCCTCCTGCTCGAGCATGTGGCGCCCGCCGGTGTCGGCAAGCGACACCGCCGCTCGCCGCCCGTTGGCCCGGCCGCCGACGAAGGCCAGGGCGCCGATGCCCTCAGAGCGGATGAGCGCATCGCCCAGCTGGCTGCCGATGCCCGACACCAAGGTTACGGGCAGCCCGGCACGGCGCATCAGGGCATGGGCCAGGGTCAGGCAGTGGAAACCACCCTGGCTGGGGGTCTTGGCCACCACGGCATTGCCGGCCAGCGCCTGGATCGCCTCGGCGTGGACCTGCACGCTCATCGGGTAGTTCCAGCTGGCGATGTTCGACACCGGCCCAGGCAGGGGGCTGCGGCGGGTTTCGCCCGACCCAAGCTGGCGTTCGATCTCCCCGACGTACCAGCGCACCCCGTCGACGCAGCGGTCGACGTCAGCGCAGGCCAGGCGCCAGGGCTTGCCGATCTCCCACACCAGCAGCAGGGCCAGAAGGTCGCGGTGCTCAGTCATGGCATCGACGGCCGCCGTGACCCGGGCCTTGCGCTCGTCGAGGTCGACCCGGCCCCATTCGTCGTGCTCCCGGCGGGCATCGGCCACGGCGGCGACGGCGGTGTCATGCGAGATGCGCGGCGGTCCGGGGATAGGGGTGCCGTCGACCGGGGTGACATGGTCTCCGGGGGTGCCCAGGCGCTGCCACTCACCACCCACCAGGTTGCGCAGGCGGTCCGAATCGAACGCTTCGGGGGCGACGGCGACGCAGCGGGCGTAGGTCTCCCACCAGCTGGTACCTGGCTTCAACCGAAGACCCATGCCCGTCCTCCATCGTTCGCTGACAAACCCGGACGGTAGCATCAGGAGTGCATGGGCCGACCGGAGGAGACCCCAGGGTGGTATCCGGATCCCTATGAGCAGGCCGTGGAGCGGCACTGGACGGGCGACCACTGGGGTTCGGAGACCCGACCTCGGGCCAAGGCGGCCGTCGTCGCCACCCCCGCCCCCGCAGCGGTCGAGCCTGAACTCGCAGGCATGGCCGAGCGCCAGACCCTCAAGCGCCGGACCCTCAAGCGGAACGCCCTGTGGCCGACCGTCTCGGTCGTTGCCGGGTCGGTCATGGCCGTCGGGTCGTTCCTGCCGTGGGTCACCGTGAGCGGCACGTTCGGCCAGCACGCCAGCGTCCGGGGCACCAGCGACGGCAGCGGGGGCTGGATCTCCTTCGCCTTCGGGCTGGCCATCGTGGCTGGTGGCATCGTGTCGTTCCGCCGGCCCCGATGGGTGGCCACCGTGGTGGTCGACCTCGCCGCCCTCGGAGGGTGCGTGCTGACCATCTACGAGTTCGCCCACCTCACCTCCGAGAGCGGGGTGCTGAGCGCCAACAACTCGGTGGGCATCTACGAGGTGGGGGTCGGTCCTGGCCTGGGCCTGGTCGCCGTGGCCGCCGTGGTGGCCCTGATCGGCGCCGCGGGCATCACCGGACGCGACGCCCGTGCCCTGCTGGAGCCCTGAGCGGGGGTGGTCCGCCCGAAAGGGCTCACCGTGCGCTAGCCTGGAAGCGATGATCGGCTGAGAGTTCAGTGGGACCCCGGCGTTGCTCCCTCGGCGTCGATACGGTCCCGCGGCGAGGCTCCCAGGAGGGTGCAAGCTGCGATCATCGAGTGGCAGGTCGTCCAACGGCGGCCGGCCCGTGGTCCACGCCGGTCCACGGGTGCGCCGTACACGAGTGAACTGGAGCGTGAGCTGGACCGGACGAGCGTTGACGCGGCAGCAGATGCTGCAGCCGGTGGTTGGGCCAGCGCAGAGCAGCTGGCTGCGCTCGAAGCCGACGGCACGTCGTGGATCGGCGCCCTCCGGCGCCTGATCGACCAGACCGACGACGGTCTGCGCATCGTCGTGAAGCTGCGCGGCGAGGAGCGGGACCAGATCGTCGCCGACCTGGCCGGCGAACGTGACCGACTGGCCGCTGCCCTGTCCGCCCTGACCGGTGAGACCGTGGCGCCCAGCGTCGTGTCCCAACCCGACACCAGCCGTCAGGCCCGATCCAACCCGGTCGCCGAGACGCCCGGCGTGGTCCAGCTGCAGTGCTCGTGGGCCGACGGGCGCGTCATCGTCTGGGGCGGTGGCCCCGGCGTGGAGGCAAGTGACGCCGATGGGCTCAAGGCGTTGCTGGCCGAAGCCGATGCCGACGCCATCGCCTGGGAACGCCACGCCGATGTCCCTCTGCCGAACGGGACCAAGGCCGACGCCCGCTCGGCGCCCATCGCCCAGACGCTCGGGTGGTTGGTCGGGATCGGTGCCGGTCAGGTTGCCGCCCCCATCGGCACCAGCCTGCGCTGGCTGGGAGACGTCGCCGTGTGGGGCACGGAGCTGGTTGCTCAGGGACGCATGGTCCCGGTGCTGCGCGGCTCGAGCGGAAGTGGCAGTCACGGGGGCGGCCAGGCCCGCCACCGTGTTCGCTGGGTGCCTGCCCTGGCTGGCCGTGAACGCTTCGCCGCCCTCGTCGCCCGCATGCCGGGCGCGGTGGTGGCCGTGCAGGCCGCTCCCCAGGCCGACGGAGCGTGTCGGGCCGTGCTCTCCGCCGTGGTCGACGCCGTCTCCCGCGCCGGTGCGGAACGGGCCCCGACCCCCGCAGCGTTGGCCTCTCCCACCAGTCGGGTGGAGGTCTCGGAGGCGGTGCTGGCCGGGCTCGACGGACACTCGTTCTCCGCCGAGGCGGATGTTGCCGCCCGTCTGTCCGACGCCCTCAAGCGCTGGGTGGCCCCGGTGGCCACCGCCCCCCGCATCGGTCTGACGGTGCGCCTCGACCCACCGGCGAGCGACGGCGGATGGTTGCTGCACGTCGAGGCCACCGGGGTCGACAAGGCTCCCCTGCCCGTCGAGCACGCCCTGGTCGTGGCGTCGGGGACCAAGTCCGGGCAGGTAGAGGCCCAGCTGCGCCGCCTGGAGCGCCTCCTGCCCCTCCTTCGTCGACCCAGCACCCGCCGGGGCCAGGTGGTCATCGACGCTGACGAGGCCAGTGACCTGATGTTCAACACCGGCGCCGCCCTGTTCGCCGCCGGGTTCGAGGTCTACCTGCCCCTGGTGTCCAGGCGCCGCCCGTCGCCCCAGCTGCGGCTCTTCGCCGACGCCATGGGCGGCCCGTCGCAGGTCGGCGTGGCTCAGCTGTCGTCGGTGCGCTGGTCGGTGCTCTTCGACGACCTGGAGCTCGACGCCGCCGGGATCGCCAAGCTGGCCGCCGAGGCCAAGCCGCTCATCCAGGTGAAGGGCCGCTGGGTCCACCTGGAGCGGGCCGACCTGGTCGCCGCCGCCGCCGCACTGGCGGAGCGGTCGTCGCTCACCGAGCTGTCAGGGGCCGAGCTGATCCGCCACGCCGTCGGGTTGGAGGGCGGAGCCCTCGGCGGAGCGGTCCGAGTCGATGGGAGCGGGTGGGCGGTGGACCTGCTCCACAACGCCACGTCGAGCCCCCCGGCGCCCGTCGACGCACCCAAGGGCTTCAGGGGAACGCTTCGCCACTACCAGGCCGAGGCCGCTGGATGGCTGGGCTTCTTGGATCGGGCCAGCCTGGGTGGCTGCCTGGCCATGGACATGGGGTTGGGAAAGACGCCTACCGTCCTCGCCCACATCCTCTCCACCCGGGGCGACGGGCCGGCGCTGGTCGTGTGCCCGCCGGCCGTGCTCGGCAACTGGGCCACCGAGACGGCTCGCTTCACCCCGTCGCTCCGCGTCGTGTCCCACCACGGTCCCCGCCGGGCGGGCACGGCCCGCCTGGCCGAGCTGGCCGCCCACGCCGACGTGGTCCTCACCACCTACGCCACCGCCGTGCGCGACATCGACGCCCTGGCCGACATCGCCTGGAAGCGGATCGTGGTCGATGAGGCCCAGGTCATCAAGAACCACAACAGCGAGACCGCTCAGGTCCTTCGCCGGCTGCCGGCGGGGTCCCGCCTGGCCCTGACCGGTACCCCGGTCGAGAACGGCCTCGGTGACCTGTGGGCCATCCTTGACTTCACCAACCCGGGCCTGGTCGGCTCCCGCAACACCTTCATCGAGTCGCTGTCGCGCACCGCCGCCGTCAAGGCGGTGACCGGTGCCGGCCTCAAGGCCGCCTCCCACGAGGGGGCGTTGCGGGCCCTGAACGGCCTGCTGATCTTCCGGCGGACCAAGGTCGAGCCCGACATCGCCGCCGAGCTGCCCGACAAGGTCGACAAGCTGGACCATTGCGCCATGACCACCGAGCAGATCGGTCTGTACCAGGCCGTGGTCAACCGCCTGATCGACAGCGGCCTGGAGTCCGACGCAGCGCAGCGCAAGGGCCAGGTCCTGGCTGCCATCACCGCCCTCAAGCAGATCTGCGACCATCCCGCCGCCTACCTGGGCGACGACGACCCGGGCACGACGCTCAAGGGCCGCTCCGGGAAGCTGACCCGCCTGGAGGAGATCGTCGACGACGTCTTCGCGGCCGGCGAGCGAATCCTGGTGTTCACCCACTTCGCCCGCTGGGGGGAGAAGCTGGCTGCCCACCTGAGCGAGCACACCGGCGCGCGCGTCGGCTGCTATCACGGCGGCCTGTCCCGGGTGACCCGCGACGATCTGGTCGACCAGTTCCAACACGGCACCGGGCCGGGCGTCCTGGTGCTCTCCATCAAGGCAGGCGGCTCGGGCCTGAACCTCACGGCCGCCAACCACGTCGTGCTCTACGACCGCTGGTGGAACCCGGCGGTCGAGGACCAGGCTCGGGACCGGGCCTGGCGCATCGGCCAGACGTCCACGGTCATGTCCCACCGCCTGGTGTGCCCCGGCACGGTGGACGAGCGGGTCGAGGAGATCGTCAACGGCAAGCGCCAGGTGGCGGGCATGGTCCTCCCGGCCCGCAGCACGCTGGGCGACCTGGACGCCGAGCAGATCCGGGTGGCCCTCGGCCTCAATGCCGAAGAGGTCATCGACGACGACACTCCGGCGGACAACGCAGACGAGGAGGCAGCGTGAGCACGCAGTGCGCACCGACAAGCAGAGCAGCCCGCTCATGGGCGCCCTCGAATAGGGCGCCCCAATGAGCAAGCGGCGCCGGCCGGGGGTCAACAAGAAGGTCGTCGAGGCCAAGTTCTGGGGTGACGCCGCCGCCGAAGCAGAACAGGCCAGGCCGGTGACGCCGACGCCAGACCCCGGCGCCCTCCTGCGTTCGCTCGGACCGTCGCCGCTGGCCGTCGACGAGAAGGAAGCCACCGTGCACCTGACCGCGGTGTACAGCGAAGCCGTTCGCACCGCGACCGCCCTGGTGGCGGCCAACGGGCTGCTCGTCGATCCTGACGCCGCCGGCTGAGCCTACTTGTAGCGGTAGGTGATCCGGCCCCTGGTCAGGTCATAGGGGCTGATCTCAACCTGCACCTTGTCGCCGGGGAGGACCCGAATCCGGTTCATGCGCATCTTGCCCGAGTTGTGGGCGAGCACCTCGTGCCCATTGGCGAGCTCGACCTTGAACATGGCGTTCTTCAGCGCCTCGCTCACCGTACCTTCGAGCACGATTGCGTCTTCTTTTCCCTTGGGCAGGATGGTCCCTTTCTCGGTTCCGGGCGCCAGATGGGAACACGGCCACGCTCTGGCCCGCCCATAGTACGGCGGAAGGGGCTTCGTCGACGCGCCTCCGACGCCGACGGCTCTTCTGCCTCCTACGCTGGTTGTCGTGGGGTGCATGGTGCGTGGGGACGGTGAGCAGCGGTGGTGACGGTGCTGATCGCCATCGCGTCCTCCGCCCTGTCCGGATCGGGCGTGGCACCCGAGTCCGTGCCCAGCGCCGAGCCAGGGAGCTGCCACCGGTGACGATCCCAGCCGCGCGCTTGGTCTTCGGCGCAGAGGACCGGGCCCGGATCCTCGACATCGTCGATCGCTGCCTGCAGAGCGGCTCTCTGACGCTGGGCGAGGAGGGCCGTGCGTTCGAGGAGGCCTTCGCCAAGCGCCACGGTGCCACCAGGGCGGTCGCCACGTCTTCGGGGACCAGCGCCCTCGAGATCATCATGCGGGCGCTCGAGGTCGCCGGCCACGAGGTGGTCGTCCCCGCCAACACCTTCTTCGCCACCGCCGCCGCCGCCCTTCATGCCGGGGCCAAGGTTCGCTTCGCCGATGCCGACGCCGCCACCCTCAGCGTCTCGGTGGCGACCGTCGCCGCCGCGCTGTCCCCCGCAACCCGCGTGGTGGTCGTGGTCCACATCGGGGGGATGGTCTGCCCCGACATCGAGGCCATCGCCGAGCTGTGTGAGCGGAAGGGCGTTCTCCTGGTGGAAGATGCCGCCCACGCCCACGGCTCGCTGTGGCAGGGGCGCTCGGCGGGGACGTTCGGGCGGGCGGCGGCGTTCTCGTTCTACCCGACGAAGGTCATCGCCTCCGGCGAGGGGGGCATGATTGTGACCGACGACGAGGCGGTCGCCGACGAGGCTCGGATCTATCGCGATCAGGGCAAGGGAAGCTTCCTGGGCGGCGGCCACGTCAGGCTCGGCTCTGCGTGGCGCATGAGCGAGATCCACGCGGCCATCGGTCGGGTCCACCTGGATCGTCTGAGCGAGTTCATCACCGTCCGCAGAAGGGTGGCCGAGGGCTACGACGACGCTCTGGCCGACGTTGCCGGGCTCTCCCTGCTTGTCGAACCCGGCGGTTCGGTGCGCAACGTCTACAAGTATCCGCTGCTGCTCGACTCGCGGATCGACCAGGCCGTCGTCGCCGCCCGGCTCCGCCAACGGGGGATCTCCCTCAGCGGCAAGGTCTATGCCCTTCCCCTCCATCTCGAGCCGGTGTTCTCCAGGCTCCCCGAGGTGGTGCCGGCCGGCGGGCTGGCCGTTGCCGAGGAGGTCTGCGCCCGTCACGTCTGCCTCCCCGTGCATTCGGACATGACCGACGCCGAGACCGCCGAGGTCGCCTCGGCCCTGCGCTCGGTGCTGGCTGACCTGTTGTGAACCGCCTCGTGGGGACGGCTGCGGCCGCCGCCGGGCTGGGAGCCGCTGCGCAGTGGGTGCCGAGCGTGGTCAGCCTCGGGCAGTGGTCGCCCCTGCGGGCCCTGCCGGGGCGCACCTGCCGGTGGCGGGGGACGGGCAACCGGGTGGCGCTGACCTTCGATGACGGTCCCAGCCCGGCCGCCACCCCGGCCGTGCTCGATGCCCTCGACCGCCTCGACCTGCGGGCCACGTTCTTCTGCCTGGGAACGCATGCGGCGCGCTGGCCCGGCCTGGTCGACGAGATCGTGCAACGGGGCCACGCCGTGGGCACCCACGGTCACAGTCACGGCCACCACCTGGGCCGCTCGCCGCGCTGGGTGCTCCGTGACCTCGACGACGCGCTGGTCACCATGGCCGGGCTGGGAGTCCGACCCAGGTGGTACCGACCCCCCTACGGCCAGGTCAGCGGAGCGACGATGGCCGCTGCCCGGTTCCGACGGGTCGAGCTGGTCCTGTGGTCAGCATGGGGTAGGGAATGGACCGCCCCGCCCGCCACGACCGTCGCTCGGAGGGTCACCGCGGCGCTGGCTCCCGGTGCCATCGTCCTGCTGCACGACAGTGATGCGTGCTCGACGGTGGGTACCTCCTCCAAGGCGCTTGCCGCTCTTTGGCCCATCGCCGAGGAGCTCGACCGACGGTCTCTCCGAGCGGTGACCCTCGATGAGCTGGTTCCGCGGTGAGGCTCGAACGAGCGCTCCTGTTGTCAGGGTCGCTCGGCAGGGGCCATGACGTGGTCGCCGAGGCGTGCGGGACGGCGCTCGGCGCCCGCGGGGTCGAATGGCGGACCCTCGATTCGATGGCACTGCTCGGCAAGGGAGCGGGAGCGGCCGGCGACTGGGTGTTCCGCAAGCTCCTGTCGGTCACCGCTGTCTATGACGCCTTTCACTTCTCCCAGCTCCGCGACAACGGCCGGCTGGGCCGTGCCGCGGACCGGGCGGCGCTCGACAGGATGCGGGCGCCCCTGGCCGCCGAGGTGGCGGACTTCCGGCCCGACCTGATCGTCGCCGTGTTTGCCACCGGTGCCGGTGCGGCTGCCCGGCTCAGGGACGAGGGCCTCGGGGTCCCGTCGGTGGTCATCATGACCGACTCCTTCGCTCACCAGATGTGGGTGCACGAGCACACCGACCTGTTCCTGGTGACGTCGTCGGCCGCCGCTGAATCCGTCCGGCGGTACTGGCCTGAGGCTCGCGTCGAGGTCATGACGGCGCCGGTGCGACCCGAGTTCCACGCCGCGCCCAGCCGGGGCGTGGCCCGCCGCCGGCTGGGCATCCCCGACGATGTCACCTGTGCGCTGCTGATGTCGGGGGCCTGGGGTCTCGGACCTCTCGACGAGGCGGCCCGGGCCCTGGCCAACGACGGGATCTGGACCCTTGCCGTTGCCGGGACCAACCGGTCCATGGAGGCGTCGTTGGCCACCGTGGCCGCCACCTGTCCCGAGGTGATCCCGTTCGGCTACACCGACCGGGTGCCGGAGCTGATGGCGGCGGCGGACGTGGTGGTGACCAGCTCCGGCGACACCTGCCGGGAGGCCCGCACCATCGGTCGGGGCATCATCTTGATCGACGTCGTTCCCGGCCACGGCCGGGAGAACCTGATGCACGAGTTGGAGCTCGGTGGAGCCACCGCCTGCCTGCCGACCGCCGGGTCGATCGCCCGCTCGGTCCGATCGTTTCTCGACGATGCCGAGCGGTCGAAGGTGGCGCCGGCACTCGAGGCGGGCGTCGCCGAGGAGCAGTTCCTCGGGGCTCTGCGCCGCCTGGGCTTCGAGATCTGACAGGCTGGCCGCCTGCCGCGGTCCTCAGGCCAGGCGCTGCGCCAGGGCCCGGTAGGCCCGGGGCGCCATCCCGCGGATGCGGGCCGGCACCGCGAGCCAGCTCGGCACGATCACCTCGGGGCGCCCGAAGCGCAGGCAGTCGACGATGGCGTCGGCCACCTCGGCCGCCGGGATCGGCGCCGGGCGCGTCCGGTCGTAGGGGCGGTTCCGCCGGGAGAAGAAGGCGGTGTCGACGACCCCGGGGCTGACCACGGAGACCTTGACCCCGGTGCCGGTCAGCTCCGCCCGCAGAGCCTCCGCCAGCCCGGCCAGGCCGGCCTTGGTGGCGGAGTACACCGCCTCGTTGGGAACGCCCACCAGGCCGGCGATGGAGCCGACGAGGACCACATGGCCGCGGCCTTTGGCCACGAGGTCGGGGAGGGCGGCGTGGAGGAGGTGAGCCGGGGCCCGCAGGTTGAGGTCGATGAGTCCGTCGATGCCAGCCGGGTCCATCTCGGAGAAGGGGCCGGCCCAGCCGGCGCCGGCGTTGGAGACCACGATGTCGAGCCCGCCGAGCGCCGCCGACGCGTCCGCGGCCAGCCTGGCCGGGTAGCCGGGCTCGGTCAGGTCGCCGGCGAATGCCGGTCCGCCGGCATCGGCAGCGACGGAAGCCAGCGCCGTGGAGTCGCGCCCGGCGAGGGCCACGGACACCCCCTCGTTGGCCAGGGCCCTGGCGGTGGCCGCCCCGATGCCGCTGGACGCTCCGGTGACCAGGGCCCGCCCGCCGCGGAGGGTCACCGGGCAGGCGGGGGCGGTCATGAGCCGACCGCGGCGCGGATGGACTGCCTGAGGGACCTGGTGGTGGCCATGACGGCGCTGGGTTCGTAGCCGCAGTGCGCCATGCAGTTGGCGCAGCGGGGATCCTTGCCTCGTCCGTAGCGGTCCCAGTCGGTCGTCTCCAGCAGCTCCTGATAGGTCTCCGCATAACCATCGGCCATCAGGTAGCAGGGACGTTGCCAGCCGAACACCGAGTAGCTGGGGATGCCCCACGGCGTGCACGGGAAGTCGACCTTGCCCTCGAGGAAGTCGAGGAACAGGGGGCTGTGGTTCAGCCTCCACCTCTTGCGCCGGCCATCGGCGAACGCGCCGGCGAACAGCGTCGTGGACGTCTTGGTGGACAGGAAGTTGACCTGGTCGGGGGCCTTCTCATAGGCGTAGCCGGGGGAGATCATCATCTGATCGACCTTGAGGTCGTCGTTGAGGTAGTCGAGGACGTCGCGCACGTCGGCCACGGTGTCGGTGTTGAAGAAGGTGGTGTTGGTGTTGACGGTGAAACCCAGGTCCTTTGCTCTCCTGATGGCGGCCACGGCCTTGTCGAAGGTTCCGTCGCGGCTGACGGACTCGTCGTGGCGTTCCTTGAGGCCGTCGATGTGGATCACCCAGCTGAAGCGCGCGTTGGGCTTGAACCTGTCGAGCTTGCGCTCCAGGAGCAGAGCATTGGTGCAGAGGTAGACGAACTTCCTGCGGGCCAGGAGCGCGTCGACGATCCTGTCGATGTCGGGGTGCAGGAGGGGTTCACCACCGGCGATCGACACCATGGGAGCGCGACTCTCGTCGATGGCGGCGACGGCCTGGTCGACCGTGAGCCGCTTGCGCAGGATGTCCGTCGGGTACTGGATCTTGCCGCAGCCGTTGCAGCTCAGGTTGCAGGCGAACAGTGGCTCCAGCTCGACGATGAGCGGGTACCTGTCCCTGCCGTGCAGCCTCTGGCGGGCGATGTAGGTACCGACCTGCAGGCTTTGGCGGAGGGGAACTCCCATGGTGCGAACCTCCTGAAGGAACGAGCGAACCCGGTCAGAACGGACCGGTGGTGGAGAACAGAGGGCGGCGGCCAGCGGCCCAGGCGGCGAGGACAGGCGCAGCTTGGCGCAATGCCCGGAGGGCGACGATGCCCCTGATGATCGTGGAGGGTGCGACCAGCTCGGCGTCGGACGTGTCGACCACGGCCCGCACGACAGCGAAGGGCCCGGGCCAGGCCAGGCCGGCCAGGATCGACGACTCGAGGTCGACGGCGGCCGCGCCGGTGGTGGCGGCCAGAGCAGCGCGCGCCGTGGCACCGCGCACGAAGGTTGCCGCAGTGGCGACAGGAGCGACGCGAACGGTGAGGCCGGCAGCGAGCAGCGCATCGGCCACGCTGGGAGCGCTGCGCAGGTCGATGTCGAGGGCATTCCCGTCGGGTCCGATGACGGCATCGGCGACCACCAGCTCGCCGGCCGCCAGCCCGGCGACGAGACCCCCGCCCACGCCCGCTACCAGGGTCACCGGTGCCTGAGCGCCCGGCCCGGCCGCCACCGCGCAGGCGCCCCCCAGGGAGGCGAGGGCGGCGCCACCACCCTGAGCCGAGTGGACCCCGCCGGCACCGGTGCGCACTACCAGGACACGCCCTCGGGCGGGGCTGTTGCGAAGCCCGCAACGCGCAGCGACGGCTTCCACGCGAAGCGGGGTCAGGCACACCAGGTCCAGGGGGGCAACCGCTGTCGTCATCGCCGGGTCCCCGGGACGTGATCGGGCGCGAGGCCCAGGTACCGGCCGAGGGCCATCATGGGCCACACGTGGCGGTACAGGTGGTAGTTGATGGTGAAGTCCCACGGGAAGCCGGTGCCGGTGAACCACGGCTCCTCCCAGGTCCCCTCCGGCGTCTGGTTGTCGACCAGCCAGACGATGCCCCGGCGGACCGCCACGCTGTCCCCTTCGCCTGCCGCCAGCAGGGCCAGCAGGGCCCATGCGGTCTGTGACGGGGTGGTGGCCCCCCGGCCCCGCCAGGCAACGTCGCGGTAGGAACGCGGGTCCTCCCCCCATCCGCCGTCGCTTTGCTGCACGCCAACGAGCCATCCCACGGCCCGGCGGATCCGGGGGTCGGACGGTCTCACCCCGGCGGCGATCAGAGCGGGGAGGGCGGCCCCGGTGCCGTAGAGGTGGTTGACGCCCCAGCGGCCGAACCACGAGCCGTCCTCCTCCTGCTCATTCGACAGCCAGGTCACGGCGCGGTCGATGACGTGGCGGGGCGCGCCTGGCTCGGCGGCGAGCATCTCGATGACATGGGCGGTGACATCCGATGAAGGGGGGTCGGTGACCCGACCGAAGTCACAGAAGGGCAGTGAGGCGCACAGCTCGCTGTCGTTGTCGACGTCGAAGGCACCCCAGCCGCCGGCCCGGCACTGCAGACCGACGGTCCACGCGACGCCCCGGTCGCAGGCGGGCCCGGCATCGCCGGGGAGGGCACGACGCAGCGCCATGACGACCTCGGCGGTGTCGTCGATGTCGGGATAGTTGATGTTGGCGAACTCGAAGGCCCACCCCCCGGGAGGGAGCTGCGGTCGCCGGATCGACCAGTCGCCCGCCACCCGGATCTCGTTGTCCAACAACCACCGTCCGGCCCGGGCCACGCCCGGGTGGTGCTCGTCGATGCCGGCGTCGGTCAGGGCAACGACGGCCAGGGCGGTGTCCCACACCGGAGACTGGCATGCCTCGATGCGCCGCCCCCGTTCGTCGTCGATCACGAAGCCGTTCATGCCGGCGATGGCGGCGGCCATCACCGGGTGGTCGAGGGCGTAGCCCTGGAGGTGCAGGGCGATCACCGAGTACACGAGGGGCGGTTGGATGCCGCCCCAGCATCCGTCGGCCTCCTGGCGGCTGACGATCCACTGCTCAGCCAGGTGCAGGGAGGTCCGGCGGAGCACCGAGCGGGGCAGGACCCACGACGGCAGACGTTCGTAGCGGTGCAGGAGCCGGTCGAGGGTCTCGAAGGCCCGTCCCATGGCCGGCAGCCGCCCCGACCGCCACCAGGGGGCCACGTCGGGTCCCGGGCGACTCCGGTGGGCCTCGGCCGGCAACCCGGCAGAGAGCTCGTGGAGGGCGAAGGGGAGGGGCCGGGCCGGCCGGTGGGCCATGACCACCGAGAGGGCCACGATCGTCTGGCGTGCCCAGCAGCCGAAGTCGTAGATGTTGAGGGGGGCCCACGCGGGAAGGAGCATGATCTCGGGCGGGAGGACGGGAAGCCGTTCCCATTCCCACGCCCCGACCATGGCCAGCCAGATCCTCGTGAACACGCGGGTGGCGCCCATGCCACCGTTGGCCGCCACCCACCGTGCGGCGGCGAGCATGGTCGGGGCGTCGGCCGCCTCGCCGGCCAGGCGCAGCGCCACGTAGGCCTCGACGGTGGCCGACACGTCGCCGGGGGCCCCCAGGAACGTGCCCCAGGTGCCGTCGGGACGCTGGTTGGAGCGGATCCAGTCGGCGGCCTTGGTCGCCGTGGCCGGCTCCAGGATGCCCAGGAAGTGACGGAGCAGGACGTCTTCGACATCCATGGTCACGTTGGTCTCCAGCTCCCCTTTCCACCACCCCTCGGCGGCCTGCAGCTCGAGGAGCTGATCGACCGCGGCGCGCAGCGCCTCCGCCGCCGGTGAGGCGGGCCCGCCGGGCCCGCCGTCGTGGTGGAGGCGGACGGCGGTCATGACTGGCGCTCCACGACGTAGACGGCCATGTCCGCCAGCTCACGCTGGGGGGCGGGGGACAACCGGACCCGCTCCAGTGCTCCGAGGGCGGCATCGAGATGGGCTTTGGCCCGCTCGGCCGTCCACGACCGGCCCCCGCAGGACTCCACCAGGTAGGCGGCCCGATCGATCTCCCCGGCCTTCAGGGGTGGTCCGGGAAACTCACCGGGCGCAGGTCCGCCAACGAGGGACATCAGCTCGTCGGCCTCTTCGCCCCCCGCGGCCAGGGCGGAGACCACGGGCATGGTCTTCTTGCGCTGCCGGAGGTCATTGCCCGCCGGTTTTCCGGTCCTGGCCGGGTCCCCCCAGATCCCCAGGAGATCGTCGACGGCCTGGAACGCCAGGCCCAGATGCGCCCCGAAGTCCCGGAGGGCACCGATGGTGGCCGGCGACGCCCCGGACAGGACGGCACCGATGGAGGTGGCGGCGCCGAGCAGGGCGCCGGTCTTGGCCGCGGACATGGCCATGCACTCCTCGACGCTGACCGTACGGCGCCGTTCGAAAGCGATGTCGTCGGCCTGGCCGGAGATCATCCCCGCAGTGGCTTCGGCCAGGGCGGCGGATGCCACGGCGACGTAAGGAGATGCACCTTCGAGCAGCACCTGGTGGGCCAGGGCCTCGAGCGCGTCACCGGCGATGATCGCCGCTCCGATGCCCCACACCGCCCACACGGTCGGGCGGTGATGACGCTCGGTGTCGCCGTCGATGATGTCGTCGTGGATGAGGGAGAAGTTGTGGATCAGCTCCAGGGCCACGGCACCGGGGACCGAGCCGGCGACCTCGCCCCACGCGGCCTCGGCGGACAGCAGGGCCAGGGCCGGGCGGATGCCCTTCCCTCCCTGGCGTGCGGTCGGCTCGCCGGCGACGTCGCTCCACCCCATGTGGTAGGAGGCCACCCGGCGAATGTCGGGGGCCAGGCGGTTGACGGCGGCCCTCAGGGCTGGTGTGGTCAGCTCGCTCGAGCGTGCCAGGACATCGGGTACTCCCACGGTCGGTGTCACGCCACCTCCTCATGCAGTCGATGGGCTCGGTCGGCATCGAGGAGGGCGCCGCGGCCTGCCGCTCGTCCGCTGCGGCACGCCCCTTCCATCGTTGCCGGCCAGCCGGTGTCGGTCCATGCCCCGGCCAACCACAGGCCGGGGATGGCGGTGCGAGCCGGGGCACGCAGGCGGGCGGTGCCGGGAACCGCCCGGAACGTGGCGGTCCGCTCCTTGGTCACCAGCGAGCTGATCAGGCGGGCCCCGGCGGCGGCGGGAAGCACCAGCGGGAGCTCCCGGGCCGCCTCGGCGACCAGGTCGTCGGGATGGCGACCCATGGCGGCTTCGGCGGCGGAGAGCGAGACGGCCAGGTATTGCGCCGAGCCCGGTTCCAGGCCCGAGGATGCCGTGCGGTCGAACAGCCACTGCAACGGCGTGCCCACCCCGGCCATCAGGGGAAGGTCGGTGACCGTGCGGTCGTAGGTCAGGTGCACGTCGACGATCGGCGAGGTCCCCAGCTCACCCAGCCGGTCCTGGTAGGCGACGGTCCCCGCCGGGAGGACGGCACCGACGGCGTGGTGGGGGAGAGCGACCACCACGGCGTCGGCGTCGAGGGTCCGGGCGTCGGTGCGCACCGCGAACCCCCCGCCGGGCCGGTGCGTCGGGGCCGGGCCGGCCGGTTCGATGCGCACCACCAGCTCGCCGTAGGCCACCTCCGCTCCCGCCCGGTGCAGCGCCGCCGCCGCCCGCTGGCCGTGGAGGACGCCGAGGGGGATCTTCGACCAGCCGATGTCTGCGGATCCGGCGTCGGTGAGCAGCCCGGTCTGGAACACCTTGGCTCCCATGGCCAGTGATGCCTCGGCGGCGGGCAGGTTGACGGTGGCCACCGTGATCAGGTCCCACAGGGCGGTGATGGCCCGGGCGCTCTGGCCGTGGGCGGCCAGCCATGCGCCGAAGGTCTGGTCGTCGAGGGTCGGGTCGTGCAGGTCGAGGTGGCGCAACGGGAGCACGGCCCGAGCGAGGCGGGCCCGGTCGACCAGGGGCAGCAGCCGATAGGCCAGCAGCGAGGCGGCCAGATGGGCGGGGGCGGGCAGGTTGTTCCTGGTGATCCGAGCCTGGCATCGCCGGCCGGTGCCTGAGTCCCGGTGGGCGGACCGACTCTGGGGTGCGGTGGCCGGCCTGATCACGGTGATGTCCAGGCGATCCTGGAGGGTGACGTCGTCCGCCGAGCCGATCCGCTCCAGGAACCCGAGGTAGGCATGGCAGCAGCGGAGGAACACATGCTGGCCGTTGTCGACGCTGCGCCCATCGTGGTCGAAGGACCACGTGAGGCCGCCGAGGCGACGCCGGCGTTCGACCACGGTGACGCGCGCTCCGCCGTCGGCGCAGTGCAGGGCGGCGGACAGGCCGGCCAGGCCCCCTCCGACTACGACGACATGCGGCCTGGTCATGCCCGGCCCCAGGTCAGGCCGGCCAGGGCAACCTGTGCCTTCTCCCACCGGGGGAGGGTCACCCGGGTGTGCAGCACGGCGGCGGGATCGCGCTGCATGCGGATCAGCAGGCGCCGGTAGATGCCGGCCATGGTCGCCGTGCACGCCCGTGACCGGCGGTCGAGGAGAGGGAGGAGACGAAGCCCTTCGTCGTACCAGGCCTCCGCACGGGCCGCCTCGTAGGCGATGACGGCCACCACGTTGTCGACGGGACCTCGCAGGTCGTCACCGGCGCCGAAGCGCTCCAGGTCGGCGCCGGGCAGGTACACCCGGCCCATGGTGTCTCGGTCCTCGACGACGTCGCGGAGGATGTTGGTGATCTGCAGCGCCACCCCCAGCGCGTCGGCCAACGGCGCGGCCATGGCCGGATCGGCGCAGCCGTAGACCCCGAGGGACAGGCGGCCCACGCTGCCCGCCACCCGCCGGCAGTAGCCCACCAGGTCGTCGAAGGTCTCGTAGGTGGTGGCGTTGACGTCCATCTCGCAACCGTCGATCAGCTCTGCGAGGGCGGTCATGGGGATCGGGTAGCGCCGGGCGGCGTCGGCCAGGGCGACGAGGATGGGGT